>CANRZX010000056.1 GCA_947644575.1 uncultured Clostridia bacterium | reverse complement strand
TTGTTTTCAAGTGGCGCGCTTTGCGCGCCGCACGCGGAGCGTGCGTGCTGACTACTGAATCGACAGGAAATCGCCGCAGGCGATTTTGGCGCGGCAACCCATGCCGCGCCTCGAAAAGCATCTCTTTTCGAGCGTGTCAAGCGTGTTAATTATATCATTCCTCAAAATATCTCGGAATCCGGCGGCTCATTTCCTACTCAAACAAAGATACTTGACTGGATCGTGGCAGATTCCCCAGCGCGCCGATGCCGGCCAGCGTTTCCATCACCGTACCGGAAACCGTACCGTATTCTATCTGCGAGCCGTTATTTTTCGCGGAGCTGCTGATGGCGCCGCACGCGGCTTGGAGATCCTCCGCCGAAAGGTATTTCTGGCCATCCAGCGTGGCGCGCTCCAGCGTGTTTGCCGCAGCGGTCCCCACGCCCTTCAGCGCCATAAACGGCAAGCGGATTTTGCCCTCCTCTATCGTATAAGAGCGCGCGCGGCTCTTCCCAATATGGATTGGCAAAAATTCATAGCCGCGCTGGAGCATCTCGTTCACAAGCTGGAGGGAAACCAGAATATCCTCGTCCTTGGCGTTCTTTTCCTCCCGCAGCCGTTGGTTCACCTCCTTCATGTGCTGGCGCGCGACGGCGATGCCGCCCACGGCGGCCTCGTAATCGATGTCGTCCCCGCGCACCGTAAAGAAGGTGGCGTAAAATTCCAGTGGGCGGTACACCTTGAACCACATCAGGCGGATGGCCGCGATCAGGTACGCCACGGCGTGCGCCTTCGGGAACATATACTTGATTTTCCGGCAGCTCTCCAAATACCATTCCGGCACGCCGTGCGCGCGCAGCATCTCCTCCGCGCCATCGGGGAATCCCCCTTTCGCTACCTTGCCTTTGCGCGTCAGCTCCATAATGTTAAACGCCTGCTTCGGCTCGACGCCCTTGTACAGAAGATACGTCATAATGCTGTCGCGCGTACCGATTACGTCCGAAATGGTGCATACGCCGTCCCGGATCAGATCCTGCGCGTTGCCGTTCCATACATCCGTGCCGTGGGAAAGGCCGGAGATCTGGATCAAGTCGCCGAAGCTTTTCGGCTGCGCCTCGATCAGCATATTGCGCACGAAATTCGTTCCCAACTCCGGGATGCCGAACGTACCCGTCTGGCTGTCGATCTGATCGGGCGTCACGCCCAGCGCGTCCGTCGACACCAGCAGTGAGATCACCTTTGGGTCATTCATCGGGACGGCGTCCATTTTGATGCCCGTCATATCCTCCAAATGCTTGTACATCGTGGGCACATCGTGCCCGAGCTCGTCCAGCTTTAAGATGGTGTCATGCAGATACTTAAATTCAAAATGTGTGGTGACAAGCCCTTTTTCCTTGTCATCCGCCGGGTGCTGAATGGGCGTGAAGTCATATACGTCATAGCCGCTCGGCACCACGACCATTCCGCCCGGATGCTGACCTGTGGTGCGCTTGACGCCGGTGCAGCCGCGTGCGAGACGGTTTTCCTCGGCATGGCTGACGATGCGTCCGCGCTCCTCCAAATACTTTTTCACATAGCCGAACGCAGTTTTATCCTGAAGTTCAGACAGTGTCCCGGCCTTGAACACATAGTCGTGGCCGAACAAATCCTCCGTATAGCGGTGGATCCGGCTCTGCACCTCGCCGGAGAAGTTCAGGTCAATATCCGGCTCCTTGTCGCCGTCGAAGCCCAAAAAGGTTTCAAATGGGATATCATGCCCGTCCACCAGCAGCTTTTGCCCGCAGCGGGGGCAAACCTTGTCCGGCAAATCAAAGCCGTCGGCGACTGAGCCGTCGGTGAAAAACTCGCTCCACTTGCACGCGGGGCAAAGATAATGTGGCGGCAGGCTGTTGACCTCGGAAATGCCGGAGAAGTGCGCCACCGCCGACGAACCTACAGAACCGCGCGAACCGACCAGATAGCCGTACTCCTCGCTCTTTTGCACTAACTTCTGCGCGATGACATACAGCACCGCGAAGCCATGCTTAATGATGGAATCCAACTCCCGCGTCAGACGCTTTTCCACCAGTTCCGGCAGCGGGTCGCCGTAGCGCTCGCGCGCGGTGCGCATGGTATCCTCCCGCAGGGATTCGTCCGCCCCGTCAATCGTGGGGGTATACAGCCCTTTGGGGATCGCGCGCAAATCCCCGTCGATCATATCCGCGATACGGTTGGGATTCGTGATAACAATCTCCCGCGCTTTCTCCAAAGGCAGGTAGTCAAACTGGCGCAACATGTCGTCCGTCGTGCGGAAATACAGCGGGGCCTGATTGTCCGCGTCCGAAAAGCCGTTGCCGGCCTGCAGCACCGCGCGGTAGATCGCGTCCTCGGGCTCCATAAAATGGACGTCCCCGGTGGCCACGACCATTTTCCCCAGCGTTTCCCCCAAGCGGATCACGGTTCTGTTGAATTCCTTGATCTGCTCGACATTGTCCACAATATTTTCGCGCAGCATATATTCGTTGTTCCCAAGCGGCTGCACTTCAAGATAATCATAATAGGACGCAATCTCGCACAGCTCCACAAAGTCGCGTCCCTCGACAATCGCGCGATAAAGCTCTCCCGCCTCGCAGGCCGAGCCGACGATCAGGCCCTCGCGGTATTTGTTCAGCAAGCTGCGCGGCACACGCGGCACCTTGAAGAAATAATCCATATGTGCCGCCGAAATGATGCGGTATAAGTTTTTCAGTCCCGCCGCGCTGCGCACCAACAGGATCATATGATAGTTCTTCTTGGCCAGCTCACGCGCGCCGCCAAGGCCCGTGTTCACCTGCTCCAACACCGTTACGCCGCGCAGGGCAAGGTCCTCGATCATTTTGACAAAAATCTGCGCCAGAGCCCGCGCGTCGTCACACGCGCGGTGGTGCTGGAAGGGCGGGATTTCCAAGTATTTCCCGATAGTGTCCAGCTTATAATTGCGCAGCCCTAAATAGAGCGCCTGCGCTAAAGGGAGCGTATCTATATATGGATTTTGAAATGGCACGCCACAGCGCTCGGCGCTCATTTTCAAAAAGCGGACGTCAAACCCGTGCGCGTTATGCGCGACGAGCACCCGGCCGGCCGCAAATTTCAAAAACGCGCGCAGCGCCTCCTCCTGCCCCGGCGCGTCGGCCACCATCTCATCCGTGATGCCGGTGATCTTCGTGATTTCGGGTGGGATACGGCAGCCGGGATTGACGAAGGTATTATAGCTTTCGGTGATTTCCCCGTTCTCGACCACAACGGCACCGATCTCCGTGATGGCACACTCTGCAGGCGACAGCCCGGTCGTTTCAAGGTCGAACACCACAAACGAGCCTTTCATCTCCCCCTTGGCCGCACCGTACACCACGGGGATCATATCGTCGACAAAATAGGCTTCAACGCCATAAATCAGCTTGAATCCGGGATCCTTTTTACGGATGGCCTCCGCCGCCAGCATGGCGGGCGGGAAGCCCTGCACCACACCGTGATCCGTGATGGCCACCGCCCGGTGACCCATCCGATATGCCGTTTTGACGGCGAGCTCCGGGTCGCAAAAACCGTCCATGCTGCTTTTTTTGGTGTGCAGATGTAGCTCCACACGCTTTTCGGTCGCGTCGTCGGTGCGCTGCCTGCGCGTAGCCTTCATCACGTCGCGCGGACTCACCACATAATCGTGGTCAAACCGGTCGAAAGCGCAGTCCCCCTTCAGGATGAGCGTATCCCCAACCGCGAGCTGTTCCCACTTATCGCAGCTTTCACCTTCCTGCGGAAAGATTTTCAGATTGACCGAGCCGGTGTAATCCGTAATGGAGATCGTATAGATTTTCCGCCGGTTCCCGCGCAGATCCTTTGCGAAAATGTCGCCCCAGATCGTAACCTTGTCGGAATCCGCGCCAAGGTCGCGCAGCGGGGTCGTTTCCTTGGGCTGAAACGCCTTGCCTGTCACTAACTTGACAGACGACTGTTCCAGCGCAAGACCCGGAATTTCGACCACCTGCCCCACGTTCTTTTCGCGGAATACCCGGGCAGCGGGCGGAGTCTTCTGCCGGATATGGCGCTCCACCTCCCGCGCGTCGATAGACGCCTCGCATTGCAGCGTCACATGCGGGCGCACGCCCGTGCATTCGGCGATCCGGTCTTCGAGGCGCCCCGCGAAATCCATTTGCGTTAAAAGCAGCGCGCCGTGATAGACGAACAGCGTGATCCGCTCGCCCTCGATGCGTGCCCGCGCGCCGGAGAGATACCCGTTGACGGGAACGCCGTCGTCCCGCAGCTCCTCGGCCAGCGCAAGCACAATCTCCGGCGTCAGGCTGTTATAGGAAAACAGGCCCCGCGTCTTTAACGCGAAGCCGGGAAACAGCGGCGCGAGAGAGGCGGCCAACCGTCCACTCACCTGCGCCGGAATGTGATTTTCCGTTCGGTACGTCACCGTCACCGTCATTTTCTTCCGGTCGGCCACAACACGCTCGACAACCGCGTCGCCATAGCTGCTTGTGAAGTCCGCGTCCGCGGTGAACTGCGGCCAAAGCTGCGTCAAAAGAGGCTTCATTCCGCCGACACCAGCCGTTCTACCTCCGCACAAAGCTCGTCCACGTAATTCCCCTCGATGCGCCGCACCTGTTTGCCCTTAATGAACAGCATGGCACACCCCTTTCCTCCCGCAATGCCAATATCCGCGTCCCGCGCTTCACCCGGGCCGTTCACAACGCAGCCCATTACAGCTATCTTGACCGGCTTTTTACAGCCGCGCAGGCGCTCCTCTACCTCGGCGGCGATCCGAGCGACTTCGATACTTGTCCGCCCGCAGGTGGGACAGCTAACGACCTCTGGCCCCGGGACAAAATGCCCCGCGGCACGCAGGATGTCAAAGCCAGCGCGAACCTCTTTTTCCGGCTCGTCTGTCAAGGAAACACGAATGGTATCGCCGATGCCCTCCAGCAGCAACGTCCCGATCCCCATCGCGGATTTAATCAGCCCCATTCGGTATGTACCCGCCTCCGTGACGCCCACGTGCAGCGGGTAGGCGCACCGTTCGCTCAGCAGCCGGTACGCGGCGACCACAATCGGAACATTCGAGGATTTGATCGAGATCACGATGTCCCGGAAATCGTGCTTTTCAAGCAAAGCCGCGTGATACATCGCGCTTTCCACCAGCGCCTGCGGCGTGACGCCGCCATACTTTGCGAGAATTTCCTTTTCCATGCTGCCCCCATTGACGCCGATGCGGATGGGGATACCGCGCGCGCGGCAGGCGCGCGCGACCTCGGCCACATGCTCATCCGCGCCGATGTTGCCCGGATTGATCCGTATCTTGTCAACGCCCGCGTCCACGCAGGCCAGCGCCGCCTTGTAGTCAAAATGAATATCCGCGACAACAGGCATACTGACCGCGTTTTTCAGCGCCGTCACGACCCGCGCGTCCGCCGTGGACGGCACCGTAACGCGAATAATCTGGCAGCCCTCGGCCTCGAGCCGTTTGGCCTGCGCCACGTTTCCCTCAATATCATGAATCGGCACGTTGAGCATGCTCTGTACGGCGATGGGGTGACCGCCACCAATGAATAGGTTTCCAATTCGTACAGCCTGTGTCCTTTTTCGCATGGCGTTTCCTCATTTATAAAATCAATTTTGTAATGTCATTGAATGTCGCGAAAATCATCAGCCCAATTAACAGCATAAAGCCAGCGGCGTTGACGGCAATCTCGTATTTCTGGCTGATTGGCTTGCGGCGAATCGCCTCAAGCAGCAAGAACATTAGCCGCCCGCCGTCCAGCGCGGGGATCGGCAGCAGATTGAACACCCCGAGGTTGATGGTGATCAGCGCAAGCAACATCAGCAGCGAAGAGAACCCGGCGCTGGAAGCCTCGCTGATGGCGGAAACAATGCCCACCGGGCCGGACAGGTTATTGACCGCGATGCGCCCCGTGATCAGATCCGTCAGGCTCAGGATTACCATGCGCCCAAGCGAAAGCGTCCAGTTCCCCGCCTCGCGCAGCACGCCCGGGAGCGTCTTTTCCTCGCCAAGGATCACAAAGTCAATCACTAACTGGCTGACGCCATCCTTTTCATACGTGTCGAAGGTCACACCGTCCAACTGCACCTGACAGCCGTCCCGCAATACCGTCAGATCCGCTTTTCCCTGCTGTGTACGCGCGAATTCATAGACAATGTCGTTCGCGATGAAGCAGCGGCGGCCGTTGACGGCGATGATCGTGTCGCCCTCGCGCAGGCCGGTCCGCTGTGTGGACGCGTCCTCATAAAACTGCAGAACGGTGCGCGTGCTGACCAGCTCCTGTGAACACACGACGCACACCAGCACAACAAAGCCGAGCAGCAGGTTCATCGCTGCGCCTGCCACCGTTACCAATATCCGGTTGCCCACCGGCGCTTTATTGAAGGAACCAGGCTTCTCACTTTCCTCGTCCTCGCCCTCCATGCTGACAAAGCCGCCGACCGGAAACAGCCGCAGCGCATATTTTGTGCCGCCGCGCATCCGGCTGAAGATTATCGGCCCCATACCCAGCGCGAATTCATTCACCTGAATGCCGCTGAATTTCGCCGTAAGGAAATGCCCCAGCTCATGGATGAAAATAACAAGGCTGAAAACAAAGACGGACGCCGCGACCGTCAGCAAAAGCGAGCCCATACCGCTAAAAAATGCCGTCATTCTATGACCCACCTTACCTTCGTACTCTTGGAGCCGCCATCCGGCCTACCGGCTGTCCGGCCGCCCGGCGCCGCGCCCCGGCAAGGCTCCCGGGAAATACCGCGCCATCATAAATGCTCTAAAACATATGCGCGCGCCGCAGCGTCGCATTCATAAACATCATCCAACGTATATTCCCCACCGAACGAATCGCTCTCCACAACGCCCTCCACCAATTCGCCGATCTTCAGGAAAGGGATCCGGTCCTCCAAAAACAGGCGTACGGCCTCCTCATTTGCGCCGTTGGCCGCGCATGGGGCGAGCCCGCCCTTCCGGATCGCCTTTTTGCATGCGGCGAGGCAGCGGAATGTCTCCTCGTCGGCAACATCAAAGGTCAGTGTCCGCAGCGCGGTGAAATCCAGCTCGGGCGCGGGGCCATGCACGCGGCGTGGCCATGTCAGCGCGTATTGAATGGGGATGCGCATATCCGGCACGCCCAGCTGCGCCAAAATGGAATGATCGGTAAGCTGCACCATCGAGTGGATCACGCTTTGCCGCTGCACCACGATTTGTATTTGCTCGGGAGAAAGCCCAAACAGCCACACCGCCTCAATCAGCTCCAGCCCTTTATTCATCAGCGTCGCGGAATCAATGGTGATCTTGCGCCCCATGCTCCAATTCGGGTGCCGCAGCGCGTCCTCCTTCGTTATGGCCGCCAGCTCCTCCCGCGTTTTGCCAAAGAACGGGCCCCCGGAGGCTGTCAGCAATATTTTTTGCAGGCTCTTCTCCGCGTATACATCCTGTAGGCACTGGAAGATTGCCGAGTGCTCGCTGTCCACCGGCAGCAGCTTTACGCCGTGCCGGCGCACGACTTCCATGACAAGACGCCCACCGGTGACAAGACTTTCCTTGTTGGCCAGCGCCACATCGCGCCCGCTTTCGATGGCGGCCAGCGTCGCGGGCAGCCCCGCGATCCCTACCACTGCGTTCAATACGATATCCGCGTCCGGCGCCGCGGCCAGCTCGGCAAGGCCGCGCACGCCGCGCAGCAACACCGGCGCGTCCCGCAAGCCCTGTAGCTGGCGCGCGAGCTCATCCGCCGCCGCCTCGTCCGCCACGGCGACGCGGCGCGGATGAAATTCCTCAATCTGACGCGCCAGCAGCGCCGTGTTTTTATGCGCGGCAAGGCCGGATACACCATACCCCTGCGCGCGGATAACTTCGAGGCTCTGGGTTCCGATCGACCCGGTCGAGCCCAGTACCGTGACCTGTTTTGTCATACCGGCTTCCTCACACCCTTGCGTAATGGTAAAATACCGCCGTCACAACCATTGCAACCAGCGGCGCGATAAAGATCACGCTGTCGAAGCGATCCATGATCCCGCCGTGTCCCGGAAAAATTGTGCCATAATCTTTGATGCCGCATTGGCGCTTGATAACAGAGGCGAATAAATCGCCCACAATGCCGATTACCGAGCCAATGCCCGCGAGCAGGACGATGACGGCGTAATACCGCAGCCCGAGAGAATCGAGCGGAACGCCCACCAAGCGCCCATGCAGTGCTGTATAAATCAACGTGACAAGCACCCCGAGCAGCATGCTGCCCAGCACGCCGCCGACGGCTCCCTCCACCGTTTTATTCGGGCTGACAACCGGCGCGAGCTTATGCTTTCCGAATGCGCGGCCCGTAAAATACGCAGCGGTATCCCCGCCCCAAGCGAAGCCCAGCGTCAGGAAAATAAAGTACAGCGCATCATAGCCGTACTGCGTGCGCGGCAAAAGCTGCTTGAGATAGATAAAGGAATAAAAGCAGAATAAAATGATGCCCGCATACAACACCATACCGCCCAGCTTTGCGAATTCAATACTCTTCGAGCGCCGGATCACGCAGATCGCCAAATAGAGCGCGAACACATAAGAAAGCGGCAAAAGCAGCATACGCACCCGGCTCATATCACTGAACATGACCAGAAACGTATACGGAATAAAGCCCCAGTACAGATAGGCGGTCTTTTCCAGATGAAACGCCCTGAATACCTCATGGATCGCCAGCAGGCAGATCGCCGCGATCACAAAATTGAATACAACCGTATCAAACAGCGCCATCACAATGAACAGCACGATCAGGCCGACGGCGGAGGTAATGACTCTCGTTTTCATACAAAACGCCCTCGATTCACGCTCAAAGCCCGCCAAAGCGGCGGCTTCTGGTATTGTATTCCTCTATGGCACGGTCCAAATCCGCACGGGTGAAGTCCGGCCATAAAACATCCATATCGACAAATTCCGCGTAAGACGCCTGCCACAGCATAAAATTGGAAAGCCGGTGCTCACCGCTCGGGCGCAGAATAAAATCGGGGTCGCGCTGTCCCGCCGTATACAGCACGCTGGAAACGGTATCTGTGTTGATCTCCTCGGGACGGAGCTCCCCCGCCAAAACACGCTGCGCAAGGATGCGGATGCCGTGTACCAGCTCCTGCCGACCGCCGTAGTTCACCGCCACGTTCAGGATGGTTCCCGTATTGGCGCGCGTCTTTTGCTCGATGTCGTTCATCTGCTCCTGATATTTCTCGGGGAGCGGCGAACGGTCGCCCAAAAACACAACGCGGTTGTTCTCCTTCTGATAGTCGTAGGCCATCACCAAATATTCGCCAAACAGCTTCATGATGCCGTTGACTTCCTCCATGGGGCGCGACCAATTCTCCGTGGAAAAGGCGTAAAAGGTCACGCTGGCCAATTCCAGCTCGTTGCAGTAACGGATGATGTCGCGAAACACCTCCGCGCCCTTTGTGTGCCCGGCTGTGCGCGGCAGGCCGCGTTTTTTTGCCCAGCGCCCGTTCCCATCCATAATGATGCCAATGCTCAGGCCTTTGGCCCGGCCCAATTCCAACGCCATGCGCTCAGCCCTCCTTTGGATTTTGCGGACAGGAAAACCGAATGCCGCGCGGAAAACCGCGCGGCAGCCGGAGCCCGCCAACCGTGTCGCCGTTTTTCGGTCAGACGCCTTGCGTACCGCAGCCCGATACTGGGCTCAGGGCGCCTGTTTTGCCCATGTCAAGCGATGTTTGCCGGGGCAATCAAATTAAATCTCCATAATTTCTTTGTTTTTCGCTTCGCAGATCTTGTCAATTTCTTTGACAAATTTATCGGTGAGCTTCTGCATCTCCGTCTCAAGATTTTTGAGGTCGTCCTCGGTCACCTCGCCGGATTTTTTCATGCCCTTGAATTTATCCAGCGCGTCGCGGCGGACATTACGCACGGCAACCTTCGCCTCCTCGCCCATATGCTGCGCGTCCTTGGTCAGCTGCTTGCGGCGCTCCTCTGTCGGTGCGGGAAAAACAAGGCGCATGGTGCGTCCGTCGTTGGTAGGGTTAATGCCGATGTCCGAGGTCAGGATCGCTTTTTCGATCGCGCGCATCAGCGACGCGTCCCACGGGGTGATGGTCAGTACGCGTGCCTCGGACACCGCAACGGCCGCCACCTGATTGATCGGCGTGGGCGTTCCGTAATAATCCACCGTCACACGATCGAGAATTGCGGGATTGGCGCGTCCCGCGCGGATCGTGGCGTGCTCTTTTGTCAGGTGCCGGATGACACCGTTCATTTTTTCCTCGTAGACCTTTGTCTCCGCGCTCATCTTTTTTCCTCCTTACTGCTCGGCCACCAGCGTGCCGATTGGCTCGCCCGCCGCTGCTTTAGCGATATTTTCGGGATGCAGAATATCAAACACAAGGATCGGCAGCCCATTGTCACGACACATTGTGGCGGCGGTGCTGTCCATCACGGCCAGCTGGTCGGACAGCACGCGGCTGAAGGTCAGCATGTCATACTTTTTCGCGTCCGGGTGCTTTTTCGGATCCTTGTCATACACGCCGTCGACCATTGTCGCCTTAAAAATAATATCGGCGTTGATCTCCGCCGCGCGCAACGCCGCGGCCGTGTCCGTGGAGAAGAACGGGTTGCCCGTGCCGCATCCAAAAATCACCACGCGACCCTTTTCCATATGGCGGATCGCCCGGTTGCGGATATACGGCTCGGCCACCTGCTGCATGGAAATCGCCGTCTGCACGCGCACCTCAACGCCTAAATGCTCCAGCGCATCGGCTACCGCTAAGGCGTTCATCGCCGTGGCCAGCATTCCAATCTGATCCGCTCGGGTACGCTCCATCTCGCCGCTGGACCGACCGCGCCAGAAGTTCCCGCCGCCTACAACGATCCCGATTTGCGCGCCGAGCGCGTGCGCATCACGGATGCCCGCGCAGATATTGTGGATCGTTTCCACGTCAAGGCCAAAGCTTTTTTCTCCGGCCAGCGCCTCCCCGCTCAGCTTCAGCAAAATGCGCTTATATCGGATCGACATTTCAACACCTCCGCCGTCATGATGCCTATTTAAGGAAACTCTAATTAAATCAACGATCATCGGCTGCGTTAGGAACGCGCGGCCGATACTTCCCCGCAAGAAGATGCGGGGTCACAGATTGGCAAACAGATTTTGTGTCTGCTGCAGCGCCAAAATCGCAGAAATATTTTGTGTCCCCGCAAAGGGGGATGCCAAAATTCTAAAGCGGCACATCCGCTAAGAACTTTGCCATATTTCAAGATTTTAGCACAAAACAAGCGGAACAATCTGCCGTCAAGACGTGTCCGGGGATTTAGCCAAAGGTTCCTTAAATATTTTACATGATTTTCCTGATAAAGTAAAGCCGCTAAATACATTTTTGCGAAAGCAGCTCCGACAGTTCAATTTGCAGCAGTGCGTCATGGGAATCGCTTTGATATACCCGCGCCGCACCACGCAGCACGGCGTTCAGCGGCTTTTCCGTATCAACCGGAAGGCAGAGCGTAAAGCGCGCGCCGCCCTGCGGCCGGTTTTCCGCCCATAGCTCGCCCCCCATTCCCCTTGCGAACCGCTCGGAGAGATAAAGCCCAAGTCCCGCGCCGTGCTCGTTCGCGCCCTGCCAGAATTTTTGAAACAGCAGGCCAAGCGTCTTTTCGGGAATGCCGGGGCCCTCATCTTCCACATGAACGTACAGCGTTTTCCCCTCGGCTTTCCGCTCCAGCACCAGCCGCACCTCGCCCCCTTCCGAGGTATGCTTCAGCGCGTTTGACAGTAGGTTCAGAAGAATACGCTCCAAATAAAGCGTGTCGCACATAACGCCGCACGGGCTACCCACGCGGTTCTCAAACGTCAGCTTTGCTCCGCTGACCATCGCGTAAGGCCGTGTTCCCTCCGCAAGATCCCGCAAAATCACGGAAAGATCAACATATTCATGCTCGGCGGCGGAGCCCAGCTCGGCGTTCTGCGCGTCTACAAGGTTCATCGCAAACCGAAGCGACTTATAAATATTCAGCTCGGCATAATCCAAATACTTTTTCGTCCCGTCCGGAATATCGGTTTTTTGCAGCTTGCGCCGTAAAAGCTGCAGAGACGACAGCGCTACTGTCAGCGGCGTTTTGAATTCGTGGGAAAGCAGTGCCGTCGTATCCGAGGAAAGAGCAGCCTCAGCTTCGCGCCCTTGCTTGCGCGGCGTTTCGGCAAAGCGCGGCGCAACGACGTCCGCCAAGCGCTGCGCGTCGGAAAGCGTTTTCCCATTAGGCACCCCAGAAAACACACACAGCACCGCGCCGCACAGCACGTCCCCCGCGAGCAGCAAAAACAGCCACCACTGCGCCCCGGTTGCTTTTTCATCCAAAACGCAAACAGACCTGCCGGCCCGATCCGCCATGCAAGTCTTGATTTTCTGATATGGAATTTTTTCTACCAGCGCGCCGGATCCCCCATCTATCCGTCCCGTGCTCCCGCATCCGTCCGGAGGTTCTCTGCCTGAACCGCGCGCGTCCGGAACCGGCTCTCCCTTTTCATCAAAGAAACAAACGGCTCGCGCATCCAAAAGCCGTTCAAACGCTTTGGCCGCCGCCCGCCAAAGCTCCCGCCGCGTCTTTTGCGGCGGAGCGGTTTCTTCAAAATATTCATTCAGGACTGAATCCGTCCTTTTTTTCATGTGCTCGACATATCCCCTTTCTTAGAGGCCGTTCCATATATCAAATATTAAGGCGGACCGGAGATTTTGAGCCGTCTCTCAGCGCCTGCATTCGCAAGCTCAAACGCTGTTGTCCGGACAGGCTTTTTGCCGTTCGCCCCCAAAAGCCGCGCTTTTAATAGACGGCACTTATTTCGGATCGTTCCTGTGCCGAAGGCTCTCCGCCATAAGGGTCAGGAAACGGCCGTTGGATAAATGGGTCGCGCCCTCAATACCACCGAATTGGAGGAGCTGATGCAGCGCCTCGGAATTTGCCTTGAAGGCTCGTTTGATGGCGCTGCGCAGCGCTTTTTCCACATTCTGCGCTGAGGTACCGTTGCGCGCCGCAATCACTCCATAAACGTCCTTTCCCATCAGGCAGGTCCCCTGCCGCGACAACAAGATCATCAAAGCCTGCCCTAAGTACGGGAACCCAAAGGCGTTGGTCGGGATTTTCAATTCCATAACCGCGCGGGATACCTCGCTCTCCAGAGAAATTCCCTGCTCAGGCAGGTTCCCCTTTGCAAGCGTCCGAATCCGGCGAAACAGCAAATCAAACCGATATGGCTTGAGCATGAACCAATCCGCGCCCTGAGAGAGCACCGTCTGCGCGATGCGCTCCTGCCCGAACGCGCTGATTGCGATAATATAAGGGCGCTCAGGCGGAGAGCTTTCCTTCAAGTGGTACAATAAATCGACGCCATCCATATTAGGCATTACAATATCAAGCAGCAGGACGTCCGGCTTCTCCCTGCTCAGGGCCTCCAGCGCCTCTACCCCGTCCTTGGCCTGCCCGCAGCAGACAATATCCCGTTCCATCTCCAGCGCGTCGTGCAAAAGCTCCCGCTGGACGGGGTCATCCTCCACAATCAGAACACGGATAACATCCTTTTCGGCCATGTGAACACTCACTTTTCCTCTTCCCGGCAAAACAGCACACCCGAGCGTCGAAGATCCTCCACCACACCTGGCATTGTTAACGGTCCAACGGCATTTTCCCACAAAAAGACCAGCAAGCGGCAGGCGTCCTCTTCCTTCCCGAACAGAGCACCGCAGGATTCGGAGCGTTGTCCCTCCTTTTGTAGCGCCGTAACCATGACACCGTATGGCAAAGCCTCCTGCGGCTCGCTCGTCAATGCGTACTGCAAAATATGCGCTTTTTGAAGTGGGCCAAGATCCGTAAATATCCGCGTATAAAGCACCTGTGTCGTTTTCATCTTCATTCCTCAACTTTCAAAAAGGAATCGCTGAACCACCGGTGATCTGTTCCGGCAAGGCCGATGTTGGTTTTGGTATAATAATAGTTTACAAAATCCACATACCTCTTGCAAGTGAAAATAATCGACCATTTTCGACCAATGCCGTATTTCCCCAAGCCGGAAGCGGCCCATTCCCCTCGCGCTCTGAGTCAAAAGACGCTTTCCAACCCCTCCTCCGCCGATCCTTTCTATTAAAGTATAACGAATTTTGAGGACGAATGCAATTCTTCAAATCCCGGAAAATTTTCCTGCCGCTTTGTTCTTTGTTCCGAACGCCGCAGCTTTTCCGAAGCGTTCGGTTTATCACAGTTCAGACAAGCATCTCGCTGCTGCCGGGCGTCGAACGCGCGATACACTTTCCGTTCCGGTATGAGGCCAGCACTGCCGCGTTGGTGTTCAGCGCGTCATAATAGTTTTCGGCGTCCAGCACTACAAAATTGGCCGGTCGGTTCTCGAGAATTCCGTAGCGGTCGCCTAAGTGCAGCGTCCGCGCGGCATTGGTGGTGATGAACCGATACGAATTCATGATTTCCTCATATCCCATCATCTGGCAGACGTGCAGGCCCATGAACACAACGTCTCGCAGGTTGCCGGTTCCCAG
>CANRZX010000055.1 GCA_947644575.1 uncultured Clostridia bacterium | reverse complement strand
CTCCAGCCGCTCGACACGCTTTCCGGCTATGAGCGGGAACGCGGCCTTGTCATCGCCAACACCCGCGCGCTGCTGGAGGGACGCCCCGCGAGCAACGTGCTCCTGTACGGCGACGCCGGTACCGGCAAAAGCAGCACGATCAAGGCGGTGGCGGGCGCTTTCGCGAGTGACGGCCTGCGCCTGATTGAAGTGAAAAAGAACCAGCTGTACCAGATTCCCGATTTAGTGGAAACACTCGCCGCCAACCCGCTGAAATTTATCCTTTTTATTGACGACCTCAGCTTTTCCGCCAATGACGACGATTTCGCCGCGCTGAAGGCAATTTTAGAGGGCAGCGTCGGCGGGCGCGGCGCGAATATCGCGGTTTATGCCACCTCAAACCGCCGCCATCTGGTCAAGGAAACCTTTTCCGACCGCGCCGGCGACGAGATCCATTTGGCCGATACCGTACAGGAGCTGATGAGCCTGTCGGCCCGGTTCGGACTGACGGTCACCTTCTCGCGCCCGGACAAGGAGTTCTATTGCCACATCGTGCGTCAGCTTGCGCTTTTGTACGAGGTGGAGCTGCCTGAGCAGGAGCTGCTGACACGCGCCGAGGCTTACGCCATCCGCAGCGGCGGGCGCACCCCCCGCGCCGCCAAGCAGTTTGTCGAACTGCTGAAGGCCGAGGTCATGCAGAGCGGCGCACAGGCGTAAAGTAAGCGCTGATTCAACCGCCGAGTTGTGCGCGGCGATTGATTCAGCGGTTCCCAATGCGGGCGGGACAGTCTTTCCGAAAAAATTTTCCCCGCCCTGATGCCCCACGCCGTGCTCGCGCACTGGACGCCCGCGGCGGACAAGGCAATGTGGGTTCACTTCTATTCTACTTTATCCAACAGAAAGCCGGATTCGCGCCAAAACAGCGCGGACCCGGCTTTTTCTTTTGGACTTCTTTTGGGCGGGCGTTATCGCCGACACGCTTGAACAAAGGCTGTTTTTCAAGCGCGGCGCTCCCTCACGCAGAGAGGAAAAACAGCAATACAATCACGCCCAACCCACCGATGAACGCAAGCGCGATCAGCAGCGCCGCCTTCAGCGCGCCGAGCATATACCAAAGCTGCTCCTTCTTCGTCAGGCCCGTTTCCTCCCACGGACGGGACGACTCCTCGCGCGGAGCGGGGCGGGCCGGAGTGTTCCCGGCGCGCGGCGGCCCGGACAACCGCGGCAAAAACACCGGCTGGCGGCTGACGCCGCTCATATCGGCGATGGTACGGCCATCGTCGTCCTCATAGGTTCGATTTTTTCTCATACTCATTTATCATACAAATGACAAACCACATAATGGCCCGGCTCCACCTCGATCTGGCGCGGCACCTCCTGCTTGCAGCGTTCGGTGCAGCGGGCGCAGCGGGTGTGGAACTTGCACCCGGAAGGCGGGGTCGCCGGGGATGGAATCGAACCCTCTAACACGATACGATTCATTTTCGCCGTGGGATCAGGCACAGGGATCGCCGAGAATAGTGCCTCGGTGTATGGGTGCAGCGGGTTGCGGAAAATGTCCTCCGTCGCGCCGTACTCCACAAGATTGCCCAAATACATCACGCCGACCGCGTCTGATATGTGCTCCACCACGCTCAAATCGTGCGAGATAAACAGATAGGTTAGCTTATACTTTTCCTGCAAATCCTTAAGCAGGTTGATGATCTGCGCCTGAATGGACACATCCAGCGCAGACACTGGCTCGTCGCAAACGACAAACTCCGGATTCAGCGCGAGCGCGCGGGCAATGCAGATACGCTGACGCTGCCCGCCGGAAAACTCGTGCGGGTACCGATCCTTATGGAACGGCTGCAGACCGCAGTTGTCCATCACCTTGTCAATATAATCGTTAAATTCCGCCTTCGGCACCAACTCATGCTCGCGCACGGCTTCGCCGATGATCTCGCCCACGGGCAGACGCGGAGAAAGCGAGGAAAACGGATCCTGGAAAATGATCTGCATCTTGGTGCGCAGCGCGCGCAACTCCTTGGACGGCAGATCATAAATTTCTTTCCCATTAAACAGCACCTGTCCGCCCGTTTTTTCACCGGAGAGGCGCAGAATCGTGCGTCCGGTTGTCGTCTTGCCGCAGCCGGATTCCCCCACGAGGCCCATTGTGCTGCCGCGCTTCAGATTGAATGTGACGCCGTCCACCGCCTTGACATAGCCCACGGTCTGGGACATCATGCCGCCCTTGATGGGAAAATATTTTTTCAGCGCGTTGACCATCAGGATATACTGCGGGTCGTATTCCAACGGGGTGAAGGTGTTGTCAATGTGCAGATCGACGGCCGGCTTCGCGCTTTGCATTCCCTTTTGGACGCGCTCGGCCCGCTTTTCCTGCTCTTGCTTGAGCTCCTCCGGAGATTTTCCTGCGGGATCGCCGGGATGCATGCGCCCCGCGCCCTGCGCAAGGCCCCTGAAACTAAAGCCCATTACGCTTCCCCTCCCTTCCGGTTCTCTTCCGTATATCGATAGCACGACACCGTGTGCGTCGGCGAAAGCCGGATTTCCTGCGGATAATCGCCCGAACAGCTCTCACACTGCATTTCACAGCGATCACGGAAATAGCAGTAATGCGGCATGTTGATCGGATTCGGCACCTTACCCGGGATGGAATACAGCTTGTCGACCTTCTTGCCCACCACGGGCTTCGAGGCCATCAGGCCGATTGTATACGGGTGTGCGGGATGGGCAAAGATTTCCTCCGCCGTTCCCTTTTCCACCACGCGCCCGGCGTACATGACGACGACGTAATCCGCCATTTCGGCAATCACGCCAAGGTCATGCGTAATAAACATGATCGAGGAATTAATGCGGTCCTTCAGCTGGCGCAAAAGATCAAGAATCTGCGCCTGGATCGTCACGTCGAGCGCCGTGGTCGGCTCGTCCGCGATAATGATCTTCGGGTTGCAGGCCAGCGCCATTGCGATCATGACGCGCTGGCGCATGCCGCCCGACAGCTCGTGCGGATACATTTTATAGACGCCCTCGGAATTGGCGATGCCCACCATCTCCAGCAGTTCAATGGTACGCTTGGCGATTTCCGCCTCGCTTTTGCCCTCCGCATTGTGCAGCGCCAGCACCTCGTTAATCTGGTCCCCGATGCGGAACACCGGGTTCAGCGCGGTCATGGGCTCCTGGAAAATCATTGAGATATAATTGCCGCGCAGCTCCTGCATTTTTTCCGCCGGAACCTTCGCGACGTCATACGCCTTTTCGCCGAGATTTAGACGGATCGCGCCCTCCACGATCTGCCCCTGCGGACGCTGGAGCAGCTGCATCAGCGACAGGCTGGTGACGCTTTTGCCGCAGCCGGATTCGCCCACAACGCCCACGGTTTTGCCAATGGGCACCTCGAACGAAACGCCGTCCACCGAGCGGACGACACCCGCATCGGTAAAGAAATAAGTGTGCAGATTGTCGAATTCCACCGCATTGTTCGGATCCTTCATCTGCGTCAAATACTCGCTCTCCGGCACCTTTTTACGCTTGCGTCGCTTCTCCAGCTTATCGGTGGCCTGCCGGTTTTCCCGCGCGATCTGGCGGGATTCCTTCGCAGACAGATAGCCCTCTTGCTTCTTTGCCATATTCGTCCCCTCCTCTCAGCGCTTCATCTTCGGGTCAAAGGCGTCGCGCAGGCCGTCGCCCACGAAGTTGAAGCCCAAAACCGTGATGAGCAGGCAGATCCCGGCCGGGATCCAGACGAACCAGTAATTCGTCATCACAAAGGAGTTGTTGACGTCGCTGATGATATTGCCCCATGAAGCGAACGGGAACTTGACGCCGAGGCCGAGGAACGAGAGCGTCGCCTCGGTCAGAATCACGCTGCCGAGGCCCATCGTGCTAATGACGATCAGCTGCGGGATGACGTTCGGAATCAGATGCTTGAAGATGCGGTGCGACACGCTGATGCCGCACGCCTCGGTGGCGGTCATGAATTCCTGCTCGCGCAGGGAAAGAATCTGCCCGCGCACCATACGGGCGACGCCCGGCCAGCCGAGAAAGCCCAGCAGCAGCATCAGGTAAAGCATTCGGATCTGCGGGTCAACCTGCATCGAATCCATCGCCGCGCCGAGAATGATGATGATCGGCGTCGAGGGGATGCAGTAGAACACATCGACGATACGCATGATGAGGTTATCCACCCAGCCGCCAAAGTAGCCGGACACGCCGCCCATGATTATGCCGAGCACCGTCTCAATGCCCACGACGATGAAGCCGATAATCAGCGAGACACGGCCGCCGTACATCAGGCGCGTCAGCATATCCATGCCGTTGCCGTCGGTACCCAGCAGGTGCTCCCATGAAGGCTGGCCGTATTTGACGGAAACATATGTCGGTGTTTCCTGCATTACAGACCAGACCTTTGCGCTGGCGTCATAGGTGATGCGGTAGGTATGCTCCGTACCGTCGGGATCATTATAGATAAAATCCTCGTCATCGGTCTCCAGCGCCTCTTCTAACCGTTCCTTAAAATCGCGGGTAATGACGACGCCGTTCTCCTTCGACTGCACCACAAAGCGGCTGATATAGCCCACTTCCTTGCCGCCCCGCAAAATATTGCCGTCCGCGTCCAGCGTGTAGGACGCGCCGTCCGCCGTGAAAGCGTCCTCGCCGTTCACATAAGCAAGCAGCGCCGCGTGCTTAGCGATGAAGGGCAGCTGCGCCTCGCCGTCGGCGGCGTTGACGATGTCCTTATAGGCCGCGGCGCGCAGCTCATCCCCCGCATAAATAGAATAAAGGTCGCCGCCCTCGTCCGTAAAAGTGTAGTCCACGTCCCCATAAGAAAATTCGGTCTTGCCGGTGTTCAGCGCCAGCACAAACTGCGCCTGCGCCAACGTGGGGAATTCCTGTTCCTCCGCCACAAGATAGCGGATCGCGTCGTTGCGCGTGACGCCAACATATTCCTTTTCCATCATTTCGTAGGTATAGAATATTTCGGCTTGTCCATACGGTGTGATAATGCCACCCACAAAAGAAAACATAAACATCGCGATCAACATCACAAGGCCAATAATAGCCAGCCGGTTACGGAAAAACCGCTTCGCGACGAGCGCGCCCGGCGTCAGAACCTTTACGCGGCGGTCGTCATTCAGGGAATATTCTTCGCTGTCCGGGGCATTGCCGCTTGTAACGACCTTTGTCTCTTCGCTCATACCATTCCCCTCCTTTTATGCCAGCCGCACGCGCGGGTCAACCACAGCGTACAAAATATCAGAGATCAGGTTGCCGGCCAGCGTCAGCACGGCGAGAAACGTCAGATAGAACATCGTGAACGGGATGTCGCCCGCGAGCATGGCCTGATAGCTGGTGTAGCCGATACCCGGAATGGAGAACAGCGTCTCGGTAATGAGGGCGCCCGAAAACAGGCCGGGCAGCGAGCCGCCGACCATCGTGACCAGCGGGATCAGCGTATTGCGGAACGCGTGATGATAAATGACGCGCCCTTCCGAAAGGCCCTTGGCGCGCGCCGTGCGGATATAATCGGCGTTCAAAACCTCAAGCATATTGGTGCGGGTGTAGCGCATCAGCGAGCCGATGGAAATAATGACGAGCGTCACGATGGGCAGCACCAAATGGTGCGCCATGTCCCAGAACTGCCCGCTTGGGGAAAGCTGCGCGAAATTACGCCCCACAAGGCCGTGCGTCTCGAACCAGCCAAGCTTCATCGCGAAGACGAGCTTCAGCAGCGACGCAAAGAAAAACGTGGGCAGCGAGATGCCGACCAGCGCGCCGGCTGAAATGGCATAATCCGCCTTGGAATATTGCTTGGTCGCGGCAATGATGCCCAACGGGATGGCGATGATCAACTGCAAAACCAGCGACACCGCGCCCATTACAAACGATACGCCGATGACGTCGTTGAATTTATCAATTACACGGATAGTATACTTCCAGCTGTCGCCGAAATTGCCCGTGCAGAATTCCTTGATCCATGTAAACCAGCCCACCAGGAACGGCTTGTCAAGGCCGTAATCCGCCTCTAACTGCGCAAGCCACTCCTCATAGGGCTTCGCGCCGGGAAGGGATGAAAGCTGGATGGCCATCGTCTCCACATAAGAGCCCGGCATCGCGCGCACAAGGCCATAGATGATTACGGTCACGCACAGCAGGATCACCACGGAGATCGCCACGCGCTTGATGATAAAATTGCGCAAAACAATTCCTCCCATCTGCCAGAATGGTATGGCAGGCTTCGATCGACTCGCATCCTGCCGGGGCGGCGCTTTGAAAAACCGTGCCATTCGCCGCGCGTGCTATCGGCTATCGGTACAGGCTTCGCGCAAAAAAGCGCCGAAATCGACACCAAGCAGCCTCTTCCCCTCACATAGGCTTTGATGCCGGACGGCCGCGCCGTGGGGAGGGAGCTCCTTGCTGCCCGGAAAGCCCGTCCTCGACGGGGATTCCGCATGATTTATCGCTTGACTGTGAAACTATGGTAAAGTGAAACAGGAAATATGACCCACAAAATAACAGGTTGTTGAAATTAGGTAGCCTGATCCAAATGCCGTAAGGGCGAGGCTTACCACGCCCGAGAACGTCGTCACGGGCCCTGCGTGAGGACTAAGCCCCCTACGAAAGCCCGCGCGGAAACCTCGCGAAAAAACGGGCACCCTCCGACGGCTTTACAAAGTCCCCGCTGCAGTATAATAGGTACAGCCCCTCCGCCCTTTTGAGGGGGCGGAGGGGACTGCCATATGTTCAGAAGCTATATCTCCTGAGAATCAGCGCAAAGCGCTTATTTCACAGCGACGCCCTCGATCTCGCTCTTATAGCTCCAGTACGGAGTCATGTCGGTCGGCAGGCTGTCCGCCACCACGCGCTCGGAGGAGAGCAGATAGCACTCACTGCGCTGATAGATGGGGATCTCCACAGCATAATCCATAACGATCTCCATCGCGGCCTGATACAGCGTCTTGCGGTAGGTCTGATCCGCGCTCTTGCGGGCGGCCATAATGGTTTCGTCCAGCGTAGCGTCCGCGATCTGATAATAGTTCGTGGAGCCCTCGCTGTGATAGAGCTGGAACATATCCGGGTCGGACGCGGCCTGCCACGCGGCACACCACAGCTCGGCCGTACCGTTCTGGTAGGTGGCGTACAGAGCACTGCTCTGCGCGTGGTCGTTCACCGTAAACGTAATACCGATAGACGCGAGCGCGTCGGATACATTCTTCAGCAGGAGGAAGCTCGGGTGGTCACCGCTGCCGCCTGCGCCGATCTCCACTTGGTAGCCTAACTTCGCGCCCTCGGGAGCGGCCGTAACCTTGCCGTCCTCAACGGTGTAGCCGGCAGCCTCGAAGTAGCCCAGCGCGGCCTGCAGCGCGGCGTCATACTTCGCCTGCGCATCCATGTCGGCGGTATAGATAGGCTCGCCGTTCACATCCAGAGAATAGGCAATCTTATAGCCGTCGTCTGTCGTCTGCGGGGCAGCCCATGAGGTATTGGAAATCGGATAGTTGATGATAGAAGCGGTCGGGCCGTAGTACGAATCGATCGCCTCGTCCCGATAGACGGAGATCATTGTCGCAAGCGCTTTGCGCAGCGCCTTGGACTGGTCGGAATACGGGTCGTCGCCGACCTTGACAAGGTTCGGATTGATGCCAACATAGCCGTAACCGCGGAAGTCGACCAGACGGGTTGTCAGCATCGGGCCGTCAAACTGATCCCACTCGTCCTCAGAGAAGCCATTTTCCACAGCAATCTGCTTCGCGACGTCGGTGCTGTAGCTGGGATCGGCAATGTCCAACGTACCGGTGACGATACCGCTGACCATATTGTCCTCACTGGTCTCCTTGAAGTTGAGATACTTCGTAACCGGCGCGCCCTGGAAGTATTCGGGGTTCGCCTCCATGTACACAACGCCGTTGGAATATTCCTTAAAGACATACGGGCCGGCACCGAGCGGGGTGCTCGTCTTGGCTTTCACGCCGGACAGGTCGCCTTTCGGGAAGCCGAACTGGTGCTCATCGTAGTTATACAGGCTCTCGTCGCCGTACCAGTGCAGCGGCGCAATGCCCTGACCCACCTGATAGATGGCGTTAGCGGACAGCTCGGTGGTGGTCACGCGCATCGAATAGTCGCCCGTGCGCTCAATGCCCTCGATGTAATCGGCGGAGTCGCCCGTAGCAACGCCCACCATATACTCGGCGTCAAGGCACTGGAACAGCGAGCGGTCGGCGCTCTCCGTGTCGGAGGCCGCCTGATAGCTGCCGCCAAAGGCCTCGTTCGCCATGATCGCCGCAAAGAAATCAGCGGCGGTAGCGCCCGCCTCGAGCTCATAGCCCCAGTTGGCGGCAATCGCCTCAACGGGATCCTCGGCGGCGTTGTAGCCGTTCGTCACACAGTAATCCAAAATGCTCTGCGCCCAAACCTCGCCAGCGGCGGGGATGCCGTTCTCCCAGAAATCCTTCTGCGTGGCCTCATCCCAGTAGGTGAAATCAGTGTTGTCCTCGCCCGCCTCAAGCAGCAGCTCGTACAGTACATCCATGCCCTGACGATACTCTTCCAGGCCCTTAATGGGGATGGAATACAGCGTTGAGTTGCCGTCGTACGTCGGATCGAGCATGACATAATAGCTGAAGATCAGGTCGTCGATGTCGACAGGCGTGCCGTCGCTGAACTTCATATCATCACGGATCGTGATGTCATAGGTGACGGAACCGTCGTCGTTCTCGGTCACCTCCACGTCGCCCGCGCCGTAATACGTGTAATCCGTGCCGTTGTAGGCGCGCGTCTCACCCTCGATCCCCTTGGTGACAACATTGGACACACGGTCGACTGTCAGGGCGCCGATGGTGAACATACCCACCACGTCCTGATCGGCGCCCGACAAGGCGAAGAAAGGCGAAAATTTGCCCTCTAACCCCATCTCGGTAGCCACGACCAGAGTCTCGTTGACCTCCTCCGGCTCAGACGAATCGGCCGGAACCGACGCTGAACCCGAGGCCGACTGCGATGCGCTGGCACTGTTGCTGCTGCATCCGGCGAATACGCCTAAGCAGAGCGCGAGCGCAAGCAGCAGCGCAAGCAGCTTCTTTGCGTTTTTCATTTTTACTCCACTCCTTAAAAGATTGTGAATGAGCCTTGCATGCACAGCCGAAACCGCCGATCCGCCGGCCGTTCCCCTTTCGCAGAGCCCCGAAAAAACCGGCGCTTCCTTTTGCGCGCACGCGGCGCGCCGGGAAAGGGGCCGCCGTCCTCGCGGCAGCTTCGGCCCTGTATACAGGCCCTCAAACGGAGTCTCCCGGAAGGAAGCCTCCGTATTCACCAAAATAAAGACAATCAAGCTTGCTGTGCAAGCTTGCAACGGGCAGCGGTAAAGGGGCATGCCCCGTTACCGCTGCCGCCCCCGGGGGCGGCAGACCTTATTTTATTCCACGCCCGTTTTGTCGAACTCCGCCAGCGCCTCGGCCGCCTTCACGCACACGCCGCGCAGGCAGCTTTCCTCAAACGGGCTCTCGAGCCCAGCGTTCGCCAAAAGCTCAGTGAACACGCGGCTGCCGCCCTGGCGGGTATAGGCCATATAATGGCGCCACGCGTCTTCCTTATCCGCGCACAGCATCGCCCAGAACTGCAGCGACACCGTCTGCGCGAGACAGTAATCAATGTAATAGAACGGGCGGGCATAGATATGCGTCTGGCGCTGCCAGCCCTCGCCCTCGGCATAGAAGGGAATATCGCCGTCCAGCTTCATCCACGGCATGTACACGCCCAGCAGCCTTTTCCATACGCCGTGCCGCTCGGCGGGCGTCATTTCGGGGTGGTCGTATACCTTGTGCTGGAAATGGTCGACCATTGTGCCGTAAGGAATAAACGTCAGCGCGCCCGCTAAATGGCTGTACAGGAACTTGCGCGCGTCCTTGCCGAAGAAGCGCGGCGCCCACGGCTCCGCGAAGAACTCCATCGACATCGAGTGCACCTCGCAGGATTCCAGCCCCGGCCAGACATATTCCAGCGGGACGCGGTCGCGGTTCACCCACGCGGCGAAGGCGTGCCCCGCCTCGTGCGTGACGACCTCGACGTCGTGCTGCGTGCCGTTGAAGTTGGCGAAAATGAAGGGCACGCCGTAATCCGCGAAGGCCGTGCAGTAGCCGCCCGCCTGCTTGCCCTCAGTCGAGAGCACGTCCAACAGCTGCCCGTCAAGCATGGCGTCGAAAAACTCGGCCGTCTCGGGGCTCAGCTGCGTGTAAAACGCCTTGCCCTCGGCCAAAATCTCGTCAGGCGTCCCCTGCGGCTTCGGGTTGCCGGTGCGGAACTGCAGGGCGTTGTCGGCAAAACTCATCGGATACTGCTTGCCCAGCCGCTCGGCCTGCTTGCGGTAAATGCCGTCCGCGACGGGCACAAGGTATTTCACAACCGCCGCGCGGAATTTTTCAACATCCTGCCTTGTATAGCAGTTGCGGCCCATACGGTAATAGCCCAGCGTCGTGTAGCCACCGTAACCAAACTTTTTGCCCATCGCATCGCGCAGGCGCACCAGCTCGTCATACAGGCTGTCCAGCCGCTCCTGATGCTCCTTATACCACAGGCCCTCGGCCTTCCACGCAGCCAAACGGCGGGCGTCGTCCGCGTCGGCCTTGAACGGCGACATTTGGGAAAGCGTATAGGTTTTGCCCTCGAAGGGCACCTGCGCCGACGCCAAAAGCTTTTCGTATTCGCGCCGCAGTTCGTTCTCGCGCTGCAGGTCCGGGATAATCTCGGGCGAAAAAGTCTTGAGCTCGAGCTCGGCGTTGACGAACATCAGGTCGCCGTACTCGGCGGAAAAATCAGCGCGGTAGGGGCTTTCCAGCAGTGCCAGCGTCCATGCCTGCATATATTCCTGCAGTTCGGGCATGGCGGTGTTCCAGAATTTCGCCTCGGCATCGTAAAATGTATCGCGGGTATCGATCGAATGGCGGACATGCACCAGCGAAGACAGCGTCTGAATGTGCCGCTCCAGCTTATCCTTCTCCAAAAAAGCCGAGCGTGCCTCGGCATAATCCCCCGCGGCCCGCAGGCGCTTTGTCAGCCCCGCAAGCTGCGTCTTTAGGGCGTCCATGTCCGGGCGCTGGTAAGGCATCTCGGGAAATTTCACGAATCATACACCTCTTTGCACGATCTCAAAGCGCCGCCCCACGGACCATCCCGCGCGCGGCGCGTTTTTGTCCTTTCGGGGAATACAGCGCTGTTCCTATGCTTTCGACAGTTTATATTTATAATACTCTATTCCGGCGGTATAACGCAAGCATTTTGTGCATAAAACCGGTGAAAAAGCATAATTTTCCATATATTGTGCAATTTCTACGCTTCCATCCCTTTTATTGTCGGCATTCTTCACAAATATTGTTCGCCTTGGATAGACACCTTCCCTTTTTTCCTCCGATTTACTTTTCGCGCACGTTGTGCTATCATAATTTATAAGATAAAAACAAAGGGGCGGTTCGCAGCGTATGACGCACAGCAAAACCACAAGCGCCGGCGGGCGGACGCTTGATTTGACCCACGGCCCCATCACCGGCACCATGCTGCGCTTCGCCCTGCCGATGATCGCAGGCAACCTGCTGCAGCAGTGCTACAACATCGCGGACACGCTGATCGTCGGGCGCTTTTTGGGCGCGGACGCGTTGGCCGCCGTCGGCTCCTCCTATACGCTGATGACGTTCCTGACGTCCGTTTTCTCCGGCCTGTGCATGGGCTGCGGCGCGTTTTTCTCGATCTGCCGGGGCCAGCGCGACGACGCCCGGCTGCGGCGCGGCGTGTTCCTCTCCTTCTCGATGATCGCCGCGCTGACGGCCGCGCTGTGGGCCGCGGCGGCGGCGCAACTGGATCCCCTTCTGCGGCTGCTGGAGGTGCCGGACGCCGCCTATGGCCTGATGCGGGAATATCTGCGCGTCATTTTCTGGGGCATCGCGGCCACGTTTCTCTATAACTTTTTCGCCGCCCTGCTGCGCGCGGTGGGCAATTCCACCGTGCCGCTAGCGTTTTTGGCCGTCGCGGCGGCGCTGAACATCGTGCTGGATCTTGTGTTTGTGCTCGTGTTTCGGCTGGGCGTTTCCGGCGCGGCCGCGGCCACGGTGCTGGCGCAGTGGGTATCGGGCGTGGGACTGATGCTCTACACGCTGCTGCGCATGCCCGCACTCCGCGTGCACCGCGCCGACTGCCGGTTCGACCGGGCACTCGCCTTGGAGCTGGCGCGTTTTTCCCTGCTGACCTGCTTACAGCAATCGGTGATGAATTTCGGCATTCTGATGGTGCAGCGCCTTGTGAACCGCTTCGGAACGGCCGTGATGGCCGCGTTCGCCGCCGCCGTCAAAATTGATTCGTTCGCCTATATGCCGGTACAGGATTTCGGCAACGCGTTCTCCACCTTCATCGCGCAGAACCACGGCGCGGGGCAGACCCGGCGTATCCGCGAGGGCATCCGCGCCGCGGCGCGTGTGTGCGTGCTGTTCTGCGTGCCCGTCTCGGCCGCCGTGTTCCTTTTCGCAAAGCCGCTGCTGACGCTGTTCATCTCGCCCGAGGAGATGGAGATCCTGCGGATCGGCACGCAGTATCTGCGCATTGAGGGGACATTTTACTGCGGCATCGGCGTGCTATTCCTGCTGTACGGCCTGTACCGCGCGCTGGAAAAGCCGGGGATGTCGCTGGTGCTCACCGTGATCTCGCTGGGCACGCGCGTCGGGCTGGCCTACGCGCTGGCCGCCGTGCCCGCCATCGGCGTGCTGGGCATTTGGTGGTCGGTGCCCATCGGCTGGTTTTTAGCCGACGCGGCGGGCGTGCTCTATTATGTCATGAGCACAAGGCGCTCATGACATAATAGGCGATTTCGCCGGTTGCCCCGCAAGGGGCGAGGCGAACGCCATAAAATAAGCGTATCATAACCGCCCCGCGGTTATGATGTTATCTGGTACTCAGACCGTCGAAAGTGGCCGCGAAAATGACCAGACTTTCTTATTTTGGAAAGGAGCCCCTATGCAATTCGGATTTGTAAAGACAGCGGCGCTGACGCCGTCCCTCCGCGTGGCGGACCCTGACTATAACGCCGGACAGATTATCAGCGCGCTGCGCCATGCCGCCGAAGCAGGCGCGGAAGTCGCCTGTCTGCCGGAGCTGTGCGTCACCGGCTACACCTGCGGCGATTTGTTTTTGCAGCCCACGCTGCTGCGCGGCGCGCGCGATGCGTTGGAGCGGATTCTGCGCGATACCGCCGCGCTCAATTTGATTTTCGCCGTCGGCCTGCCGCTGGCCCACGGCGGCAAGCTGTACAACTGCGCGGCGGTGTGCCGCGCGGGGCGCGTGCTGGGCGTCATACCGAAAACGCAGATTCCAAATTACGGAGAATTCTACGAACGGCGCCACTTCTGCCCCGCGCCTGCGCAAAACGGCGAAATCGAGCTGCCGGGCGGGCGCGTCCCGTTCGGCGCAAGGCTGCTGTTCCGCTGGGCCGAGCAGCCCGCCCTGACGTTAGCCGTCGAGATCTGCGAGGACCTGTGGGCTCCCCTGCCGCCCAGCACGGGCCACGCGCTGGCCGGGGCAACGCTGATCTGCAACCTTTCCGCCAGCGACGAAACCATCGGCAAGGCGGAATACCGCCGTGCGCTGGTGACGGGGCAGTCGGCGCGCCTTTTGTGCGGCTATGTCTACGCCGACGCGGGCGCGGGCGAATCGACGACGGACATGGTCTTCGCGGGCCACAATCTGATCGCCGAAAACGGCGCGCTGCTGGCGGAATCCGCGCCGTTCTCGGGCGACATGGCCGTCAGCGAGATCGATGTGGAGCGCCTTTCGGGCGAGCGGCTGAGGGATACCACCTTTCCCGCCGCCAACGCGGAGGGCTATGCGGTCGTTCCCTTCTCGATGCCGCACGCGGACGCGCCGCTGACGCGCGCCGTATCCGCCGCACCGTTTGTGCCGGACGACGCCGCGCTGCGCGCCGAACGCTGCGACGCCATCCTGACCATGCAGGCGGCGGGGCTCGAAAAGCGCATGGCCCACACCGGCGCGCGCACGGCCGTGGTCGGCATCTCGGGCGGGCTGGACAGCTGCCTCGCGCTGCTTGTCACGGTGCGGACCTTCCGCCGAATGGGCAAGCCGCTGTCGGACATCATCGCCGTCACCATGCCCTGCTTTGGCACGACGGCGCGCACGCGCACGAACGCCGAACGCCTGTGCGAAGCGCTCGGCGTCACGCTGCGTCAGGCGGACATCACCGCGACGGTGCGCAGCAGCTTCGCGGACATCCGGCACGAGGAGAGCCGCCACGACGTCACCTATGAAAATACGCAGGCGCGCGTGCGCACGCTGGTGCTGATGAATACCGCCAACCAGACCGGCGGGCTGGTGATCGGCACCGGGAACCTCTCCGAGCTGGCGCTGGGCTGGGCGACCTACAACGGCGACCATATGAGCATGTACGGCGTCAACGCGTCCGTGCCCAAAACGCTGATCCGCCACATCGTGGCGTGCGCCGCCGGCGAGGCGCCGGGCAGCGCGCTGGGGCGGGTGCTGCGGGATATTTTGGACACGCCCGTCAGCCCGGAGCTGCTGCCCGCCGAAAACGGACAGATCAGCCAGCAGACCGAGGAGCTGGTCGGCCCGTACGCACTGCACGATTTCTTTTTGTATTACGCCGTGCGCTGGGGCTTCTCCCCCGCGAAGCTGTACTACTTGGCGCGCGCCGCCTTCGGTGGGGAATACGAAAACGCGGTGCTGCTGAAATGGCTGAAAAATTTCTACCGCCGCTTTTTCTCCCAGCAGTTCAAGCGCAGCTGCCTGCCGGACGGGCCGAAGGTCGGCTCGGTCACGCTGTCGCCGCGCGGAGACTGGCGCATGCCCAGCGACGCCTCCGCCGCGCTGTGGCTGCGCGAGGCCGAGGCGCTTGAGTAAGCACTGAACAAATCGTAGCGCACGCATCGGCGGCAAATTATTCCGTCA
>CANRZX010000054.1 GCA_947644575.1 uncultured Clostridia bacterium | reverse complement strand
GCCCCGTAGGCCAGCGCCGCCGCGGCCAGCAGCAACGGAAGATACGCCGCCCCCGCGCACGCGTAGAAAAACAGACTCGCGGCCAACAGGAAAATGCTTTGCCGCACCGCGGCAAAGCGCCCTTTCTCCGGCGCAGCCGCGCCGGACCGCCCCGCCAGAAGGTAATAGCCCGCCAACACCACAGCGAGAAAAACAAAAAAATATCCCGATTGAAGGCTCATACTCGATCCCCTTTATATGTTACCCCACGCTTACCCAATCGGCATGGAGGATAAAGCAAAAGCGCGAAATGGGAAAGCTTTTCCACATTCCCACAACTTATGATCTTATTATAATTGTTCAAACGCCCGCGCGCAATATTTCCGCAAAATTCTCCCATAAAATTTTGACAATCTCCGTGCGCTTGGCTATACTGATAAAAGAAGATCAAAAAGCTTCGGCGACCGGGCTGTCCCGCGCGCCGGACGGAGGGAATACTATGCAATACCGCATTCTTGGCAAAACCGGGCTGCGGGTGTCGGCCGTGGGCTTCGGCGGCATCCCGATCCAGCGCATCGACGCGGCGGGCACGCGCGCGCTGATGGAACGCCTCGCGGAAAAGGGCGTCAACTTCATTGACACCGCGCGCGGCTACACCGTCTCGGAAAGCTATCTCGGCGAGGCGTTGTCGGGCGGGCTGCGCGGGCGCTTTATCCTCGCGACCAAGTCCATGTCGCGCGATTACGAGGGCATGGCGCGGGATATCGAGACGAGCCTCGCCAACCTGAAAACCGATTTCATTGACCTGTACCAGCTGCATAACATCAAATCGGACGCCGACTTCGAGCTCGCCTTTTCCGAGCACGGCGCGATGGCGGCCATTTTGGACGCCGTCAAGGCGGGCAAGGTGCGCCACTTCGGCGCGACGGCGCACTCGGTGCGCAGCCTCGAGCGGCTGCTGACCTATCCGCAGGTGGAGACGATTATGCTCCCGTACAATATTGTCGAGACGCAGGGCGAGGCGCTGATGGCCCGCGCGGCCGAACAGGGCGTTGGCGTGATCGCGATGAAGCCGATGGCGGGCGGCAACATCACCGACGGCGCGCTGGCGATCCGCTTTATCCTGCAAAATCCGAACTGCACCGTGGCGATCCCGGGTATGGCGGCGCTCAAGGAGATCGACGAAAACACCGCCGCCGCCGAAAGCGCTGCCCCGCTGACGCCGGACGAGCAGGCCGCGTGCGACGCGGTGCGCGCCGAGCTTTCGGGCAATTTCTGCCGCCGCTGCGGCTACTGCGCGCCCTGTACCGTGGGCATCGACATTCCCAGCACCTTCACGATGGAAAGCTATGTCAAGCGCTACGGCCTCGCGGAATGGGGCAGGCAGCGCTACCTCTCCCTGCCCGCGAAAGCCTCGGCCTGCATCAGCTGCGGCAAATGCGAGACGCGCTGCCCGTATGAGCTGCCCATCCGCGAAAAGCTGCGCGAGGCGGCGCGCACCTTCGGCGAAATCGAATGACCGTCCGCCACCGCCGCCCGGACGCGGCCTTCAACACTGACAAAGGAGAACCGACATGAAAATTCTCGCCGTGGATTACGGCGACGCGCGCACGGGCCTCGCCGTGTGCGACCGCACGGAATTTTTGGCCAGCCCGCTGGGCACGATCACGGAAAAAAGCGCCGCGAAAACGGCGCGCCGGATCGCCGACGCCTGCCGCGAGGCGGGCGCGGAGATGATCGTGCTGGGCCTGCCGAAAAATATGGACGGCACCGAGGGGCTGCGCGCGCAGAAAAGCCGCGCGCTGGCCGAAACGCTGCGCGCGCTCACGCCTGTTCCCGTCGAGCTGTGGGACGAGCGCCAGACGACCATCCGCGCCGCGAACATCCTTTCCGAAAACGGCGCCTACGGCAAAAAGCGCAAAAAAGTGCTGGATTCTGTGGCGGCCGCCGTGATTTTGGAAAGCTATCTCGCGTACCGCAAAAATACGGGAAAGACGTAGGCAAGGGGCAGGCCGGGCCCGTGGCGGGTTCGGTTCAGCGGCGTATGCGGAAAAATCCCGGCGGATTCGTGCAGGCTACCTTATGTCCAGCAAGAGCGGACACGGCCACAAGCGCGCCGCTGAATTTGCCTTGACGGCATGTGTACCTTTGTGAAGAGATGAAAAGCAAAACAAATGATAAAACGGAGCGTATTATGAGCACCAATTCATACGAAGAGGAATTTTCAGTAACCGAATACGAATGCGACTATGCTGGACACCTGACGCTTGGCGCGATCCTTCGGCGCGCCCAGCAGGTCGCAACCGACCAATGCACGGCGCTGGGCCTGACGGACGATGTTTACCGCCGCACGCACACGGCCTTTTTACTGGCAAAAATGGCGCTGGAGCTGCGCAGGCCCATCCGCGTGGGCGAGCGCCTGACCATCGCGACGCACCCTTGCGCGGCGCAGCGCGCGGTCTACCTGCGCCATACGGCGCTGTACGCGCCGGACGGCACGACCCTGTGCGACATTGACAGCCGCTGGGTGCTGGTGGATACACAGACCAAGCGCATCCTGCGCCGCCCGCCTGAGGAACTTCCCCTGCCTTTCCAGCCGCAGGAGGTGCCGCAGCTGGATCACACGCTGCTCAAGGGCGAGGCGCAACCCGATGGCATCGAGCGCGCCGTATATACAAAATGCGATAAAAATAAGCATCTCAACAATACGTATTATGCCGACCTGATTTGCGACCATGTACCGCTTGCGCAGATGACGGCGCACCCACCCGCGCGGCTGGCGATCGTCTATCACAACGAGGTGCCGATGGGCGCGGAATTCACGATGCTGCGCGCCCAAACCGGTGAAAAACGCTGGTATTTCTGCGGCGAGGGCCCGGAGAAGAAGCATTTTGAGGCGGATCTGACGCTGGCCTGATACGCCCGGCGAAGAGTGTCGGCCTTGCCGATACTCTCCGAGGAATGGCCAAACGCTTTTGCGCCTCTTTGCACCGCTGTGTATTGGTTTTCCGCCGTTCTCCTTTCCGGCAGACTGCGCAAGCGTTCTTTTTGAGAACCGACCTGCTGGTTTCACCAGCGAGTACTTGACAGAAAGGCGCGAATTCCCTACCATAGGAAAAAGCTCGCCGCATTCGCAAATGCGTTTCGGAGCGAAGCGAGTCTTTCGGCGCGCCCCGAGCATCCGAACAGGCACGAAGGGAGAATCACAAATGGCTTTTCAACTGCCGCAATACCGCGCGCCCGATTTTTTCCGGGAGGAGTTGCGCGCCGCGCCCGACGCCGTTTGGCGCGCCTGCGAACAAGACGGCGTGCCGCCCGAGGCGTTCCACAGCACTTCCATGTTTCCCGAATATTTCAAAATCGGCGGCGTTTGGCGCTTGGCGGAGGAAAGCCGCATGGACAGCCATGTGGTGTTGGATGACAGCGGCACGCTGCGCGTCGTCGAAATGCGCAATCTGAAGCGGGGCGACCGCGTCGCCGTCGGCCGCACCGAGAATGGCTCGCAGGGCATTTATGTCCACGCGAGGGGCTTTTTGCCCGACGAGGACGCCACAGGGCCCGGCGAGGAGTTCGTATTCCGCCAAGGCCGCAGTCGCGAGACCGCCTATGCCCGCGATTATGATAAGCTGATCGCGTTGCTGCGTCACGAGCGGGAGTACGGGCGCGTCGTGTGGGTGCTGGGCCCGGCGTTCACCTTCGACGCCCGCGCGCGGGCCGCGATGCAGGCGATGGTCGAGCGGGGCTATGTCCACGGTCTGCTGGCGGGTAATGCACTGGCCGTTCACGACCTCGAGGGCGGATACCTTCATACGGCGCTCGGGCAGGATATCTACACGCAGAAAAGCATGCCGAACGGCCACTATAACCATATGGACGTCATTCGTCTGGTACGCCGCGCAGGTTCGATCCCGGCCTTTCTGCGCGAGCAGAGCGTCCGCGACGGCATCCTGTACGCGCTGACGCGGCAAAACGTGCCGTTTGTCTTGACGGGGAGCATCCGGGACGACGGCCCGCTGCCCGAGGTATACGCCGACGCTTACGCGGGCGCGCAAGCCATGCGCGGGCTGCTGCGCGGCGCTACAACGGTGATCTGCCTTGCCACCATGCTGCACACCATCGCGGCGGGCAATATGACGCCTTCGTTCCGCTGTATGCCGGACGGCTCAATCCGCCCGGTCTATTTGTACTGTGTGGACGCATCCGAATTTGTCGTCAATAAGCTGATCGACCGCGGCAGCCTATCCGCCACGACGATGGTGGCGAACGTGCAGGATTTCATCATCCGCGTTGCCGGCGGCCTTGGAATTTTCGGCTGAGCGTCGGTTTCTTGCACCCGAATCAAAAAAAGACGCCCTGTCTGTCAAAGCCTGTTTCGCTCGGCCTGACAAACAGGGCTCCGTTTCATTTCGGGGAACGGCCGACCCTCTTCTACTAAAAAATCCACAGTTTTGTAGCAAAAATCTTGAAATACATACAATATTCCTGCGTTTTTTCAGCTTCAACAGGCAAAAAACCTGCTCGCCAATCGGCGACCCCGCATCTTCTCGTGGGGAAGCATCGGCCCCGCGTTCCAAACGCGGCCGATGACACACCGATTTAATCAGTGCTTACTTCAGGAGAAAGAAAGTTGTGTTTTTCAAGAAAAGTTGCGAAAATCTTCTTTTCAGGGCCGGAGAAAAGAAAATTTCCATACCCCAAAGCCGCTATCATGGAATCGGCGCGCCTGACTCTTTCTGATCCAACACGCCAAAACCATCCAGCTTCGCGTTATTCCTGATTGCGCGCCCGCTTGATGCGCTTCAGACAGCCGCGCAGTGGACGGAACAGCAGCAGCGTTACGGCAAAATTGCCCGCGCCGTGGAGCAGATCGAACGGGATGCCCGCGATCCAATACGCCACACCAGCGGCGGGCCCGGCCGCGACGGCATGGGCGACGGCGTACAGCGCGCCGAAGCACAGGCCGAAAATGCCGCTCAGCGCCGCCCACAACAAAGCCGAGTCGCTCGCACGCAGCAGCCGCGTCAGCATCATCAGTATCGCCCAGATGTACAGCTGCGGAAACCACCAAAGCCCGAACCCGTTCAGCAGGCCGTAAACCAGCAAATAGGTATATACGGCAGGGATTGTAAGTTTTGGGTATTCCAAAGTGTATAATATCACCAGCAAACTGACCAGCTCGATATTAGGCAGGCCGTCCAGCGCGTACTTGGATGCCGTCAGTACCGCCGCGAGGAGAGCCGCCGTGACGAGGCTCCGCGTCCGCCCCATTTTACCAGCCGGTTTTGAGCGTGATTTCAAACGCGTCACCATCTGCGAGGGGCGTCGAATCCACACCCGTCACCACTTCTTCGCCGCCCTTTGTGAAGTACCACCATTCCTGCTTCGCGTCATCGGCGGTTACGCCGTTTACCGTCTTGACAAATAGGCCGTATTCCGATTCCTCCCCGGCGATCAGGCTCTGCGCCTCTAACGCGCCGCGCAGGAATTCCTCTTCGGTGGCGATGTCAAAGCGTTCGCTGGTTCCGTCGCCGTACACGACGGTTACGCTGATGTTTTTCTGCCCGTCCGCCCCTTTGGGCCCAAAGGCAAACCAAACCGCCAGCAAGACAGCCACAAGTGCCACGGCGGCCCCGACCACGATCCATGTTTTTTTCTTTTGCGATGTCATAGTAAATCCTCCTGTTTTTGTCCGCGCCGGACAGGGTAAAGCTAAAAGCCTTATCCCACGCAGAAATGATAAAAACCGCGCCATTCCGGATGGAAGGGCGCGGTTTTTGCAACATAAAGAGCCGCCCCCGAAAGCGCCGGCCGTGCGGATGGGCAAACGCCCGACTGCCCGGCCATCGGGGAACGGTTCGGCAAAAAACGCACGATCTATCCATCGTAAACCGTGTGAAACCTTGCGCCCGGCATTCCGACTGAGGACACGCGAGCCTGCGGCCTGCCTGAAACCGGCAAGCCGTAAAATTCATCGCGTCCAACACGGTGGCGGGACCGCGCGGGAGTTTCACCCACTTCCCCGGCGGCGGGCGTCTTAAGGCGTCCGCACGTGCGCAAAGCATTTGTCGTTTTTATCTTACAGGATATTTTGGGAAAAAGCAACCGTTTTTTTTGACGGTGCCGGGCGCGATGCACGGCGCCGCGTCGGGCTTGTCTTATTTAGAGTATAAAATAATACCGTTCTCGCGAAGGAATGCCAAATCCGTCCGCGGCGCGGGAACAAACGCCGCACCGAGGCACGCGCCGCTCGAAAACAAGCTCTTTATTTTCAAATGTGTTGACTATATGCCCGAAAAAACGCCCGAAACGCTCCGTGCCTTTGTGAAAGAATTGTCAGTTTTTCTCTTGCGGAATTTCGTCAAAAACGGTATACTATTAAATATATGGAGGGGGAACCGGATCCCCGAATCCGGCTCCCCGCCACCGTAACGCGGACGGACGCGGGGCCTTTGTAAGCGTTGGCCCGTTCGATGCCTGCCTTTTGGGAGCGGCGTCCGACGCGCGGCATTCTTTTCCGGACGAGATCCGTCAAAACAACAGGAAAGGGAGTAATTGTTCATGAGCACTCTTGGCAAGAAAACCGTGGAGGACCTGAATGTCAAAGGGAAAAACGTTCTGGTTCGCTGCGACTTCAACGTCCCGATGAAGGACGGGAAAATCACCAACGACAACCGCATCGTCGCCGCGCTGCCCACCATCCAAAAGCTGATTGAAAACGGCGGCCGCGTTGTGCTGTGCAGCCATTTGGGTAAGCCCAAGAACGGGCCCGAGGAAAAGTTCAGCCTCGCCGCCGTGGCCGGGCGTCTGTCCGAGCTGCTGGGCAAGGACGTCGTCTTTGCGAACGACGACAACGTCACGGGCGAGAACGCGAAGGCCGCCGTGGCCGCGATGCAGGATGGCGACGTCGTGCTTTTGCAGAATACGCGTTTCCGCAAAGAGGAGACAAAGAACCTGCCGGAGTTCTCGAAGGATTTGGCCGACCTCGTCGGCGAAAACAGCGCCTATGTGAACGACGCGTTCGGCTCCGCGCACCGCGCGCACTGCTCCACCGCCGGCGTGACCGACTATATCAAGGACACCGCCGTGGGCTACCTGATGGAAAAAGAGATCCGTTACCTCGGCAACGCCGTCAACGACCCGGTCCGCCCGTTTGTCGCGATCCTCGGTGGCGCGAAGGTGGCCGATAAGCTGAACGTCATCGACAACCTGCTGAACAAGGTCGACACGCTGATCATCGGCGGCGGCATGGCGTACACCTTCCTCGCCGCGAAGGGCTGCGAGGTCGGCAAGTCGCTGGTGGACAACGAAAAGATCGACTACTGCAAAGACATGATGAAGAAGGCCGAGGAGAAGGGCGTTTCCCTGCTGCTGCCGGTGGACACGGTCGTTGTGGATTCCTTCCCCGACCCCATCGACGCCGAGATCGCGACCGAGGTCGTCGCGTCCGAGGCGATCCCCGCCGACAAGGAGGGGCTCGACATCGGCCCCAAGACGTGCGAGCTGTTCGGCGAGGCCGTAAAGAGCGCCAAGACGGTCGTGTGGAACGGGCCGATGGGCGTGTTTGAAAATCCGATCTTAGCCGCCGGCACAAAGTCTGTCGCCAAGGCGCTGGCCGAGACGGACGCCACCACCGTCATCGGCGGCGGCGACAGCGCGGCCGCTGTGATGCAGATGGGCTTCGCCGACAAGATGACGCATATCTCCACGGGCGGCGGCGCGAGCCTTGAGTACCTTGAGGGCAAGGAGCTGCCGGGCATCGCCTGCATCGCGAACGCGTAAGGCTGTGCGGCGCGGGCGGCGGTGCACAGCGCCGCCGGACAAAAATTTACACGGACCGGATCGGGGCGGCGGCTTTCCGCCCGCCCCGATCTTTTCTTCCAAGATCAAACAGAATGGAGCGTATTCTCATGAACAAAGCAAAGCGCAGGGCCGTCATTGCCGGCAACTGGAAAATGAACAAGACCGCTTCTGAGGCGGCGGAGCTGATCGACGCGCTGATCCCCGCCGTCAAGGGCGCGGGCTGCGACGTCGTGATCTGCACCCCGTTCACGAGCCTTCCCACTGCCGTGGAAAAGTGCGCGGGCACCAACATCGGCGTCGGCGCGGAAAATGTGCATTTTGAAAAATCGGGCGCGTTTACGGGCGAAATCTCCGCCGGTATGCTCGTGGATCTGGGCGTCAGCTATGTGATCGTCGGCCACTCCGAACGCCGCCAGTATTTCGCCGAGACAGACGAGACCGTGAACAAGCGCGCGAAGGCCGCGCTGGCCGCCGGGCTGACCGTGATCGTCTGCGTGGGCGAGAGCCTCGCGCAGCGCGAGCAGGGCGTGACGGAGGAGCTGGTGCGCTTGCAGACCAAAATCGCGCTGGGCGGCGTCTCGGCCGAGGAGATGAAGCGCGTCATCATCGCGTATGAGCCGGTGTGGGCCATCGGCACGGGCTGCACCGCCACGGCCGAGCAGGCGCAGGAGGTGTGTGCCGCGATCCGCAGGGTCGTGGGCGAACTGTACGGCGCGGATGTGGCCGAGGCGACGACCATCCAGTACGGCGGCAGCATGAACGCGGGCAACGCCGATGAACTGCTGCAAAAGCCCGACGTCGACGGCGGCCTGATCGGCGGCGCTTCGCTGAAGCCCGCGGATTTCGCGGCCATCGTCGCGGCGGCGGGCAAGTGATCGGGCGCCTGTGTTCGCCCTTCTTCCTCCGCAGCGCGGGTGAAAACGGGGCGCGCTTTCCAAAAGCCGCCCGGGCCGCGTGCATAACTCAACGAACCATCGAAAAGGGGGATCCCATTTGAAAAAGCCTTTACTGCTCTGTATTCTGGACGGCTTTGGCTGGGTGCCGGACGAGACGTACGGCAACGCCGTCGTCGCCGCGAAAACGCCGAACCTTGACCGTCTGTTCGCGCAATATCCGCACACCACCATCGGCGCCTCGGGCATGGACGTCGGCCTGCCGGACGGCCAGATGGGCAACAGCGAGGTCGGCCACACCAACATCGGCGCGGGCCGCATCGTCTATCAGGAGCTGACGCGCATCACCAAGGACATCCGGGACGGCGGCTTCTTTGAGAACCCCGCCCTCGCGGGCGCGGTGAAAAGCGCGAAGGAAAGCGGCAAGGCGCTGCACCTGATCGGCCTGTTGTCCGACGGCGGCGTCCACAGCCACAACATGCATCTTTTCGCGCTGCTGGAGCTGGCGAAGCGCGCCGGCTTAGAGAACGTATATGTCCATGCCATTATGGATGGACGCGACGTGCCGCCCGATTCCGGCAAGGGCTTCATTGAGGAGCTGGAGACCAAGATGGCCGAGCTCGGCGTCGGCAAAATCGCCACGGTCACGGGCCGCTATTACGCGATGGACCGCGACAACCGCTGGGAGCGCGTCGAGAAAGCCTACGCCGCGATGGTCTACGGCGAGGGCGTGCACGGCGCGCCGGCCGAGGTCATGGCGAACAGCTATGCCGAGGGCGTGACGGATGAATTCGTCGTGCCCGCCGTGACGTGCGAGGGCGGGCGCGTGAGTGCCGGGGACAGCGTGGTGTTCTTCAACTTCCGCCCCGACCGCGCGCGGGAGATCACACGCACATTCGTCGACGACGCGTTCACGGGCTTCGAGCGCCGGAACGGCCGTTTCCCGCTGTATTATGTCTGCTTCACGCAGTATGACGCCACAATGCCGAATGTCGAGATCGCGTTCCGTCCGCAGGCGCTGACCAACGTGATGGGCGAATACCTCGCGCAGCAGGGCAAGACCCAGCTGCGCATCGCCGAGACCGAGAAGTACGCCCATGTGACATTCTTCTTTAACGGCGGCGTCGAGGCGCCGTTCGACGGCGAGGACCGCGCGCTGATCCCCAGCCCGAAGGTCGCAACTTACGATCTCCAGCCGGAGATGAGCGCCTACCTCGTGGCCGACGAATGCGTCAAGCGCGTCGAGAGCGGCAAGTATGACGTGATTATCCTCAATTTCGCGAACTGCGACATGGTCGGCCACACCGGCGTGTTCGAGGCCGCCGTCAAGGCCGTCGAGGCCGTGGACGCCTGCGCGGGCCGCGTGATCGACGCCGTGCTGGCGCAGGGCGGCGCGGTGCTGCTGACGGCCGACCACGGCAACGCCGACAAGATGTACGACCCGGATCCCGAGCATCCGTTCACCGCGCACACCACGAACCCCGTGCCGTTCCTCGTCGCGGGCGTGGAGGACGCGAAGCTGCGCGAGGGCGGCGTGCTGGCCGACATCGCGCCCACCATGCTGAAGATCATGCAGCTGCCCCAGCCGGAGGAAATGACGGGCAGGAGCATTTTGGTCTGACAACACCCGCGCAGAGCCGGGTGCGCGCCACGCTCCGGGCGCGGCCGGGCGGCGATGCGTGCGCTGCGGTTTGTTCCGTGCTTAGAACCTGTTTAGAATCCCCTCGCACCCGTCCTGGCGGCGGATATTTCGCCTGCTTTTGTCTCAAAATCTTGAAATCCACCAAGGATTCCTGCGATTTTTCGACTTCGGCAGACAAAATATCCGCTCGTCAATCCGGCCACACGGAGATTCTAAACAGGCTCTTACGCAAAAAATAATTGCCGGAACGCGGCGCGTTTTGCTGCGGCGCGTTCCGACAGATTCTATCAAATCCGACAGGAAAATAAAGGGGGAACCATATGTTTGGGGAAATGATCGACACCATTGGCTTTGTCGCAAAGGCCGACCCGGAGGTCGGCGAGGCGATGGCGGCGGAGCTACGCCGTCAGCGCGAAAACATCGAGCTGATCGCATCGGAAAATCTCGTCTCGCCCGCCGTGATGGCCGCGATGGGCAGCGCGCTGACCAATAAATACGCCGAGGGCTATCCCGGCCACCGCTACTACGGCGGCTGCCAATATGTCGACGTGGTCGAAAATCTCGCGCGCGACCGCGCGTGCCGCCTGTTCGGCGCCGCGCACGCGAACGTCCAGCCGCATTCGGGCGCGCAGGCGAACCTCGCGGTTTATTTCGCGCTGCTGAACGTGGGCGACACCGTGCTGGGCATGGATCTTTCCAACGGCGGCCATCTGACGCACGGCAGTCCCGTGAATATGAGCGGCAAGAATTACAATTTCGTCGCCTACGGCGTGGACGCAAACGGCTACCTCGACTATGCCGATTTGGAGAAAAAAGCGAAGGAGCACCACCCGAAGCTGATTGTCGCGGGCGCGTCGGCCTATTCGCGCACGATCGACTTTGAGCGCATCGCCGCCATCGCCCGTGCGAACGGCGCGCTGATGATGGTGGACATGGCGCACATCGCGGGGCTCGTCGCCGCCGGGCTGCATCCCAATCCCGTTCCCTACGCGGACGTTGTCACCAGCACGACGCACAAGACGCTGCGCGGCCCGCGCGGCGGGCTGATCCTCTGCCGCGAGGAATACGCCAAGGCCATCGACAAGGCCATCTTCCCGGGCACGCAGGGCGGCCCGCTCGAGCACATCATCGCGGGCAAGGCCGTCTGCTTCGGCGAAGCGCTGCGCCCCGAGTTCAAGGAATATCAGCAAAAGATCGTCGACAACGCCCAGGTGCTGGCCGAGAGCCTTTTGGCCGAGGGGCTGGGCCTTGTCTCCGGCGGGACGGACAACCATCTGATGAACATCGACCTGCGCGGCACAGGCGTGACGGGCAAGGAGTTAGAGCGCCGCCTCGACGAGGTGCACATCACCGCGAATAAGAACACCGTCCCGAACGACCCGGAGACGCCGTTTGTCACCTCCGGCCTGCGCATCGGCACCCCGGCCGTCACGACGCGCGGCTTCGGCGCGGACGAAATGCGGCTGATCGCAAAATGGATCGCCGCCTGCGTCTTTGATTTCGACACGAAAAAGGACGCCGTCGCCGCCGAGGTGGCCGCGCTGACCGCGCGCTTCCCGCTGTACGAGTGACGTCCCGCCAAAAAACGATCCTTACGGCGCGCGGGAGTTTTTCCGCGCGCCGCCTGTTTTTCATCGCCGCCGAAAGCCCCTGCACCGAATCTTATATTTCATAGAAAGGAAATCTCATGAACGAAGTGCTTTCCCTGCATGTTCCCTCTTATGACGAGCTTTGGTACCGTCAAAGGCTGATGCAGGATCCGGACACCATGTCCTACAACAGGGGCTATGACCTGCACATCCCGGGCTACGACCCGGCGACCGGCTGCATCGCGTTCCCCGAATCGGAGTGGGCCGGCTGGTACGATTTCTTTATTGGACAGGAGCCTCTGCGCTTTTACGCCTACGTCGTCCGGGAATCGGACGGCGCGTTCCTCGGCGAAGTGAATCTCCACAGGCCCCCAAACGCGGATCATTATGAAATGGGCGTCGTGATCGAGGCGCGCCACCGGGGCAAAGGCTATTCGGCCGGGGCGCTGCGCCTGCTGCTGGCGCACGCCTTTGAGGCGCTCGGCGCAGACGCCGTCCACAACAGCTTCGAAGCGGAGCGCGCCGCCGCGCTCCGCGCGCACCGGTCGGCGGGCTTTGTGGAGCTCGGCCGCAAAAACGGCGTCGTGGATCTATCAATCACCCGGGATGCTTGGCTCCGGCAACGCTCCGAGGAATGTGTATCGTTCTAACCAAAGCTGTTTTCCACAACGCCCGGAAGCAACGCATAGACAGAACAGCCGATCTGATCTTCAAACAGCTGTTTGATCTCTAAAATCTTTTTCCATCTGTCTATTGTCGCCGGGTGAAAGCCGTATCGTATGGTCACATCCACAAATCTTTTTTCCAAAAGGCAGAATCCCGTCGGCAGAGCCAATGCGTCGCACAGCTGCACCAGACGGTCATAATCATCATATACCGCATTCGCGATATACTTTTTCATAAACAGATAATCCTCATCGCTGACATCAAATGTTCCGATCGAGGTATCAATGCTTTGTATCATAAATGCATGGGAGATACAGATTTGCGCAGCCTTTTCCCAGCCGCGCTGCATACAGTAGCGGTAGCCGTCGATCAGATGCCTTTCCGAACTCACGCCGGCATAACGTCCGATATCGTGCAGCAGCCCAAAAATATACGCCTGTTCAGAAGACAGATGCCCGCAGCGTGACGCAATATTTTTACAGGCTTCGGCGACATACCGGGAATGGTCTGTCCATGCCCCCGGGTTGGAGGATGACGCATCCTTTAATGCCAGCTCCGCAGCCTGAACAGTTAACTCCATTGGAAACTCCTTTCAAAAGGCGGGGCCGACGGATCAACCGTCCGGCCCCTTTATGATGAATCGTTTTTTTGCGAAAAGTCTTTTTTCAGATTGGGGAAAAGCGCTCCATCGTCCTCCCGCCCGAGGCTCCGCCGTTTGAAAGCGGCAGCGCAGCGATCGCGCCATTTCGGGCTCCGCCGCTGTTTTGGGCTCTGCGGCCGTTCCTTTCGGCCATTCTGGGCGCAGACGCTCAGGCCCCGACCGTCTCGGCTTTTTCCGCGGCTTCGGCCGTTCCGGCGGCTTCGGTCTTTTCGGCCGGAACAGCCGCATCCACTAATCCGGCCCGCCCCTGTGCAGGCCGATTGTTTTCCTCCGCCTCCTCCGGGTCCGCGCCAAAGGTGGGCACAAACAGGAATTTGCGGATGGCGAAAATCAGCGCGATGGTGATGATGCCGACCAGATTTTCAATCGGCGAGGTATGCTCCACCACCATCTGGCGCGCGATGGCAAACAGCAGCACCTCGATGGCCGAGCCCGGCGTGTGGCGGCACAGCATCTTGATGAACTCCACGCCGATGATCAGATTGAACGCGTGGCCGAGGAACAGCGTGAACGATTCGTGCGCCTTTGGGTCGCCCACAAGGCCGATCATCTCACGCACCACCTGAAAGCCCGCGATGACGATGGCGATCAGCACAACGGCCGAAATGGCAATTTCAATAAAGCTGGCGCAGAACGCGACCTGCCTGCGCAGCATTTCCTTGAGACGCATGGCGGCTCCTCCTTTTTGAACGCGGCAGACGCTTCGCCGCCCCGCCGCGAAATCGCCGGCGTGTGGGGCCGTTTGGACCGGGCGGCCGCGCGTTTTCCGGCGCGGCATTATGGCTTTTTCAGAAGAGGGGCGGCGGCGATGGCCGCGCTCCAAATAAGCTGATAGGCCAGCACCAGCCCGAGCGAAAGCCCCGCCAGCCCCTGCGAGAAGCTGATCGCAGCGCTCGCGACGGCGCCCATTGCCACGGCGGCAGCCAGCGTAAAGCCGGCCAGCTTTTCCCCTGCGGCAACGCGCGCGGCGACGTACAGCCCGCCGAGCAGCGACGCGCACGAGCCGTTGTGGATCATCACGCCCTCGCTCTCGGGCCGGTAGGCAAGCTCTGTCTCCAGCGCGTCCTGCTCGGCCTGCGTCAGCACCTTGACGATGCCGTCAGGCAGGCCGTAGGCCTCGGTGACAAGCTGCGCGGTGATGTTGAAGTCCTCGGCCTGGATCAGCACGTTCGCCCCGCTGTCCGCCAAGCGGCTCAGCGCCTCGGCCGCGCGGCGGCTGGGCCGGTAGCTGACAAGGAACATCCCGAACAGCTTGCCGGACACCGCGAGGTAAATCGGCGAGCGCTGGCCGTTCTTGGTGTAGCGGCTCTCGTAATCAAGCGACGGCACCTCGATGTCGTGCCGCCGCATCATCTCACGGTTGCCCAGCAGCACGCGGTTTCCGTCGATCCAGCCCGTGAAGCCGTAGCCGATCTCAGTCGTAGCGTTCTCTACCTTGGCCAGCAGCTTTTCGTTGTTGTCCAACATCCCCATAAACACGCCACGCAGCGTCTCGCACCGGACAGACAGCAGGCTGGCCGCGTACAGAATGGCAATGTCGATGCGCTCTTTTTCAAAGGTTTTGATGCCGTGCAGCCGCACGCTGCCGGCGGGGAACAAATCGCGCGCGCGCAGCAGCACCATATTGGCGCTGCCCAGCGCCCGTACCGCGCTGGGCCCGGGAACGACCGCGCCGCACCGGGCCGCAGCGCCCTGCAGAAGCCGCGCGGGC
>CANRZX010000053.1 GCA_947644575.1 uncultured Clostridia bacterium | reverse complement strand
TCCTTTGTGGAATGCAAGGCTTGAGAACGCCGCGGACGCGCCCTTTGGGGCAGGCGCCGCCACTTCGTTTTCTTATGGAACCGCCCGTAAAGCCGGGGGACTCCTGTTTATGCTGCGGGCGCAAACGCTCACACAAAATGAAAGATGTTGGGGATGTTGCCGCCGAAGGTCCGGACCGCCATACGGTACATCGCCTTCGCGTGGATGCGGTCGTGCCAGACAAAACGGCGCAGCAGCTTTCGCAGCGACCATTCCTCGTCATAGCTGCCCCGGCGGACGGGTATCGCCAAAAAGCACGGCTGATGCTCCAGCAGCGCGAAGCCCCGGGCGCGGCAGTCCGCGATAGTGCCCTCGTTATCGGCCTCCACGCCGAGCTCGCCGAAATAGTAGCTGTTGACATTTTTCGTGTGCTCGTACATTTCAAACGCCGTGCGCGGCACCGGGCCATAGAAGGTGTCCCGGGCGGGCAGGCAGCTTTTGTCCTTGTCGGGAACCGCCTGATACAGGGCGTGGAAATCCCGCGCCGACTTTATCGCGAGCGCCTTGAGCGCTTCATACTCCGCCGCGCCGAGCGGCTTTCGCTCCGTGTCGAACAGGATGTCCGAGTCCGCGTCGGAGACGGTAAGCGCGGAGGCCTTTTCCTGAACGATCACCGGCTCCGGCCGGCCGTCTAAGGGCTCCCCTTTCCACGCCTGATAGGAGCGGATTTCGTCCGCCATTTTGCCGAGGGCGATTTCCCGCGTCTCGCCGCGCGTATAGGCCCCGATGAAATTGCCGGCGTATAAAAGGGTGTCGCTGCCGTTGTGCTCCCAGACGCACCGGATTTTCATAGATGGTTCCTCCCCTGCCGCATTTTTCCCGCGCCCGGCCCGCCGCGCCGGGAAATCAGCCCCGCTCGCCCAGCGGCACGTATTCGACGCGCTTTTTGACGCTCTTGTACGACGGGCGGATGATCTTGCCCGCGTTGACCAGCTCCTCGATGCGGTGGGCGCTCCAGCCCGCGATGCGGCTGACGGCGAAAATCGGCGTGTACAGCTCGAGCGGCAGATCGAGCATGCTGTAGACAAAGCCGCTGTAGAAATCGATGTTGGGCGAGACGCCCTTGTAGATGCGGCGCTCCTCGCCGATGATGCGCGGCGCGAGGCGCGCCACGGCGGCATACAGCGCGTATTCCTCGCAGCGGCCCTTTTCCTTCGCGAGCAGCTCGACGAAATGCTGGAACACATTGGCGCGCGGGTCGCTAAGCGAATAGACCGCGTGGCCCATGCCGTAAATCAGCCCAGCCCGGTCGAACGCCTCCTTGTGCAGCAGCGCGCGCAGGTATTGTTCAATCGCGGCCTCGTCCGTCCAGTCGGGCAGCGTGCGCTTCATATCCTCGAACATCTGAACCACCTTGATGTTCGCGCCGCCGTGCTTGGGCCCCTTCAGGCTGGCCAGCGCCGCCGCAACGGCGGAATAGGTGTCCGTGCCGGAGGAGGTGACGACGTGCATCGTGAACGTCGAGTTATTGCCGCCGCCGTGCTCGGCGTGCAGCACCAGCGCGAGGTCGAGGATGCGGGCCTCCAGCTCGGTATACTGGCCGTCCGCGCGCAGGATGTGCAGCAGGTTCTCGGCAGTGGAAAGTTCCGGCACGGGGTTGTGGATGTACAGGCTCTGGTCGAGCACATAGTGGCTGTACGCCTGATAGCCGTACACCGAGAGCAGCGGGAACAGCGCGATCATCTGCAGGCTTTGGCGCAGCACATTTTCGATGCTGTTGTCGGTGGCGTGGGCGTCGTAGCTGTACAGCGTCAGCACGCTGCGCGCCAGCGTGTTCATCATATCGGCGTTCGGCGCTTTCAGGATGACGTCGCGCACAAAATTGGTCGGCAGCGAGCGGTAGCCCGCCAGCAGCCGCTGAAAATCGGCCAGCTGCGCCGCGCCGGGCAGCTCACCGAACAGCAGCAGGTAGACCGCCTCCTCAAAGCCGTAGCGCTTTTCGGTGATGAAGCCCGCGACGATCTGCTCCACGTCCACGCCGCGATAGTACAGCTTGCCCTCGCAGGGGACCTTTTCCCCGTCCACCATTTTGGAGGACTGGATCTCGCTGATCTCGGTCAGCCCCGTCAGCACGCCGTTGCCGTTCAAATCGCGCAGGCCGCGGTTGACGGCGTATTTCACGTACATTTCGGGGCGGATGGCGTGATCCGTCAGGTAGCGCCGCGCCAGCGTTTCAATCTCGGGCGTGACGGCGGAATAGTCGATGGATTTGTCGATCGGCATAAATTCCTCGCTTTCTGTTGCGCTTTTCTTGATAAAAGATTCCCATCCTCACCTTCCCCTCGAGGGGAAGGTGAATAAGGTGATATTTTATCGTAAAATTATAGTTCTTCCACGGATACGGTTCCACACCGGTTTCGTAGGGGAGGGCCTTGGCCCTCCCGCAAGGCTCGAGAATCCGTTTCCGGGCGGGGCAAGCCCCGCCCCTACGGTATCCTGATGCGGGCTATGGAATTCCAACAATCGATAATTCTATAAAATAGTATAACACATTTCCGGCAGCGATGTGTGAACATTCTGTCACCTTTTCCCCGAAGGCCGTATGGCATAGCGCGGCGGGGCTTGTCATACAAATAGAGATAGGCAAAAGGACAAAAGTGTGCGCTGAGCCATCCGGCGCCCGCAAAAAGGGGAGAAGCATATGCAGCAAACGACATCCGCCGGGCTGAGCGACGAGCAGGCGCAGGCGCGTTTGGCCGAGGTGGGCGAGAACCGGCTCACGGGCCGGCAGGGCGCGGGCGTGGCCGCGATGTTTTTTTCGCAGTTCAAGGATGTGATGATCCTGATCCTCGCGGCGGCGACGCTGGTCTCCGTGTGGATGGGCGAGGGCGCCGAAGCCGTCACCATCATTTTGATCGTGCTGATGAACGCCGTGATGGGCTTTTTGCAGGAGTACCGCACCGAAAAAACGCTCGAGGCGCTCAAGGAGCTGTCCGCGCCCACGGCGCGCGTGCGGCGCGGCGGCAGGGAGCAGGAGATCAGCGCCCGTGCCGTCGTGCCGGGGGACGTGCTGCTGCTCACCGAGGGCGACAAGATCGCGGCGGACGGCGCGCTCAGGGCCGCCGTGCGCCTTTCCTGCGACGAATCCATGCTGACGGGCGAAAGCCTGCCCGTACAAAAGCGGGCCGGGGACCCGGTGTACATGGGATGCATCGTGACAAGCGGGCGCGGCGAATGCGCCGTCACGGCCACAGGCATGCAAACCGAGATGGGCAAGATCGCAGGCTTGATGGACGAAGCGGCCGAGGAGCCGACCCCGCTGCAGCTGCGCTTGAAGCAGCTCGGCCGCTTTGTCGCGGCGGCGTGTGTAATCATCTGCCTTTCCGTGGGCTTTCTCGGCTATTTGCAGGGCAACGACTTTTTGGAGATGCTGCTCACGGGCATCTCGTTAGCCGTCGCCGCCATCCCCGAGGGCCTGCCCGCGATTGTGACGATCACGCTGGCACTCAGCGTCAACCGCATCCTGCGGCGCGGTGCGGTCATCCGCAAGCTGCACGCGGTCGAGACGCTCGGCTGCGCGGGCGTGATCTGCACCGACAAGACCGGAACACTGACGCAGAACCGCATGACGGTGCGCGCCATCTGGATGCCCGGGCGCGAGTGGGAGGTGACGGGCAACGGCGGCGATGCCCGCGGCGCGGTGACGCTGAACGGGCGCGCCGTGCGCGCGGCGCAGGATCAGGCGCTCTCCCGCCTGTGCGAGGCAGCGGCCCTGTGCGCGACGGCGCATATCACCCGGCACGGCGACACGTTCGAGGCGTCGGGCGACCCCACCGAAACCGCGGCGCTGGTGGCGGCGGCTAAGGCGGGCGTCACGCGCGAGGAGCTGCTGCGCGTGTGTACGATCACAAAAGAAAACCCGTTTGACGCCGCACGCAAGCGCATGAGCGTCGTGGTGCGCGGCCCCGGCGGCAGCCGCCTGCTGTGCAAGGGCGCACCGGACGTGCTACTCGCGCGCTGCACGCGGATCGCTTCCGCCAAAGGGACGCGCGCGATAACGGCGGCCGACCGGGCCGAGATCGCCGGGGCCTGTGCGCGGCTGGCCGGGCAGGCCCTGCGCGTGCTGGGCTTTGCTGAGAGCGCCGCCCCCGACCGAGGCGAGGAGGAGCTGTGCTTTTTGGGCCTGATGGCCATGCTTGACCCTCCGCGCCCCGAAGTGCGCCCCGCCGTGAAGCGCTGCCGCGAGGCGGGCATCAAGCCCGTGATGATTACGGGGGATTCCGTCGACACAGCGCTGGCCATCGCGCGTGACGTGGGCATCGCCCGCGCGGGAGACGAAGCGCTGACGGGCAAGGAGCTGGACGCGATGACGGACGGGCAGCTTGCCGCGCGCTGCATGCGCGTCGCGGTGTACGCGCGCGTCTCCCCGGCGCACAAGCTGCGCATTGTGCGCGCCTACAAGGCCGCCGGGCAGGTCGTCGCCATGACGGGCGACGGCACGAACGATGCCCCCGCCGTCAAGGAGGCCGATATCGGCGTGGCGATGGGCGTCTCCGGCACGGACGTGACGAAGGAGGCGTCCGGCGTCGTGATTCTCGACGACAACTTCGCCACCATCGTGGCCGCCGTCGAGGAGGGGCGCGTGATCTATCAGAACATCCGCCGCTTCATCCGGTTTTTGCTCACGTCCAATTTGGGCGAGGTGTTAGGTATGCTGTTCGGCATGCTGCTGCGGCTGCCCGTCACGCTGCTGCCCATCCAGATTCTGCTCGTGAACCTGTTTACCGACGGCCTGCCCGCCATCGCGCTCGGCATGGAGCCGCCCGCGCGGGACATCATGCAGCGCCGTCCGCGCCCCAAAAACGAGGGACTGTTCGCGCACGGCATGGCGCGCACCATTGTCGTGCGCGGCGTGATGCTGGGCATGGCGTCGTGCGGGGCCTATTGGGCGGTGCTGACGATGAGCGGCGACCTCACGATCGCCCGCAGCGCATGCTTTCTGACAATCGTGCTCTCGCAGATGCTGCACATCTTCGAGTGCCGGGGCGAGGGGCTGGACTTCCGCGGCAATCCGGCCTTGCTGGCGGCAGCGCTGGCCTCTGTGGGCGCAACGCTGCTCAGCGTTTATCTGCCCGCCGCGCAGGGCTTTTTCGGCACGGCGGCGGTGCTGGGCGCGAACCTCGTCCCCGTCGCCATCGCCGTTTTCGCGGGGCCGGCGATTATGGCGGCGCTGCGCCGCGTCCGCGGCCGGCTTTGGAGCTGACGCGAACATTTTCCTAAGGAACCGCTGAATCAATCGTCAGGCGCATCTTCCTGCGGGGAAGCGTCGGCCGCGCGTTCCAAACGCGGCCGGTGGCCTGCCGATTAAACCCGTGCTTCCCAAAACAAAAAACGCGCCCGGGGCGGCCGGTTTCCCGACTGCCCCGGGCGTTTTTTATCCTGTAGCAAAAGAGATTCCGCTATTTGCAGTAGGCGTGCAGATACGCGGCGCGGCGGCTTTTTTCAAGGAAAGCCCTCGTGTCCTCATAAAAGGCGGGGTCGTCCAGCAGATTCACAACAGCGGGCGCGTACCGAGTGCCGCGTCCCGCGCGCAGCTCGTCGATCAGTGCGTCGAACGTTTTCGCGGCGGCGTAGCTGCGGCCGACGTTGTCCGTCCCGGCGTCCAGCGAATCCACCACCGTGACGATGTCCACCAGCAGACGCGTCCGCGCGGGGCAGTCCTCCAGCACGGCGGGATAGCCACCCGTCGCGTCGAACGCGCGGTGGTGGTACTGTGCGGCGAGGGCGTGATCCTTCATGCCTAAATTTTCCAGCAGCGAGCAGCCGAAGCGCGGGTGCAGCTTGATGCAGGCAAATTCCTCGTCCAGCAGGCGGCGGCTGTATTGCCCCACATAGCTAAGCAGCATGCATTTGCCCGCGTCATGGTACAGCCCGACCAAATACGCCTGCCGCAGGAACGCGGCCAGCGATTCGGGGCTTTCGGCAGGATGTGCGACGCCTAACGCGCCATCCAGCAGCCCGGGCGAAACGGCGGCGATGCGCGCGCAGAACCAGCGCGTCAGCATTGCGACCACCTCGGAATGAACAAACGTGGGCGGGTGGCACGCAAGGATATACCCCAGCACGTTTTCGGAGAACTGTTCGTCCGCCGTGGAGGAGTGTCCCATCGTCTGGCGCAGCAGTAGCGAGACCTGCCCGGAGTAATCGTTGGCGGGCAGGCGGAACAAATAGGCCAGACGCTCATCGAGCAGCTTCTCCAGCCGGGGGCGGAGAGCCTGTCTGCGCTCTGGGGAGAGCCGCTCGGAATAATAGCACAGATATTCCGGCGCCACGAGATGGACCCAGATGCTGTCTCCCGAGTAATCCTGCGGGCCGGCCGCCTCGCAGATGGAAAACAGCGCGTCCAGCAGCCCCTCTAACGGGAGCTTGCCGTCATGGTAGCGCGCGGCGGCGTATACGTACTGCGTGCGCACGCCCACCGAGCGCTCGCCCGCCGCGGCGATCTGCTCCTGATGACGATAGACATACTCCGCCGATTCCAGCACCGCGGCGCTGATCCGGACATTTGGGTGCCCGCGTAGCACGCCGAGGAACTGCGTGCGGTCGTAATGCATCGCGTAGCAGAAATTTTCCCACGGCAGCTCGGGGTTCATCTCCCGGTAATGGGGCGACTGCATGACCGACATCGCCTGTGTGAACACGGCCATGTAGTCCTCCCACAGCTTAACGCCCGCGCCGTCCTTCGAAAAACTTTCCAGCCGCAGGCCGTACTTCTGGTTCCCCAGGCACCGCAGGATATAGCCGCGCGTCTCGGCGCTGGTCAGCGTTTCGTATTGGCTCAGGTACGCCGCGCCCGCGCGGAAATACGCGCCGATCTGCTCGTGGAACAGGTTGACCGCCGTATCCGAATCCCGCACGTTCAGATAAAACAGCGTGATCCCTTGAAAATACAGCTCGCGCACCATCCAGTCGACGTCGCCGCAGCGCTCGGCGTATTGATATAAAAGCTGGTGGATGCGGTAGGCGATGCCCACGTCCGCGCTGCGGTTAAAGTTGAACAGCGCGTCCGCCATCTCGCGCAGGCGCTGTGCTTCGTCCGCCGTGAGCGTTTCGGCCGTTTTGGAAAACAAAATCTGTTTGAGGATCTCGTCGTTCTCCCGCTTCAGGCCAAAGAGGCGCTCCGCATTTTCCCGGATAACGGCGATGATCTCCTCCTCGGAGAGCCCCGGCGCAAAGCGGGGCTTTATCAGGCTCTGCGCGGCGCTGAGATTGTCGATATAAGTCTGATAGGGGGCTTGCATGGATGGTTCCTTTCCGAATACAGAGACCGCAAACAATCCCAAGGCAAAGCGGTCGGGCGCCCTTGAGACCGTTTGAAAAATGTCCTTGCTTCAAAAACAATATATGGCAGCTCATATAATATCATATTCCGCGCATGCCGGCAAGGGGAATTATTCGGAAAAGCTTTTCGCAAAAAGAACGGGGCCGCCGGAGAACGGATGTCTCGGCGGCCCCGGAACACGCGGCGGCTTTCCGTTACGCGGGCGCCTGCCCGCGCAGGACAAGCGCGCTATTTTCGGCATCTACCGTCAGCGTGCTGCCGGGGGCGGGGTCCTCGCGGATGATATACCGCGCGGCCAGCGTCTCGACCTTCTGCTGGAGATACCGCTTCAGCGGCCGCGCGCCGTACACCGGGTCGTAGCCGCCATCCACAATCAGCCGCTTGGCCTCGTCCGTGACCGTCAGCGTCAGCTGCCGGCCGGCCAGACGGCGGCGCAGGTCGGCGAGCAGCAGGTCTACCACGCCGGAGATCTCGTCCTTCGAGAGCGGCTTGTAGTAGACGATTTCGTCGAGGCGGTTCAGGAATTCCGGGCGGAACGACGCCTTCAGCAGCCCGTCCACGGCGGCGCGCGCCTCGGCGGAGATCTCGCCGTTTTCGATGCCGTCCAAGATCTGCGCTGAGCCGAGGTTCGACGTCAAAATCAGGATCGTGTTCTTGAAATCGACGGTACGCCCTTGACTGTCCGTAATACGGCCATCGTCCAATACTTGAAGTAATACATTGAACACGTCCGGATGCGCCTTTTCGATCTCGTCGAACAGCACCACGCTGTAGGGTTTGCGGCGCACGGCCTCGGTGAGCTGGCCGCCCTCCTCGTAGCCGACGTAGCCCGGAGGCGCGCCGAGCAGGCGGCTGACGGAGAACTTCTCCATATATTCGCTCATGTCGATGCGCACGAGGTTCCTCTCGTCGTCAAACAGCGCCTCGGCCAGCGCTTTGGCCAGCTCGGTCTTGCCGACGCCCGTGGGGCCGAGGAACAAAAAGCTGCCGATGGGGCGGTTTTCGTCTGCGATGCCCGCGCGGCTGCGCAGGATGGCCTCGGTCACGCGCTGCACGGCCTCGTCCTGCCCGACGACGCGCCGGTGCAGAATTTCATCAAGGCGCAAAAGCTTCTCGCGCTCGCCCTCCATCAGGCGCGCCACGGGGATGCCCGTCCAGCGGCCGACGATGCGCGCGATCTCCTCCTCCGTCACGCGGTCGTGCAGCAGGGCGGTGTCCTTCTCGGCCGCCGCCGCGCGTTCCTCCTCCTGCGCCAGCTCCTTTTGCAGCGCGGGCAGGCGGCCGTATTTCAGCTCGGCGGCGCGGTTCAGGTCATACTCGCGCTCGGCCTGGGAGATCTCGCCGTTCACCCGCTCGATTTCCTCACGCAGGTGCTGCACCCTACCGATGGCCGATTTTTCATTTTCCCACTTGGCGCTCATCGCGGAGAATTCGTCCCGCATGGCGGCCAGCTCCCTTTGGATGTCGGCCAGGCGCTCGGCGGACAGGCGGTCGGTTTCTTTTTTCAGCGCGGCCTCCTCGATCTCGAGCTGCATGATTTTGCGGCGCAGATCGTCCATTTCCGCCGGGGATGAATCCATCTCCGTGCGGATCATCGCGCACGCCTCGTCCACGAGGTCGATGGCCTTATCCGGCAAAAAGCGGTCGCTGATATAGCGGTTCGACAGCACGGCGGCGGCGATCAGCGCGCCGTCCTGGATCTTGACGCCGTGGTACACCTCGTACCGCTCCTTGAGGCCGCGCAGAATGGAGATAGCGTCCTCCACGGTCGGCTCGTCGACCGTCACGGGCTGGAACCGGCGCTCGAGCGCGGCGTCCTTTTCGATATACTGGCGGTACTCGTTCAGCGTCGTCGCGCCGATGCAGTGCAGCTCACCACGCGCGAGCATCGGCTTGAGCAGGTTGCCGGCGTCCATCGCGCCGTCCGTCTTGCCCGCGCCGACGATGGTATGCAGCTCGTCGATAAAGAGGATGATCTGCCCTTCGCTCTTTTTGATCTCCTGCAAAACGCTTTTCAGCCGTTCCTCAAATTCGCCGCGGTATTTCGCCCCGGCCACGAGCGCTCCCATGTCAAGGCTGAACACCTTGCGGTCCTTCAGGTTCTCCGGCACATCCCCGCGCACAATGCGCTCAGCCAGCCCTTCGGCGATGGCCGTCTTGCCCACGCCCGGCTCGCCGATGAGCACGGGGTTGTTTTTCGTCTTGCGCGACAGGATGCGGATAACGTTGCGGATCTCGGCGTCGCGGCCGATGACGGGGTCGAGCTTCTGCTTGCGCGCTAACTCGACAAGATCCTGCCCGTACTTCGTCAAAACGTCGTAGGTGCTCTCGGGGTTGTCGCTTGTCACGCGCTGGTTGCCGCGCACTTGTGCGAGCGCCTCTAAAAATTTTGTCTTATCAACGCCAAACTGCCGTAGCACCTCGCGGACGGCGGCGTTCGGCGCGTCGAGCATGCCGAGCACAAGATGCTCGACCGAAACATACTCGTCCTTCATCGCCGAGGCCGATTTCTCGGCCGCGGTAAGCGCGCGGTCAAGTTCCGGCGAGAGATAAACTTTATCCGGGTCGCGGCCTGTGCCGGTGACGTGCGGCAGCTCGCTCACCTTTTTGGCAAAGGCGGCGGAGAGATTGCCCGGCTCTGTGCCCATCTTCTGGAACAGCTGCGGGATCAACCCGTCCTCCTGCCCCAGCAGCGCGCAGAACAGATGCTCCGGGCAAAGGCTCTGATTCTCATATTCGATCGCCAGCGACTGCGCCTTCTGCAGCGCCTCCAGCGATTTCTGCGTCATTTTTTGTGCGTTCATAGCGCTTCCCTCCTTTTTATTACAACAAACGCCGTTTCATGCGGGGATGAATGGGACGTGCGGCGCTACAGCGCTGCCGTTTCGGCGTCGAGGCCCGCGCGGTAGCAGCCCTCGACGGCGCGCAGCGCGCCGCCCGCATCATTCAGATGCTCAAAATATGTTTTCAGGCACGCGTCGAACAGCGCGACATAGCCCGCGATGGCCTGCCCGGCCCGCTCGCTGTCCAGCTCCTGCTGCGGCAGAAGAAGCCTCCGGGCGTAGCGCCCGCCCTGCGTCTCGCTGCGGCGCGGCGCGCCCTGAAGATAGACGCATTCCAGTCCGCTCCATAGCTTGTAAAATTGCCCGATGGCCAGCAGCAGCGCCGCATTCTGCGTGCGCAGGCTCGCGCGCAGCTCGCCCAGCGCCTCCGCCGAATGGGGATATAGCTCCACCACATAGCGCATACTGGGGTTGTATTTGTACCGCAGGGCGCTGCGCATCGAGAGCATCGCGTCCGACGCGCCGAGCATCAGCTGCAGGGCGTTCTGGCGGCGGACCGCCTCCTCGATGGAGGAAAAAATGTCGCGGACCCGCTGCTCGGGCGTTGCCATCTGTGCATATTCTGCCAAAATTCGGTTGATCATATTCGAGCGGTTCGTGCCCGCCTCATACGCCAGCCGGTCAACGGCCTCGACCACCTCATCCATCAGTACAATACTATAAACACTTTTTCCCATGCGTCGGCTCCTCCTTGCGCTTTCTGTCTTTGATTGTACATCTAAAAATATAATTTGTCAATATATTTATATAAATTATATTGCAATTTATATTTTTGAAAAATTTATTTATGGATCGATTCCGCGCAAACTATCCCGGCTCGGCTTTTTAAGAGAAGGCTCCCGGCAGATCTGGCGGCGCGTGACGCTTTATAAGGGAGATTATGATTTGATTCAATGAGGAAGGGTGACATTTACGGATTTTTGTGTTACAATAGCTTTAGAAATTTTTGCGGTCCGCTCGGCTGTGTTTGGAACAAAATCGTAAGAGACCAAGAATATTTTGCTTATGGATCCTTCAAAAACCTTTCAAAAGGACGGACAAAAATGGAAACCAATGAAATGCTGCAGGCAATCCTAACAAAGATAGACGGAGTGGACGTCCGCCTCTCATCCTTAGAGGACGGGATGTCTTCCATGCGCGCGGAAATGAGCGAGATGCGCGCCGATCTGAACGACGTGCGCGCGGAGCAAAAGAGCATGCATGCGGAAATGGACGGCATGCGTGCGGAAATGAACGGCATGCATGCGGAAATGGACGGCATGCGTGCGGAAATGAACGGCATGCGTGCGGAAATGAACGGCATGCGTGCGGAAATGGACGGCATGCATGCGGAAATGGACGGCATGCGTGCGGAAATGGACGGCATGCATGCAGAAATGAACGGCATGCATGCAGAAATGAACGGCATGCGTGCAGAAATGAACGGCATGCGTGCGGAACAAAAGAGTCTCCGCGCGGGGCAGGCCGCGATTGTCGAGCGCCTCGACCGGATGCAGGAGGATATTGATCAGATTCGAGAGGACACGGAAATCACACGCGGCGCGACAAACCAGCTCATCGCGTGGGCGGAAAAGGCGAGCGTCACGGTTCAAATCCCTTTGTTTGAAAAGGAATCCCACGCGGGACAGCTGCTGCGCCATGCGGAGTGAGCCGCGCCTTTGTCGGCCTGAGGACGCGGACAAGGAAGGCTCTCATTTCCCAAAAAACTGCGGACCCGATCATCCGCCGCGTGGACTTACCGCCCTGCATTAGGGCTTGTTTGAAAAATGTCAACACGCCCAAACGGCGGCTCTTTTTCCGTCATGCTTCGCCGGTTTTCCTTGAAATACACCAAGCATTCCTGCGTCAAACCAGATTTGTCTGATGAAAAAATCCCTCGCCGCTGGGCATATTGCCAATTTTCAAATAGCGCCTAAAAAATGAGGAATGCCGGCGTGAACGCGAGAGACGCAGTAAAATGTACGGCGCGCCGGCCTTCCCAGCGCCTGACGCCTCGCCCGAAAAATCAGTATCCCATCAGCGCCAGCGCCTCGCGGGCGGCCTGCTGCTCGGCCAGCTTTTTGCTGTGGCCCTCGCCCCGGCCCACGCAGTTGGAATTCAGATGCACCTCCACCACAAAGTGCTTGTTGTGGTCCGGCCCCGATTCGTCCGTCACCACATAGCGCAGCCGCTCCTCGGGGTTCTGCTGGACAATTTCCTGCAGGCGGGTCTTGTAATCCTCCTCGGCGGCGGCGTCCGTCAGCGCGCCGGTGACAAACGGCAGGATGAACGCGCGCGCCGCCTCCATACCGCCGTCCAAATACAGCGCGGCGATCACCGCCTCGAACGCGTCGGAAACGATGCTCGGCCGGCTGCGCCCGCCGCCGCGCTCCTCGCCCTTGCCCAGCCGCAGATAGTCGCCTAACGAGATCTGCTTGGCGAATTCAAACAGCGCCGATTCGCACACAAGGCTCGCGCGCATCCGCGTCAAATCGCCCTCGGGCATATTCTTATGGGTGAACAGATATTCCGCCACCACGATCGACAGCACGGAATCGCCCAAAAACTCCAAACGCTCGTTGTGGCGCACCCCGCGGCGCGCCTCGTTCGCGTAGGAGGTATGCGTCAGCGCCGTCGCCAGCAGAGACGGGTTTTTGAAGGTATGCTTCAGCGCCGCCTCCAGCTCTCGCATTTCGTGCATGATGGTTTCTCCTTTTTCCTTTTTGCGCCGGTCCGGCCCGGTCAGTCCTCCGCGCTGTCCTCTCCGCCGTCCCGCGCGCCGAGAGCGGCCAGCTTTTCGCGCATGCTGTCCACCGCGCCGCGCTCGACGCACAGCTTCGCCTGGCGGATGGCGTTGTAGAACGCCTTCGCGTTCGACGAACCGTGCGCCTTGATGACGGGCCTTGACACACCCATCATCAGCGCGCCGCCGTGCTCGTCGGCGTCCAGCTTTTTCTTGAAGCCGCGCATGCCGTCCTTTACCATCAGGTAGGCCAGCTTCGTTTTCAGGCTGCCCATAAAGACGCCCTTCAGCTCGCCCACGAGCATTTTGGCGACGCCCTCGGTCAGCTTCAGGATCACGTTGCCCGTGAAGCCGTCGCACACCACGACGTCCGCGTTCCCGGCGGGCACGTCGCGCGGCTCGATGTTGCCGACGAACCGAATGCCCGGATTCTTCTTCAAAAGCTGGTGCGCCCGCACATAGTCGGGCGTGCCCTTCGTCTCCTCCGCGCCGTTGTTCACGAGCGCGACCGACGGCTCGGCGCGGCCCATCACCTTTTCCATGTAAACGCTGCCCATCGACGCGAAGGCGTCGAGCATCTCCGGGCGGCACTCGACATTCGCGCCGGAATCGAGCAGCAGATACGGCTGCTTCGCGCCGGGAATGACCGTGCCGATGGCCGGGCGCTTCACGCCCTTGAGACGCTTGACGATCAGCGTCGCGCCCGCGAGCAGCGCGCCCGTCGACCCGGCCGAGACAAACGCGTCGCCCTCGCCCGCCGTCAACCGGCGCAGGCCGACGACCATCGAGGAATCCTTCTTGCGGCGGATGGCCGCCGTCGGCTCATCGCACATCTCAATGGTCTCGCTCGCGTCGACGACCGTGATGCCCGTCATGTCGATCCCGTTTTCCCGGACACAGGCGTCGATGTCCGCCCTGCGGCCCACCGCGGTGACGTCCACGCCCAGCTCCTTCACGGCCCGCGCCGCGCCCAGCAGGATTTCCTTCGGGGCGTTGTCCCCGCCCATCGCGTCGATGATGATATTCATAGCCGGTCTCCTTCCTCTGTCCAACGATCTAAAACGCCGCGTCTGTCAAGAACTTCGGCAGATTGTTCCGTATGCCGCGCGGCCGTCGTCTCCGGCATTGCCCGCGTCTCGTTTTCTTTTACATAGCGCCGCATGCTTTCCTCGGCGCGCTGCGCGATCAGCAGATACCGCCGTCGCTTGTCGCGCACGCGTTCCTCGGGCGCGGGCAGCAGGCCCATGTTCGCGCCCATCGGCTGAAAATCCTTCGCCGGCGCCGTAATATAGCGCAGCAGCGCCCCGCACATCGTATCCGCGGGCGGCGGCGCAAACGCCCGCCCGCCGATCCGGGCCTCGATGCCGCGCGCGGCCAGCAGGCCGCAGGCGGCGCTCTCCATATAGCCCTCAAAGCCCGTGAGCTGCCCGGCAAAAAACACCGACGGACAGCTTTTCAGGGAGAGGTCCTTTGCCAGCAGGGCTGGGCTGTTCAGAAAGGTATTGCGGTGCATCACGCCGTAGCGCACAAACTCCGCGCGCTCCAGCCCCGGGATCATGCGGAATACGCGCTGCTGCTCGCCGAATTTCAGATTCGTCTGAAAGCCCACCAAATTGTACATCGTGCCCTCCGCGTTTTCGGCGCGCAGCTGCACGTTCGCCCACGGGCGGTGTCCCGTGCGCGGGTCCGTCAGGCCGACGGGCCGCAGCGGCCCGTAGCGCATGGTGTCCGCGCCGCGCTTTGCCATCACCTCAATCGGCATGCAGCCCTCGTAGACGGTCTGCGGCTCGTCGAACGCATGCAGGGGCGCGCGCTCGGCCGACGCCAGCGCGGCGTAAAACGCCTCATAGCCCGCTTTGTCAAACGGGCAGTTCAAATAGTCCGCCGTTCCGCGCCCATAACGCGACGCCGCGAACACCCGCGCGCGGTCGATGCTGTCCGCCGTAACGATCGGCGCGGCCGCGTCGTAAAACGAGAGCGCCCGCTCCCCCGTCAGCCGGGCGATGTCCGCCGCCAGCGCGCCCTCGGTCAGGGGGCCCGTCGCCACAAGCGTCAGCGTGCCGGGCGCGGTTTCCTCCAGCGCCGTCACCTCTCCCCCGATCACCGTGATCCGCGGCTCGGCCCGGACAAGCGCCGTCACACCCGCCGCGAAC
>CANRZX010000052.1 GCA_947644575.1 uncultured Clostridia bacterium | reverse complement strand
ACGGTGCTGCTGCTCGCGGGCGGCTCGGCGGCGGGCTATGGGCTGATGGCGCTGACGGGCAGCCCGGCGGCGCTGCTGGCCGCGTTTGCGCTGGTGGGCATCGCCAAGGGCACGACGCTGAACACCGGCAGCACGCTGGTCGCGTGCCACGCGCCCGACCGCACCAAGGGCATGAACCTGATGCACGCGTGCTTCGCGTTCGGCTCGATGCTCTGCCCGCTGATGATCGCCGCGCTCAGCGCGGGCTCTCTGCCGTGGTGGGCGCCGATGGCGGGCCTCGGCGTCTGCGGCGCGGCGCTGTGGTGTCTGTTCGTGGCGTCCGGCCTGCCGGGCCGTGCGGACGGCGGCGCAAAGCGCAAAAACGACTGGTCGTTTCTGCGCGCGGCGGATTTCTGGGTGCTGACGGGGCTGATCCTCTTTCAGAACAGCGCCGAGAGCAGTGTCACCGGCTGGGTCGTCACCTATTTCAAGGACGCGGGCATCCTGTCCGGCACGGCGGGGCAGCTGACGGTCACGGCCATCTGGGGCGCGATGCTCGCGGCGCGGCTGTGTATCGCGTTCGTACTGCCCGTCCGCCGCCATTTCCGCGCGCTGACGCTGATGTCGCTTTGCTGCATGGGCACATATCTGCTGCTGCTTTTCACCCGCACGCCCTTCGCGGCGCTGGGCTGCTTGGTGCTGTTCGGCATAGCCATCGCGGGCGTGAACCCCACGGCGGTGGCGGCGGGGCGGGCGCTCTCCAGCGAGGGCTTGGGCGTCATGCTGCCCGCGGCGGGCGTGGGCGCGGTGCTGATGCCGTACATCACGGGCGCGGTGGCGCAGCGCTTCGGCCTGTGGGCGGGCATGCTGTGTACGATGGCCGCGCTGGCGGGCATGGCGGCGTGCTCCGCCGCGCTGTGGCGCATGACGGGCCGAAGCGTAAGGACATAGGAGGGAACGGCCATGCTCAGACGGGCCGAGGCGCATGAAATCGAAGCCTATATGGAGACCGCCTACGCGCTCGCACTGGATCCATCCCGCTCGGGCTATCCGCTGTTTTCCGACGGCATTCTGACGAAGGAGCAGTTTGTCCGCTGGGTGTGGGAAAGCCATCGACAGGCCGGCCGTGAGCTGCTGCTGTTCTGTCTGCCGGACGGCCGCGCCGCGGGCTGGATCCAGTTTTTTTGGATCGAGGAGGATCGCTATTTGCAGACGGACGGCTTTTACATGGAACACAGTGTCGGCCGCGTGCTGGAGGAATTCACCGCCTATGCGCGCGGACGCTTTCCCGGCTATACGCTGAATTTGGGCTTTCCGGAGGAAAACGAGGAGGCCGTGCGCTGGCTGGACGCCGCGGGCTGGACACGCGCCGAGCAAAGCTGCCATGATATTTTCACACTCCGTGACGGGCTGTCCCCGCAGAGCGCGGCGGTCGAGCCCGTTACAGAAGAAACCTTCCCGCTGTTCCGCGCGCTGCACCGTGTGGACGCGGACACTTATTGGAACGCGGACCGCATCGCGCGCACCCGGAGCGCGTGGCTGCTGTATCTCTACAGAGAAAACGGTGCGGCACGCGGCGCCATCTGCGCGCGGGACGGCGAAATATACGGTATTGACTACGAGGACGGCCGCTTTGACACCGTTGTATACCACGCGCTCGTGACGGCGGTGCTGCACGCGTGCAAAAGCGAGGGCCGCTCGCATGTGGTGTGCTTTCACAGCGAGCGGGAGCAGGCCGCCGCGCTGGCGCTGGGCTTTCGGCGCGCGGCGCGATATATCCTGTTCCAGACACATCTGTAAAAGCTTATACAAAAGCATGATCCCCGCTGAAAGGTTCTTCAGCGGGGATTTTTTGAATCGCTTTCATGAAACGGAAAGCGGTCCGTGCCGTTTACTTTACATCTTGGCCGCTGTCCGGGGGCGGCAATTTGGGTGCGGCGTCCCAGCGGAGGCGCTCTTGCGCGTAGCGCTCGGCGATCCACGCGCGGGCGGCGGCAAGGCCGTCGCCGTCCGGCGAGAACGCGGCGTGCGTTTTGTCGGCGTCGTCCGCCTTTTCAAAGCACCACGGCATCGGCCAAACGCAGGCGCGCAGCACGTCCTCCTCGACGCACAGGCGGTACCACATTCCGCCAAGGCTGCCGGAAAAGCTTTGATTGGCCCGCAGGTAAACCAAGCTTGGCGTCATGACCGTTATATCTTCCATGCGCTCCATCCCCTCATTTTTTAGATAAAAATTATGCGTAGGGAAGTTTCCCCTCATCCGTCACGGCGTTCCGCCGCGACACCTTTCTCCTCGGGGGAAGGCTAAGGAATAAATTTTGTATCAAAAATCAATCGTCGGCGACGTTTCGTGGCGGCGCGCCGCCTGCACGACACAGGCCGGGCCGGGCAGGACACCCCGCTCCAACAGCGCCTGGCGCACGCTCTCCAGCGCCAGCTCGGGGGTGTTGTTCTCCTGGCTGATGTGACACAGCACCAGCTTTTCGCAGCCGTTCTCGATCAAGCGCGCCAGCGTCCGCGCGCACTCCCGGTTACTCAGATGGCCCCGGGCCGAGGCGATGCGCTGCTTGAGCACGCGCGGATACGGCCCGAGGAGCAGCATCTCGTCGTCGTAGTTCGATTCCAGCGCCACTACGTCGGCCAGCAGCAGGTTGGCCAGCACTTCGTCGCTGACGAATCCAAGGTCGGTGGCGACGCTGGCCACGCCGCCCGACGGCACGGTGATCCGGTAACCCCGGCACGCGGCGGAATCGTGACTCGTCTCAAAGCTCTGCACCATGAAGCCGCCCACCGGCTCGATCCGGCCGTCGATGTCCACCAGCCTCGCGCCCGCCGGCACAAGGCCGTGCGCGGATAAGTAACGCAGCGTGGGCGCGCTGCCATATACCGAGACGGGGTGATATTTCAGAAAGATCGCGAGCCCACCCACATGGTCGGAATGCTCGTGCGTAACGAGGATGCCGTCCAGCGACTGCGGCGAAAGGCCCAAGGCCTTCAGCGCGTTCTGCGTCAGGCGGCAGCTTTTGCCCATATCCACCAGTAGGCAGCGGCCCGCCTCCTCCACCGCCGCGCAGTTGCCCGAGGAGCCGGAATACAGCATCGTAAAATGTGCCACGCGCGGCATTGCCCCTTTCCTAAATTTTCAAAAGAAGAGGGAGCGCTCCGCCCCCCTGAGACTGTCGACAGTCTCCTGAGGGACACCAAACGCTTTGTGCTTCGCTTCGCTGCGCAGTCGCTTTTTGGTTTCCCCCCAGTACTCTTTTCCGTCGGCCTAAGAGCCGCCGCTGCGCGGCGGTTGGCCTTTGGACGCGCCTGCGGGCGCAGTCCGGCGCAAAAAGGGAATTTTTCATGCACTTTGTACACTCAAAATCCCCTTTTTGCTGTAGCGGTGTTTGCCTGCCCGGCTGCGGCGCTGTCCAAATCTTTGATTTGGGCAACAGCGCCCATGCAAGGGACGCCCACGAATGGGAGCGCATCGCGCGAACCATGAGTGGCGGCGGCCTACTGCTCATGTCCGTGCAGGCAAACAAAATTTTCCCCTTTTTTGACAGCCTGAAAGGGAACGCTCCGCTCCCTCTCCCGCAAACAGATTTTCTCACAGCGCCGCCTGACGCAGCAAGGCCGCGGGCTTTTCCACACGCCGGATGTCCGCGCCAAGGCCGCGCAGCTTTTCCACAATGTCCTCATAGCCGCGCTCGATGTGACTGATCTCGTCCACCTCGGACACGCCGTCCGCCGCCAGCGCCGCCACCACAAGCGCCGCGCCGGCCCGCAGGTCAGACGCGCGCACCGGGGCGGGCAGCAGCTCCTGCACACCCTCGATCACGGCGACGCGCCCATCCACCTGGATATTCGCGCCCATGCGCGTGAGCTCGTCCACATAGCGGAACCGGTTTTCCCAGATGCCCTCGGTGATGATGGACGTGCCCTTCGCGCGGCTCAGCAGCACGGTCATCAGCGGCTGCATATCCGTCGGGAAGCCCGGGTGAGGCATCGTCTTGATATTCAGGGGCTCGAGGTCGCCCGTGCGGTAGATGCGGATGGAATCGTCAAATTCCTCCACCGTCGCGCCCGCCTTCTCTAACTTGGTGGTGATGGGCTCCAAATGCTTCGGAATGACGTTCTTGACCAACACATTGCCGCCCGTGATCGTGGCGGCGACCATATAGCTGCCCGCCTCGATCTGGTCGGGGATGATGGAATAAGTGCAGCCGTGCATTTTCTCCACGCCGCGGATCTTGATGACGTCCGTGCCCGCGCCGCGCACATCCGCGCCCATCATGTTCAAAAAGTTCGCCACATCGACGATATGCGGCTCCTTCGCGACGTTCTCCAGCACGGTCAGGCCCTCGGCCATGACGGCGGCCAACATCGCGTTGATCGTCGCGCCGACGGAAACAGTATCAAAAAACACGTCCTCGCCGCGCAGGCGCTGCGCCTCGACGCCGATCATGCCGTATTCGACCGAATCGCGCGCGCCCAGCGCCGCGAACGCCTTCAGGTGCTGGTCGATCGGCCGCGGGCCTAAATCGCACCCGCCGGGCATCGCTACGGTCGCCTTGCCGAAGCGCCCGAGCAGAGCGCCCAAAAAATAATACGACGCACGCATCTGGCGCGACAGCTCATTCGGCACGCTCGTGCAGGTGATGCGCGAGGTGTCGATCTCCAACGTGTGCTTATTGACGACGCGCACACGCGCGCCCATCGCGCTGAGAATGTCCACCGATGCGCTGACGTCGCTGATGTTTGGCAGGTTTTCAATGACGCAGACCCCTCCCGCGAGAATCGTCGCGGGCAAAATGGCCACCGCGGCGTTTTTCGCGCCGCTGATCTCCACCTCGCCCATCAGCGGCCTGCCGCCGCGAATCACAAATTTTTCCAAGAGATGTACACGCTCCCTTTATTCTACTTGCTTCCGCTCCTGCCCGGCCATTCCGGGCAGCGGACACAAGACACGGTCTTTTCCGCCCACAGGGCGCAAAGCGGCGGCGCCGCGCGTCCGCGCCCGCCGGTTCCCCGCAGCGCCGGACCCGTCCCCCACGTGGATTGTATCCCGAAAAACGGCATCCATACGGGCCCGGCGAAAACTGGCAGAAAGCGGCAAAAACCGCGCGTTTCATTTCACAAGCTTTTCCCTTGGCCGCAAATCGGCCGCAGTACATATTATAGACCGTTTCCCCGCGTTTGGCAAGCCGGTCCCACCGGTTCGTCGCCCTTTTTCGCGTGCGATCGCGCTCCAAAACAGCCGAAGCCGCCCCTGCCGAAAAACGGCGCGCGCTCCGCTTCCTCAGGGCATCACATACTGGCGGGTATCCGTCCACTGTCCGTTCACCTGAATCTCAAAATGGCAATGATTCCCTGTCGACCGCCCGGTCGAGCCCACGCGCGCGATAGGCTGCCCCTTGACGACATACTCGCCCTCCTCGACCAGCAGCTCCGAGCAGTGGCCGTACAGCGTGGCGAAACCATTGCCGTGGTCGATCTTGACAAACTTGCCGTAGGACCACAGCGCCGTGCCCCGCGCGTCCGTCGCGATTTCCACCACGCCGTTGTCCGCTGCGACAATCGTGGTACCATAGGTCGCGGTGATGTCCGCGCCGCGGTGGTATCTCGAAGCCCAGCGGCTGACGCTCCGGTAATGCGGCACCGGCCAAATAAATTCGCCTGTAGCGGGGTCTCCCGCCTGTCCGCCGTAGGGATTGTAGGTGCCGTGCCGTGTGATCTGAGGCACCGCCTCGGCCAGCACGACGGGCTCGCGCGTGCGGATGCGCTGCACCTCCTGCCCGTCGACGTAGACCACGTCTTCGTTGACCTCCTCGAGGCCCGGGACGGCCTGCTGGTCAATCACGTCAAGACCCCATTCGAGCGCGGGATCGTTGACCACCTGCGGCTCGGCGTGTGTCTCAATGGTGCGCGTCACGTTCTGCACCGCCTGAACGCCGAGCATATCCCAGCCGGACAGCTCCGAGCCGTCGGACAGCGTCACGGGCGCCTCCCCGTGCAGGCGCGCCAGCAGCTCGTCCAAGCTGATAAGCGTATTGGTGAAGTACAGCCCGTTTTGCAGCTCAATCTGCTGCTGAAACTCGACGCGCCAGCTGTCGTCACCCCTGTGCTCCTCGAGCAGGGGCTCGCGCAGCGCCTCCAGCGCGCGGGACAGCGCCAAAGAATCCGCCGTGATGCCAATCATTTCCGAATTGACATAGACGCCTGTCGCCTCGCGGAAGTTGCTGGCGGAGGTCTGGATAATGCGGTCCGTCAGCTCTGAGCGGGAATAGAGCGCGGCGCTGTCGACCATCGTCAGCGTATATTCAGGCAGCTCCATCCAGTCCTCGCCCGTATTCGCGCCGTAGATGCGGTTCAGGATGTCCGCGTGGGCGGCGTCATAGACGCTTTCATCGGTGATAAAGCCGACAAACTCACCGTTAAATTCCACCCGCAGCGCGAACGTGGAGCTCAGCATGACGTGTACCGTCACGGCCAGTACCCCTAACGCGGCCACGGGCAGCAGATAAGCCAGCCCGCCCAGCACCAAGTGCCGGTTGCGCAGTATGCCCCGCAGTACATAGAGCAGGCCCACGCCCGCCGCCGAGCCGACAGACTGCCCCTCCTCCCGCGCGAGGGCGCGGGCGTTGCGCAGGCCGATGCGCAGCAGGCGCCATGGGGCGCTCAAATCCTCCCACACGGCGGCGAAGAAAGGCTTCAGGATGCCGGAAACCAGCGCCGCCATCCACCGCGCGCCGCCCGCGGCCCATCGCAGGCCGTCGGAAACCGCGCGCAGCACATTCAGCAAAAAATATTCCGTCTGCAGGCCGACGCTATAGAACATCCGCCCGAGGGGACGCGCCAGCGTGCGGAACAGCGATCTTTTTTTCTTTCCCGCGCCCCTGCGCGGCGCCTCCGCCTCCATGCACGCCCTCCCTTCCGGACGGATCTCCGCCTCCGGCCGAAGCCTTTTCGACCCGGCGCGGCTTTTTCCGACTTTTTTCGACCGCTCCTCATAGAAAAAGAAACAGGCATGCGCCCGGCGGAGCTCTCGCGCGGGACGCAGCCCTGTCCATACATTGCAGAAACCGGCTTGGCGCGCCTGAAAAACAGGTGCCGTGCAGAACGTTTCCACACGCGCCGGCAGCAGCGAAAAAGCTCCGAACGCGCGCCGGTTTGGCCGGACAAAACGTTATCCGGCCGCGGAGCCTTGGCGGCGTCCCATTCTTTCCCGCTTATTATATTATACACATTTTTGCGCCGAATGCAAATCATTTCCCCTTTTGTGAGCGCTGAGCAAATTATAGTGCCCGCATCGACGGCAAATTACGCCTCCGCATATACTCCGCGGGGAAGCATCGGCCGCGCGTTCCAATCGCGGCCGATATACACTCCGATTTATTCAGCACTTACTTTTGCCCATCCGTTTCACCGCACCGCCTCTATGCCGCACGCGGTGAGAAGCGCCCAAACGTCCCTTGGGAACGGCGCGCGGAGCGCGCGCCGCACACTCTCCCCCGGCGGCAGGAACGACAGCGCCCCGCAGTGTAGCGCGGGGCGGGCAATTTGGTCGGTACGGCCGCCGTATAAATCGTCCCCGGCCAGCGGATGGCCGGCGGACGCGAAATGCACGCGGATCTGATGCGTGCGCCCGGTGACGGGCACAACGCGCAGCAGCGTGTGCCCCCCGCCGCGTGCAAGAACAGTATATTCGGTGCGGCTTTGCTTCCCGCCCTCCCCGCAGACACAGCGCTGAATGAGCGAGCCGCGCGCCAACGCGATGGGCGCGTCAATCACGCCGTCCGCCGCGATTTCCCCCTCGGCCACGGCGAAATATTCCTTTCGCGCCGAAGCGGCCAGCAGCGGCGCGGCGTAGGCGTTCATCGCGCACAGCACCAGGCCCGAGGTGCCCCGGTCGAGCCGGTTGACGGGGCGGAATACCGTGTCCGCGCCGCGCGCGGCCATCAGCCCCCGGAACGCGTTGGCGAGCGTGCCGTCCGCGTAGCCGCGCGTCGGGTGTACCGTCTGGCCGGCGGGCTTATTCAGCACCATCGCGTGCGCGTCCTCGTACACAATTTCCAGCGGCAGCGCCTGCGGCAGCACGTCGGTCGGCGGCTCGGGCGGCAGCGCGAAGGAGACGCGCTGCCCGGCGCAAAGGCGCGCGTTGGCACGGATGGGCGCGCCGCCGCAGAAGAAGCCGCCCGCCCGCTTGACGGCGCGTGCCAGCGCGGCGGAAACGCCCCGCCGCCGCAGAAAATCCCGCAACAGGCCCTCCTCCCCGGGCAGCACCTCCCATTCCAGCGTCATTTTCTCACCATTCCTTTTACGTTTTTACAGCCCTTTTCGCGTTGTTCCCGCGCGTCCTGATTTGACAGAATGCGCGCATATAATTATAATAAAGGCATATCATGACGCAGGACGCGCGCCGCCGCGCGCGATCAACTGCCCGCGTCCGCGGGCGGAAAGAAGGGGTTTTTGACACATGGACCCGGACGGTCTTAGTACATCCTCCACGTTCCTTGCATTTTTACCTGCTGTCGCCGCACTGCTCTCCACAGCGGCGGCGTTCCGCGCGGGCGCGGTATCCGCCGCGGAGCCCGAGCGCCAGCGCGAGGGGATCCTCGGTTTTTCCGACAGGATGGCCGGCCTGTGCGCGGCGTTCGCGCTGGCGTGCGGCTTATTTATCTACGGTCTTTTGTGCCTGTTCGCGATGTCCGCGTTCTGGACGCTGCTGCTGCTGTCCGCGCTGCTGGCGCTGGCGGTGCTGGCGTTCAGCCTCGGCAAGGTGAAGGGCCATGTGAAGCAGACGGACGGCTTTGCGCTGGCGCGGCTACTGGGCACGCCGCTGGCGGCGCCCGCAAAGCTGATGTTCAGCGCGTTAGGCCTTTCCGCGCAGCCGGACGTGACCGAGGAGGACGTACTTTCGTATGTCGACGACGTAGAGGAGCGCGAGCTGATCGACGAGAGCCAGCGAAAAATGATCGCCAATATTTTCGAGCTGGACGACGTGACGGCGGGCGACGTAATGACGCACCGCACCGAGGTGATCGGCGTGGAGGAGGGTACCCCCGCAGTGGAGGCGATGCGCCTTGCGTCCGAACACGGCCGCTCGCGCCTGCCGGTTTACCGCGGGTCGCTCGACGAGGTAGTCGGCATTCTGTACATCAAGGATTTGTTTGTTTTGTGGGACGCGCCCGGCCGCGCCGGGGCCCCGGTGAGCGAATTTATGCGCGGCGCGATGTTCGTGCCTGAGGCATGCCGCGCGCGCGAGCTGCTGGTGGATTTCAAGCGCAAGCATACGCAGATCGCCGTCGTGGTGGACGAATACGGCGGCACCAGCGGCCTTGCCACGATGGAGGACGTTCTCGAGGAGATCGTCGGCAATATTCAGGACGAATTCGACCACGAGGACAGCGACCTTGTGCCCGAAGGCGACGGCTTTGTCGCCGAGGGCAGCGTTGATTTAGAGCGTGTGTTCGAGGCGTTCGGCCTTGAATGGCCCGATGAGGACGAGGACAAGGAGCCGGACTTTGACTCCGTCGGCGGGCTCATCATCGACCGGTTGGGCCGCATTCCCTCGGCGGAGGAGGACGTCACGGTCGAATACGGCGGGCTGCGCTTTACGGCGCGGGAGGTCGAGGACCGCCGCGTTGTCAAGGTAAAATGCGCCCGCGGCTTTGAGGCCGAGCTTCAAAAGAAAATGAACAGCGAGGAGGACGCCTGATGGCGCATTTTGAAAAGCAGCTTTCCAGCAAGACGATCTTCGAGGGGCGCGTCATTTCCGTGACGCTGGATTCCGTGGAGCTTGAGAACGGAAACACCAGCACGCGCGAGGTGGTGCATCACCACGGCGGCGCGGGCGTGGCGGCCCTGAACGATAAAGGGGAAATTTATTTGGTGCGCCAGTACCGCTACGCGCTCGACCGCGAGCTGATCGAGATCCCGGCGGGCAAGCTGGAAAAGGGCGAGGACCCGTTCGAGACCGCGAAGCGCGAGCTGGGCGAGGAGGCGGGCTTAGCCGCAGCCGAATACCGTGATTTAGGATATGTCATCCCCACCTGCGGCTATTGCAGCGAGATCATCTACCTGTACGCCGCCAAAGGGCTTTCGCCCGTGCGCCAGCACCTCGACCCGGACGAATTTTTGTCCGTCTTTACCCTGCCGCTGGACGAGGCCGCCGGGCTTGTCCTGTCGGGCGAGATCACCGACAGCAAAACGGTCGCCGCCATCCTGAAGCTGAAGCTGCTGCGCGACGCGGGCAGCTTCTGACACCGCGATGGACGAAAGGGAAACAGCTCGCATGCAAGCGCTCGAGCGGGCGATCGCCGAAAGCCGCGCGCGGTATGAGGCGGATCAGCACAATGCCGACGTCTCCGCCAGCCGGGCTTCGGAGTGGCAGACGCTTTGCGAATGGCGCGGCTTCCTGCAAAACGGCGAGCCGTCCGCGGCGCTGCGGGAAAAGCTGGCTGCGGCGCTGCCGGGGCTGAAGGAGGAACTTGCCCGGGAGGCCGAACACCCCTCCTTCGATTGGTATGACGAGCATTATCATTACAAGCGGCTTGCGGGCGTGCTTGACGCGTACCGCATCCTGCTGCCGCTGCTGGAGCCGGAGCGGTAGCGTTTTCGCGCGTATCGCGCCGCCCCAAGGGCGAACGGTGAACGACAGCGTATGAATGGGAGGGGACCCGCGATGAACGCCGGATTTTGCACGTGCCGGGACAAAAAATGCCCGATGAACCCCGCGAACCACGACAAGGGCTGCACACCCTGCGTCGCGAAATGCCTGCGGGAGGGAGAGCTGCCGAGCTGCTTTTTCGACGCCGTCGCACCCTATCGCGGCCCGGACGCGGATTACTCCTACGCGGGCTTCGCGCGCCTTGTGTCAGGGGCGGACGGCGAACCACGGAAAACGTAACGCGTTCCCCGCGCCGCCGGAGCGGCGCGGCGGAGGGCCGAACCCGCGCGGGGTCGGTTCTTCCCGGCGACACAAACGGTGTAAAGCGCCGGTGGGGAACCGTCTTGGGGAAATCCCTTATCCGCCGAAGCGTAGGGAAGGAAAGCGGCAATCCCTCCGGGGGCGCTCATTCCTTTCGCGCGGCTGCCTTCACCAGCAGCATCATCGGGCGGCGCAGCTCATCCTTGAACCCGGGAAGCGCCAGCATTTCCCGTGGCGGCTCCGCTTCCTCCACGGCCTTCAGCTCAAAGCCGTTATTCAGCAGGCCCATCAGAATCTGGGTAAGCGTGTGGTGCTGCTTTACAACGTCGCAGCCCAGAAAACGCGTATGACGCTCTCCGGGAAGGAAGTAATCGTCAACCGGCCAGTATTTTGGCGTCCGCGTATCCGCCGCGTCCGTATAGATCCAGTCCTGCCCCACCCCGGCGGTAAAGACAGGGTGCTCGATATTGAAAAGGAATATCCCGTCCCGCTTCAAGGTTCTGTGAACGCTTTGAAATACGCGCTCGAGGTTTTCTATGTAATGCAGCACCAAATTGGAAACAACGCAGTCCCACGTGCTTTCGGGGTACTCGTATTCCTCTATCCCACAGATACGGTATTCGATTCGTTCCCCGGCGTTGCGTGTCCGCGCCGTTTCGAGCATTTTACGGCTCAAATCAAGCCCCAATACCCGTATCGCGCCCTGCTCCTCCGCAAATTTACAATGCCAGCCGTAGCCGCATCCTAAGTCAAGGACGCTTTTCCCCTCCAGCGGGGGGAGCAGAGGCTTTAACTGGCTCCATTCCCCGGCAGAACGCAGCCCGTCCCTGCTGCGGGGCATTTTCGCGTATTCCGCGAAAATGCTTTCGTTGTCATATTCGTTATTCATCGCCGCTCTCCTTTTGAAAGCAAAATATTTTATTTTCAAGCGTGTCGATTTTGTCACAGTCCGGCGTTCCCCGGCGCCTCCGCCCCTCGGTAATTTGGACCGAAAAGGCTCGCCGAGGCGATTGCTACAGCTTCTTAATCAAAAACAGCTCCATCGGCTGCTCGAATCCTGGAATATCTATTATCAGGCCCCCGCAGTCCTTATACCCTAATTTTCGGTAAAAATGCTGCGCTTCTTCATCGGCCCGGGTAGAGGCCAGCAGCATGCCGTATCCCCGCGCCCTCATATCATTTTCCCAATGCTCCACAAGCCTTTTCCCATAACCCTTTCCGCGGTAATCGCGGTCCAGTATCAGCATCGTACAAAACGGCGTATTGTCCCAGAAAAGATTATATCTCAGCAGGCCGATCGGTTTCGCGCCGTCTGACAGAATATACCCCCTTTGATTGTCAGCTTTATGATAAAATTCGCGCTCCGGCAAATGCCTGTCAAGGCTATACCAAAATTCCTTATCCTCCGGTTTTACATATCTGATCCTTATCATTGCTTTCCCCCGCCATGCTCCCGATCGCCGGACCGATTCTGGTATAGTAGGCGAACGCCATAAAATCGAGTACAATAACCGCTTTGCGGTTATTGTACCACGAATTATTTTCCGTTTCAAGAAACCGCCGGTAAGGCTGCCGGCGCTCTGACGGCAGTCTCAAATCGCGGCTTGCAAAAGCCGCGATTTTTCGCTATAGTAGAAGAGGCCGGTTCGCCTGGGAAAAGGCGCCGTACGCCGGCTTTCCATGCGGCCGGCGGCATGCCGGCTGGGCCGCCGCAGCCTAAAACGGGAGAGATGATTTCCTTGAAACGAATTATACGGTTTCTGCTTTCGAAAACCTTTTTATCCGCCGCGCTGATCCTGGTTCAGGTGGCGTTTTTCGTCCTGCTGGTTTTCAATCTCCAACAGGTGGGAACCGTGGCGTATATTGTGCTGACGCTGCTGAGCATCTTGGTCATGAGCGCCGTCGTCGAGCACGACAACGTCAACCCCTCCTATAAGATCATGTGGATGCTGATCGTCGTCTGGCTGCCGGTCACAGGGGCGCTGTTTTATCTGTGGTGGGGCAGCCAGCGTATTACGCGCCGGAACATCGAGAAATTCGCGGACATCGAGCGCGCGGCCTCGGCGGCGATGGTTCAGGACGACGCCGTTACGCAGGAGCTGGCCGAGCGCGAGCCCGATCTCTCCCGCAATGTGGAGTATCTGCTGCGCAGCGCCGCCGCGCCGGTGTACGGCGCCACCAAGGGCGAATATTTCCCGCTGGGGCAGGATTTTTTCGCCCGCTTTTTGGAGGTGCTGCGCGGCGCGAAGCGCTCCATCTTTATGGAATATTTCATCATCGAGGAAGGTGAAATGTGGGGCCAAACGCTGGAGCTTCTGCGCCAAAAAGCCGCCGAGGGCCTTGACGTGCGCCTGATTTACGACGCGTTCGGCTCGATGTTCACGCTGCCGCCGGGCTATGACGCGGCGCTGCGTGCGGCGGGCATCAAGTGCCGCCCGTTCAACCCCGTCGCGTTCTCCCTGCACATCTCCGATTACAAAATGCTCAATAACCGCGATCACCGCAAGATCACGGTAGTGGACGGGGAAATCGGCTTTACCGGCGGCTTGAATTTTGCCGACGAATACATCAACCGCAAAAAGCGCTTTGGCGTGTGGAAGGACACCGGCGTGATGCTGAAGGGCCCGGGCGTCTACGCGCTGACGGTGACATTTTTGAAAATGTGGGATTATGTCTCGGGGACGCAGTCGCGGTACGAGGAATATAAGCCCGTCGGCGAGTACGAGGCGGACGGCTTCGTGCAGCCGTACTGCGATTCCCCGCTGGACGGAGAAACGGTCTCGGAGAACGCGTACCGGAACGTGCTGCGCCGCGCGCGTGACTATGTCTACATCGTCACGCCGTACCTGATCGTCGACAACGAGATGGTCACCGCGCTGTGCCTCGCGGCGAAAAGCGGCGTGGATGTGCGCATCCTGACGCCGGGCATCCCGGACAAAAAGTACGTCTACTATGTCACGCAGAGCTACTATCCGCGCCTGCTCGCGGCGGGCGTGCGCATCTATGAATATACGCCCGGCTTTGTCCACGCGAAGATGTATGTCAGCGACGACAAGGAGGCGACCGTGGGCAGCGCCAACATGGACTACCGCAGCCTCTACCTGCACTTTGAAAACTGCTGCGCATTCTACGGCGGGCACATGGTGCGGGACGTGCGCGACGATGTGCGCGCCGCGCTGGCCGAGAGCCGCGAGGTGACGCTCGAGGACGTGGCGCGCACGCCGTTCTTCAAATGGCTCGCGCAGGTGTTCCTGCGGTTCTTCTCGCCGCTGATGTAGAACCGGGATATGCCCCTTCCCCGCCCGGCCGCTGTTTGGGGAGGGTGCATACAGGTTCCAAAAAACGGCGGTTGGCCTTTGGATGCGGCTTTTTAGGCAGTTTGTCAGAGGGGCGTCCTGCGGCGGCCCCAAACAGATATTTATGAGAGCGGGAGGAGAATCGGATGGAAATCGTTGTGATCGACGGGCAGGGCGGCGGCTTCGGCCGCGCGCTGATCGAGGCGCTGCGCGCGGCCGGGGAAAAGCGCCGGATCGTCGCCGTCGGCATGAACGCGCTGGCCACCGGCGCCATGCTGAAGGCGGGCGCGGACGCCGGCGCGACGGGCGAGAACGCCGTCCTCGTCAACGCGGCGCGCGCGGACGTGATCGCGGGGCCAGTGGGCATCGTGCTGTCCGGCAGCATGTTAGGCGAATGCAGCCCGGCGATGGCGCGCGCCGTGGCGGAAAGCGACGCGCAGAAGGTGCTGATCCCCGTCGTCAAATGCGGCGCGCACATCGCGGGCCTGCCGGAAAAGCCGCTGGCCCAGTATATCGCGGACGCCGCGCGCCTGATCGCGGGTATGACGTGACGCAGCGCGCTTCGCGGGGCATCAGGATCGTTAGACGCACCCGAAACCAAATCTCCTATTTTTAGCAGAAAAATAAAGCATCTTCTACCGGTATTACCCCTCATCCGGCCTCGCCGCGCTCGGCCACCTTGCGGCGCTGTCCAAATCTTTGATTTGGGTAACGGCGCCCATGCAAGGGACGCCCGCAAATAGGAGCGCATCGCGCGATCTATGAGTGGCTGCGGCCTACTGCTCCCCCGAGGGGGAAGGTGAAGAGGTTGAATTTTACTATAAACACGGACCAAATCGGCGGGGGGGCCGCCGCCCCGGGGGAAACCCGCGCGTTGCCCCCCCCAGTTTTGGGTGGGGGGGGGCCCCCAAAAAACCCCCCGGTTGGT
>CANRZX010000051.1 GCA_947644575.1 uncultured Clostridia bacterium | reverse complement strand
GGTGGGCGCACGGCCCGTCTCTTTTCTGATCGCGGGTGTTCACGCGTTTCTTTATCTGTTGAAAAAGGACGATCCGCCGCCCGCCCGGGCAGGCGGCCCGGTGTCCGCGGGGCCGCATCCCAATGGGCAAAGCGGATAAGCGCACCCGCAGATCCCGGCAGACCATCCACGACAAATCATCATAGAAACAGGAGGTACATTTATGAACGAGCACCCCATTGAAGGCATGGTTGACACAACGATGGAGAAAATCAAAAGCATGGTGGACGCTGACATCATCATCGGCAATCCCATCAATTTGGCGGACGGCACGCTGGTGCTGCCGATCTCGAAGGTAACGTTCGGCTTTGCGTCCGGCGGGTCGGATTTTCCCAGCAAAACGACAAAGGAGCTGTTCGGTGGCGGAAGCGGCGCGGGCGTTTCGATCCAGCCCGTGGGCTTTTTGGTGGCCAAGGATGGGAACGTGCGTGTGATGCAGCTGGCGGATACATCCAACAGTGTGGACCGCGCGCTCAGCTTGGTGCCGGAACTGGTGGATAAGGTGACGGCGCTTTTGCAGAAGAAGCCGGCAGAGCAGGAGGCCGCGCCGACGAAGGAACCGGAGAAGGAATGACACGGCCGGCGCACAGCCGGGTAAAATAAAGGAGAAGTCATGCGGGACACCCGAATTCAAAAGGTATTGGCCGAGCAGGGCGTCTGCTCACGCCGAGTCGCCGAGCAGCTGATCCGTGAGGGACGCGTAAAGCTGAACGGCAGGCCGGTTACGATCGGCGATAAAATGGATTCGCGCGCCGATCTGCTCACAGTGGACGGGCAGCGTGTTTCCGTGCCGAAAAAGACCGAAAAATATTATTATATGATGTATAAGCCGCGCGGCTACATCACCACCACCAGCGACGAATGCGGGCGGAGGACCGTGATGGACCTGATTGTGGACGCGCCCGTGCGCGTTTACCCGGTGGGCCGTCTTGACAAGGACAGCGAGGGCCTGCTGTTGCTGACGAACGACGGTGAATTTGCGAATCTGCTGATGCACCCCAGCCACGGCGTGTCCAAGCTGTACCGCGTGACGGTGCGTCCGCACGCGACGGAGGAGCAGATCGTCGCGCTGACGAACGGCGTGGTGCTCGACGACGGCAGCAGAACGCTGCCCGCCGCCATTCGTGTGGCGGCCGACGAGCCGGAGCGCACGGTGCTGGAGATGACAATCCGCGAGGGCAAGAACCGGCAGATCCGCCGTATGTGCGAGGCAGTGGGGCTCGAGGTCATCCGCCTGCGCCGCTCGGCGCTGGGCGCGGTAAAGCTGGGAATGCTCCAGCCCGGACAGTACCGGGAGCTGACAACGCAGGAGGTAGCGGCGCTGCGAGCCGCCGCCTCGCGGGGGAAAGCGTCGGCGGTGATTGCGCGCAACACGGCGGCCAACGACGCGCGTCGGGGAAAGACGCGCGTCCAGGAGGGCGGGCCGCGCCGCGCGACGAAAAAGAGTGGGGGAGGCGGCGGAAAATGATCGCGATGCGCCCCATCCGCGAATATGACGTGATCGACCTGCTGAACGCGGGCCGCTTTCAGGGGGAGATAGAGGGCTATATCGTCATGAACGGCCCGGAATATTTAGGCCATATGCTGTACCGTGTGGACGGCGCGGTGACGCGCGTGCTGGACTGCGGCGTGGAGAATACGGCGCTGATCGACGGCGCGGTGCGCGCCTGTGTGGCGGCGGGGGAGCGCGCCGGGGCGTCGTCGTTTGAGGTCGAGGCGTCGGACGCGCGGCTGGCTCAGTGGCGCGGCGTGTTTTTCGGCGGTGCGCCGGACACGCCCATTCCCAACGAAAGGCTGTTCGGCGGGTGCGCCGGGGAAACGGAATGAGCGCGCTGCGGCTGCGGGCCGCGGCGGGCGATGAGGCCGCCGGTCTGAAAAAAGTTTTGAAAAAACGCGGGACATCCCCCTTGTCATGAACCGGAAAAAATAGTATAATAAAAACAAGTTTCGGCTTTTTATCGCGGTGCGGTGAAAAGCCTATTGGACGATAACCGGAAAACGGAGCGTCCGAAGGATCCCAGCATTTGAATTTTATGATGCAGGAGGGCTGTTAATGGCTATCGCAACAACCGGCAAGGAAGTGCTTGCCAAATTCTTTGACGAGGGCGCTTACAGCGCGCTTTACGCGGACGGCGCCGTGGCCGCGGCGTTTGGCAGCGCGAACGGTGTCCCCGTGTACGCTGTGTGCCAGACGGGAGCGGCCGTGTCCGAAAAGGATACTGAGAAGGTCGTAAAGGTACTGGATATGGCCGCGAGGACGGGCAATCCCGTGGTTACGTTCTACAACTCCGTCGGTGCGAAGCTTGAGGAAGGGCTTGCGGCGCTTTCCGGCAGCGCGGCTGTGGCCGCGGCTGTGGCGCGTGTTTCCGGCGTTGTGCCGCAGATCGCGGTCGTCACCGGGGTGTGCGGCGCGGGCAGCGCGCTGGCTGCCGCCGATGCGGACGTCTGCATCATGAGCGAGGAGGGCGAGCTGTTCCTGACGCCCCCGTTTACGTCCGCCGCCGCAGGCGATAAGACCGAGGGCGCGGGCAGCGCCGCGTATGCCGCGAAGGCCGGCGTTGCCGCGCTTGTGGTGAAGAACGCGGACGAGGCCGCCGCCGCCGCGGCCCGGATGGTGGGCCTGCTGCCCTCCAACAACTTGGCCGGTCCCGCGGTATTTGAGTCGGCGCAGCCGTCCGGCGCGCTGAATCTGGCGAAATACTGCCCGGTGGAGGCCGCCGCGAGCATCGTGGACGCGGACAGCGCCGTGGAGCTGTATGAGGGATACGGCAAAAATGTGTACACCGCTTTGGCGACCGTCGCGGGCGGCGTTGTGGGCATTGTCGCCACAAAGGGCGCGGACGAGGCGCTGTGCCGCTGCTGCGTATCCAAGACGGCGCGTTTTGTACGGATGTGCGACGCGTTCAGCATTCCGGTTGTCACGCTGGTCAATACGGATGGCTTTAAGAAGAGCTGTGCCGAGGATTTATCCGGCGGCCTGCGCGAGGCCGCACGTCTGGCCGGTACGTACGCCGACGCGACTACGGCGAAGGTGGCTGTTCTGACGGGCAAGGCCGTTGGCGCGGCGTATACCGCTTTTGCAAATGCGGATTTGACGGTCGCCGTCGAAGGCTGCACGGTCGCGCCCATTGACCCGAAGGCCGCTGTCACCGTTCTGTATAAGGACGAGTTGGAGCAGGGCACCAATATCGCGGCGGATACCGCGAAGCTGGCCGCGAAATATGCCGCTGAGGTATGCAGCGCGTCCGCCGCAGTGGACGCCGGTCTGGCCGATATGGCCGTTCCCGCCGGCGGGGTGCGCGCCGCCGTCGCGTCCGCGCTGGATATGCTCGCGACGAAGCGCGTTCAGAGGATGCCGAAAAAGCACGGCAATATGGCTCTGTGAGTGAGAACCGTAAACTGATATATGACAGGAGGAACTTCCATGAAAAACTTTACTGTTACCGTGAACGGTGTTGCCTACCAGGTCACTGTTGAAGAGGGCGCGGCGGCTCCGGCTCCCGCTGCCGCTGCACCGGCGCCTGCCGCGGCTCCCGCTCCCGCCGCTGCTCCGGCCCCGGCGGCTCCCGCTGCCGCCGGGAGCGCGGGCGCTGTCTCCGTTACTGCGCCGATGCCCGGCAATATCCTCGATGTGAAGGCCACTGTGGGCGCGTCTGTCAAATCCGGCGAGGTGCTTTGCATCTTAGAGGCCATGAAGATGGAAAACGAGATCGTTGCGCCGCAGGACGGTACGGTCGCCTCCGTGAATTGCCGCAAGGGCGACGTGGTGAATGTGGGCGATCTGCTTGTCTCGCTGAATTGAACAGAGAGGTGAACGATTTTGGCAAAGAAACCGATTAAAATTACCGAGGTCGGCCTGCGTGACGCGCATCAGTCGCTGATTGCGACGCGTATGACGATGGACGAAATGCGCCCGATTCTTTCTGCGATGGACGAGGTGGGCTACTATTCCGCCGAGTGCTGGGGCGGCGCGACGTTTGATTCCTGCATCCGCTTCCTTGACGAGGACCCGTGGGACCGCCTGCGCATCCTGCGCAAGGAAATGCCGAACACCAAGCTGCAGATGCTGTTCCGTGGCCAGAATATGCTGGGCTACCGCCATTACGCCGATGACGCCGTCGAGTATTTTGTGCAGAAATCCGTCGCGAACGGCATCGACATTCTGCGCATCTTCGACGCGCTGAACGACCCGCGCAACCTGCAGACAGCCATCAAGGCCGCCATCAAGGAGAAGGCGCACGTGCAGGGCTGCATCAGCTATACCCTCAGCCCCGTGCACAACAATGAGTATTTCGCGAAGTACGCCAAAACGCTTGAGGAGATGGGCGCGCATTCCATCTGCATCAAGGATATGGCCGGCCTGCTGACGCCGTATTCCACCTATGAGCTGGTCAAGGCGCTGAAGGAGAGCGTTTCGATCCCTGTGGATATCCACAGTCACTACACCTCCGGCCTTGCATCCATGTCCATTCTGAAGGGCATCGAGGCGGGCGCCGACATTGTGGATACGGCCATCAGCCCGCTGTCGCTGGGTACGAGCCATATGCCCACCGAGAGCCTCGTGGCCGCCCTGCAGGGCACGGATTATGACACCGGCCTCGATCTGAAGAAGCTGAACGTTGTGCGCGAGCACTTCGCCAAGCTGCGCGAGAAATATCTCAAGAGCGGGCAGCTCAGCCCGAAGATGCTTGGTGTGGACGCGAATACGCTGCTGTATCAGGTGCCGGGCGGGATGCTCTCAAACCTCCTCAAGCAGCTCAAGGACGCGGGCAAGGAGGATCAGCTCGACGCCGTGCTTCAGGAGATTCCCCGCGTGCGTCAGGATTCCGGTTATCCGCCGCTCGTCACCCCGACCAGTCAGATCGTCGGTACGCAGGCCGTGTTCAATGTGATTCTCGGCGAGCGCTACAAGATGGTCACAAAGGAATTCAAGGGCCTTGTCCACGGCGATTACGGCAAAACGCCCGCGCCGATTAGCCCGGAATTCACAAAGAAGATCCTCGGCGACGAGCAGCCGATCACCTGCCGCCCCGCCGATCTGCTGGAGCCGGAGATCGAGAAGCTGAAGCAGGAGGCCGCGAAGTACGTCATGCAGGAGGAGGACGTCCTCACCTACGCGATGTTCCCGCAGGTCGCCCCGAAATTCTTTGAAAAGCGGAACAACAAAGTTGCCGGCGTCGACGGCGACCATGTTGATTTTGCGAATAAATCCCATCCGGTTTAATCCGCATCAGGCAGCGCCGCCCCGTTTGGGGCGGCGCTGATTTCATCGCTCCGCCAAAAAACAGGGTGAAAAAGCTTTTTCTGCACGACAGGCGCGGCCACACTTGCCGTGTGCCGCTGCAAAGGAGCGGCCAGTGCGCGGGGGGAATAATTCCGCAAAAACACGGTGGGCGGTACTTGCCAAAACCCGCGGCGGATAGTAAAATAAGAGATAACGCAACGCAGAATGGGAAAGAGGGATTGCACATGGTGCGCAGCATGACCGGATACGGGCGCGCGCAGGCGGAGCGCGGCGGCCGTGATATTACGATCGAGATTAAAAGCGTGAATTCGCGCTACTTTGAGTACACCTCCCGTATGCCGCGCAGCTTCGCGTTTTTGGACGACCGCCTGAAAAAGCTTGTCAACGCCACGATCTCGCGCGGCAAGACGGAGCTGACGCTCACCGTTGTGAACGTGAGCGCGCCCGAGGCCTCGATCAGCGCCAATATGGAGCTGGCGAAGGGCTATTTAGAAGCGATCCGTTCCGTCAGCCGGACGCTGGAAATTCCGGACGATGTCACCGTGTCAACGCTGGCGCGCTTTTCCGATATATTTACCACGCGCAAGGCTGAGACGGACGAGGAGCAGCTTTGGCAGGATGTCCGCGCCGTGGCCGAGGCCGCGGTGGAAAACTTTATGGCGATGCGCGCCGCCGAGGGGGAAAAGCTAAAAGCGGATATTCTCTCCCGCTTGGATTATTTGGAGCGCGCCGTGGGCGAGGTCGAGACGATGAGCGCCCAGCGAGTGCCGCATTATCAGGAAAAGCTGTACGCGCGGTTGAAGGCGCTTTTGGCGGATACCGGCATTGACGAGGCGCGCATTCTGACCGAGGCGGCGATCTTCGCCGATAAGACGGCGGTCGATGAGGAAACCGTGCGTCTGCGCAGCCACATCCGCCAGTATCGGGACATTTTGAAACTGGATGAGCCAGTGGGCCGCAAGCTGGATTTTTTGACGCAGGAGATGAATCGCGAAACGAACACCATTGGCAGCAAGGCGCAGGAGCTGGACATCACGCGCAAGGTGGTGGACATGAAAGCGGAAATTGAAAAGATCCGCGAGCAGATCCAGAATATCGAATGACGGCGGGCGCTTGGAAGCAAAACGTCCGCCGGGATTTGGTGTAGGCATAGCGCCCGCGCCGGGCTGGACATAACCGCTCGAGGAGGAAAAGAGATGAAACTCATCAATATCGGCTTTGGCAATATGGTCAGCGCGAACCGGCTGATCGCCATCGTCAGCCCGGAATCCGCGCCGATCAAGCGCATTGTCCAGGAGGCGCGCGACAAGGGCGCGCTGATCGACGCGACCTATGGCCGCCGGACCCGTGCGGTGATTATTACGGATTCCGATCATGTGATCCTGTCCGCCGTACAGCCGGAGACAGTCGCGAACCGGCTGAACGAGGATGACGACGAAGAGGAGCTGGATGAGGATGAATAAGCAGCGCTGCCTTTTGGTCGTCTCCGGGCCGTCGGGCGCGGGGAAGGACACGGTTGTCGCCCATTTGATGGCGCGGCACCCTGAAATCGAAATTTCCGTTTCGGCTACCACGCGTCCGCCGCGCGCGGGCGAAACAGACGGCGTCAACTATTATTTCCTGAGCGACGCGCAGTTTGAGGAAAAAATTGCGCGCGGGGAAATGCTGGAATATGCGGGCTACTGCGGCCGATACTATGGAACGCCTCGCTCGGAGGTGGATGGGCGGCTGGACGCGGGCACAACCGTGGTGCTTGTGATCGAGGTGCAGGGCGCGGCGAATATCAAGAGGATTTATCCCGAAAGCACGCTGATTTTTCTGCTGCCGCCGAGCATTGAAGAGCTGCGCGCCCGGCTGCTCGGCCGCGGTACCGAGAGCGCTGAGGCGGTCGAGCGCCGCTTGGAGCGCGCGAAGGAGGAAATGGCCCATGCCGGGGAATATGATTTCACGGTCGTAAACCGGGAGGTAGACGCGTGCGCGGAGGAAATATACCGCATCCTGCGCGCGCGGCAGAGCGAATGACGACAGTAAAGGAATGTACGGAAGCCAGAGATGTGTGGGCGCTTGTTCCAAAGGATAAATTCGATATCTCTGGCATAGAAGGGCTGCTCCGGCTGACGGAGGATGAAATTGCACCGGCGCTTCCTGCATTGCTGGAATGGCTAAGGGACGGCAATTGGCCGGCAGCCAAAGCGCTGCGGCCGGTGCTGACGCGGCATCAGCGCCGGGCGGCGCCTGTGATTGCGCGGCTTTTGCGGCCCGAACAGAGGGATGAGGATTGGAAATGGTTTCTTCTATGCGATCTTCTGCCGCATTTTTCGGGGGAAGCGCTTTGCGGGCTACTGCCCGCCGTTCGGCGAATTGCCGCCGAGCCCACACAAGGTGAACGGGATGGAAGCGTAGATGTTGCGGCGCTTGACTTTTTGGCGTCATTGCCGCGCGGTCCGGAGGAAGGAACCGCAAAAATCGCAATTTTGAAGGATGAATGAAGTATGGCGAGTGATTTTTTAGGAGCGGCGTTTCCGTGGATTTTCATGGGTTTATTTGTGGCCGTCAGCTGTTTTCTAATGAGTAAAAAGAGGAAGTAATTACAGTTTGTCCACTGCGCTCCGGCGGATGCCGGAGCGCAGTGGCGGGGAAGGGTGGGCGCGTGGCCGATTGCGTGCAGGTGGCGGTCGATAACGCCACCTTTCATTTTGACAAATTATATACCTATCGCGTGCCCGAGCGCCTGCGGGGTTGTGTGCATGTGGGCAGTATGGTGCTGATCCCTTTTGGGCGCGGCACGGCGGCGCGCATGGGCGTGGTGCTGAAAACAGACGCGCCGGACGGGCAGGCGGAAAGCCTGCGCCTGAAGGAGCTGTACGACGCCGCGCCCGAGCAGGCGCGCCTGTCGGGGGAGCTGCTGCGCCTTGTCTATTTTCTCAAGGAGCACACGTTCTGCACGTACTATGAGGCTGTCCGGGCGATCATCCCCTATGGCGCGCAGTACCGGGCTGTGAACGACGGCGGCGCGCCGCGTCTGCAAAAGCGGCTTGTCCGCCATACCGAGCCGGCTTACGAGCGCACGGACACGCCGTGGACGGGACGGCGCACGGAAAAGCAGCAGGCCGCGTGGGACGCGCTGGCCGGCGGCGCGAAAACGCGCGCGCAGTTGGAGCAGCAGGGCGTTACCCGTTCCGTTTTAGAGGGGCTTGTCAAAAAGGGCGTGCTGACCGTTTTCGCGCAGGACAAAAGCGCGGCGCTGCCCCGCGAGGATATGCCGCCGCGGAGCGAGATCACGCTTTCGCCCGCGCAGCAGACGGCGTATCGTCGGCTGGCGGCGCTGATGGAGAAAGACGAAGCGTCCGCCGCGCTGCTGCACGGCGTTACCTCCAGCGGGAAAACGCTTGTCTTTCTGAAGCTGGTAGAAAAGGCGGTCGCCGCCGGGCGAAAGGCGCTGGTGCTGGTGCCGGAAATATCCCTGACGCCGCAGATGATCCAGCGCCTGAAAGCGTTTTTCGGCGGCCGCGTGGCGGTGCAGCATTCGGGCTTATCCAACACCGAGCGCCTGCTGCAGTATCACCAGATCCAGAGCGGCGGCGCGGACATTGTAGTTGGGACGCGCAGCGCCGTGTTCGCCCCGCTTTCGGACATCGGCGTCATCATCATCGACGAGGAGCAGGAGCACACCTACCGCTCGGAGCGCGCGCCGCGCTACAGCGCGCATGACGTGGCGAAGCGCCGCGCGGCCGAGCATCACGCACTGCTACTGCTGGCCTCGGCTACGCCCTCGACCGAAAGCTATTACGCGGCCAAAAACGGGCGCATGGCGCTGGTGGAGCTGACAGAGCGCTATAATCAGCTGCCTTTGCCCGAGGTGCGGCTGGTCGATATGCGCGCGGAATTGGCGGCGGGCAACGCGTCGTCCGTCAGCGGCGCGCTCGCGCGGGAGATCGAGGCAAATCTCGCGCGGGACGAGCAGACGATCCTGCTGCTGAACCGGCGCGGCTATCAGACCGTGGGGATGTGCACCGCCTGCCATGAGGTCGTGAAATGCGGCGCGTGCAGCGTGCCGATGGTGTACCACAAGGCGGAAAACCGGCTGCTGTGCCATTACTGCGGCAAGGCGGTCAGTCCCGTTCCCGAGGCGTGCCCCGCGTGCGGCGGACGGCTGAAATACACAGGCTTCGGCACGCAGCGCGTGGAGGAGGAGCTGGCCCAGCGCTTTCCCAAAGCGCGGGTGCTGCGCATGGATATGGACACCACCTCGCGCCGGGACGCGCACGCGACGATGCTGCGGCGTTTCGCGAAGGGCGACTACGATATCATGCTTGGTACGCAGATGGTTGCGAAGGGGCTGGATTTCGCGCGGGTGACGCTCGTAGGGGTGCTGGGCATCGACCAGCTGCTGTTTGCCCATGGCTACAAGGCGTATGAAAACGTGTTCTCGTTGGTGACGCAGGTCGTGGGGCGCGGCGGCCGCGCCGCGCGGGCGGGCCGCGCGCTGATCCAGACGGTCGACCCGAACCATCCCGTGCTGAATTTGGCCGCGCGGCAGGACTATCAGGCGTTTTACGCCGAGGAAATCGCGTTTCGTCGCATGAATCTGTACCCTCCGTTCTGCGCGATCTGCCTCGCGGGCTTTTCCGGCGAAAAAGAGGCGGAGGTACTTGCTGCGGCGCGCGCGTTTGCCGGCGCGGTGCGGCGTCTGACACAGGAGCGCGGCGGCATTCCGCTGCGGCTGCTTGGCCCCGCGCCGATGCACGTCGCGATGGTGAACAACCAGTACCGGTACCGTCTGACGCTGAAATGCCGCAACGACAGCGCGTTCCGCGCGCTGCTGGGCGAGGCGCTGGCGGCGTATCAGGCCGAGGGATGGCCGGGCAGGGCGTCGGTTTATTTAGATTTCCATTCCGACGCCGATCTATAAAGCATCCCTAAAAATATCAATGAGTGAGAGAAAGGACGATCACAGATGGCTTTGCGCATCATTGTACAGGATGGGGACCCGATTCTGAAAAAGAAATGCCGCCCGGTGACAAGCTTTGACGGCCGGCTGGCGGTGCTGCTCGACGACATGAAGGAAACGCTGGCGGACGTGCAGGGCTACGGCCTGGCCGGTCCGCAGGTGGGCACGCTGCGCCGGGTGTTTGTCAGCGTGGACGAGCGTGATCTGCCCGAGGACGAGGAACCGCCGGAGGATTACGAGCCGAAATATTTGGAATTCATCAACCCGGAAATCATCGCCAAGGAGGGCGAGGAGGTCAATTATGAGGGCTGCCTTTCCTTCCCCGGCCACAATGCCGCCGTCCGCCGCCCGCAAAAGGTGACGGTGCGCGCGTTTGACCGCACAGGGAAGCCCTTTACCTTGACGGCAGATGGGATGCTGGCGCGCTGCATCTGCCATGAGACGGATCATTTAGACGGCATTACGATCATGGACGTCGCCGAGTATTTCTATGAGGATGTGGAGCACGACGAAGAAGGTACGGAGGAGTAAGCCGTGAGAATCCTTTTTATGGGTACGCCCGACATTGCCGCCGCCGCGCTGGAGGCCATCCTCAGCGCGGGGCACACGGTTTGCGGCGTGTATACGCGCGCGGATAAGCCTGTCGGGCGCAGGCAGACGCTGACGCCTCCGCCGGTGAAGCAGACGGCGCTGGCGCATGGGCTCGCGGTGTTCCAGCCCGCGACGCTGCGGAACGGCGCGGCGGCGGAAAACATCCGCGCGCTGGCACCGGAACTGATTGTTGTCGTGGCCTATGGACGCCTTCTGCCGCCGGAGGTGCTCGCGATCCCGCCGCGCGGTTGCATCAACCTGCATGTTTCGCTGCTGCCGCAGTATCGCGGGGCGGCGCCCGTGCAGTGGGCCGTGATCAACGGCGACAAGCGGACGGGCGTTTCGATCATGTATTTGGACGAGGGGCTGGACACGGGCGATATCCTGCGCACCGAGCCGATTGAGATCGGGGAAAACGAGACGTCGGGCGAGTTGTTCGCGCGCGTTACGGAAACGGGCGTGCGGACGCTGCTCGCGGCCATCGACGAGATTGCGGCGGGAACGGCGCGGGCCGTGCCGCAGGAGGACGGCAGGGCGACGCTCGCCCCGCCTCTGACGAAGGAAATGGCGCGCTTTTGCTTTGACGCGCCCGCGCGCCGGCTGCATGATCTGATCCGCGGGCTGAACCCGTGGCCCGTCGCCTTTTTCGAGCACAACGGGAAAAAGGTCAAGGTGCTGCGCACGCTGTGCGACGACACGGCGTCGGGCGCGCCGGGCGAGATTTTGAGCGTCAAGCCGCTGACGGTGGCCTGCGCGCGGGGCGCGCTGACGCTGACGCAGGTGGTGCCAGAGGGTAGCCGCCCGATGGAGGGCAGCGCGTGGGCGGCGGGACGCCGCTTTTCCGTCGGCGACCGGCTGGAGCCATCTGAAGTAACCACTGAATAAATCGCCGTGCGCATCTCGGCGGCATATTTTCCGCCTGTTTTTGCCTCAAAATCTTAAAATACACCAAGTATTTTGGCAATTTTTCAGCTTCAACAGGCGGGAAATCTGCTCGTCGATCTGACACGTCGATTGAATCAGTGCTTACTGAAACGGTTTGACTTTTTGAGAGGACCGGCGGCGGGGAAACAAAATCAATCAAAGCTTTGGAGGGCGGACGGATGTTGTCGATTTGCGGGGGCGAATGCTGCGGCAAGTGTAATCTGAGAGACGACTGCGGCGGCTGCGCGAAGACAGAGGGTCATCCCTTTGGGGGAACGTGCATTGCGGCGGAGTGCGTGGAACAGGGCGGCTTTGAGGCGATGGAAAAGCTGAAAAAAGCGTTGATAGAGGAATTCAATGCGCTTGGAATCCCAAGTCTGCAGGTGAACGGGCTTAATCTATTGAACGGGCTTTATGTGAATCTGGAGTACCCGCTGGTAAACGGGCAGTCTGTCAAATTATTGGAGGATCATCGTGTTTATTGGGGAAATCAAATTGAAATCCCCGGCAGCGACCGATGCTATGGCATTGTCGCGGATGACAAATATCTGTTAGTGTGTGAATATGGATGCAACGGGACACAGCCGCAAATCGTCTTGTATAAAAGAAGATAAGCTCTGGCTTGTCGGAGAGACGAAAGAAAATCTTATTTATTACAAAGCCGGATGCGACTGCAATAAAATTTCTTTGTCTCCCGTTATATAAAGCAGAGAAGAGTTGAATTCACGCCGCTTTTCAGCGGGCTTGCGTGGCAAAACCGACGGGGTTCCATTTTCCTCTGCTCAAGGGAAACGGCGTATTGCCCCGAAAAGGGGACAAGGGAAAGGGAAGGAGCGCTCCGATGGACGATCCACGCCGAACCGCCGCCGTCGCGCTGATGAAGCAGGAGCGGGACGGCTACGCAAATCTTGTGCTGCGCCACGCGCTGGACGGCTTTGACGGCAGTGCGCGGGAGCGCGCGTTTTTCAGCGCGATCTTTTACGGAACCATTGAGCGTATGGTCACGCTCGATTGGCTGCTGCAAAAATATCTTGCAAGGCCGCTCGCGAAATTAGACGCGCCGGTGCGCGCCATTCTGCGCAGCGGGCTGTATCAGGCGCGGTATATGGACGGTGTGCCGGTGCATGCCGCCGTGAACGAATCGGTCGCGCTGACGCGCCGCATGGGTAAGGCCAGCGCCGCCGGAATGGTGAACGCCGTGCTGCGCCGCGCCGCGTGCGCGGAGCTTTCGGGGGAGGGCTTTTCAGAGGAGGCCGAACGGCTGAGCGTGACATACAGCGTATCGCTCCCCTTGGTGCGGCTGCTCTTGGAAAAATGCTCCGCGCGGTGCGAGGCGATTCTGCAAAGCAGCTTCCTCGCGCCGCCGCTTTGTGTGCGCGTCAACACGCTGCAAACGGATGTGGCTGCGCTCGAGACGGCGTTTGCCGCCGAGGATGTTCCCACGCGGCGCGGCAGTGTGCCGGACAGCCTGTACATTTCTTATAAAGGGGACATCGCCGCGCACCCGCTGTTTGCTTCAGGCGCGTTTCATGTTCAGGGCGAGGCGTCTCAGTTGGCCTGCGCGGCGCTTTGCCCTAAGCCCGGCGACACCGTGCTCGACCTGTGCGCCGCGCCCGGGGGAAAAAGCGCCACGCTGGCGCAGTATATGCGCGGCATGGGCAGGCTGCTCGCCTGCGACGCCGCGCAAAACCGTCTGCCGCTGGTGGACGGGGTATGGAAACGCCTTGGGATTCGGTGCGGCGAAACGCGGCGGCAGGACGCATCCCGCTTTCAGGCGGACTTTCCTTTGGCGGACGCGGTGCTGTGCGATGTGCCGTGCTCCGGCCTCGGCGTTCTGGCGAAAAAGCCGGACATCCGGCTGAAAACGCTGGACGGCTTGTCGGAGCTGATCCGTCTGCAGCGCGCCATTTTAGAGACGTCGTCGCGCTATGTGAAGCCCGGCGGAAGGCTGGTTTATTCCACCTGTACACTGAACCCGGAGGAAAACGCCGGTGTCGTGCGGCCCTTTCTGGATGCGCATCCGGAGTTTTGTTCGCGCGAGGTGGAGACTGTCGTCCCCGGGGCGACAAAAGATGACAAATTTATTACACTTTACCCGCAGGACACCGGAACAGACGGATTTTTCGTAGCTTTACTGGAGAGATTGTGATATAATGAATAAGATAGGGCTCTCCTCCTATACCGAGCCGATGCTTTCCCAGCTGATGGCGCAGCTGGGGCAGCCCGCGTTTCGCGCGCGGCAGATTTTCCGCTGGCTGCATGAGAAGCGGGCGGTCTCCTTCGCCGAAATGACGGACCAGCCCAAGGCGCTTTTGGCCGAGTTGGAGCGGCGCTTTTTCATCGAAACGCTCGAGGTACGGCGGCGTCAGCAGTCGCGGGACGGCACGGTAAAATATCTTTTGCGCCTGCCGGACGCAAATTGTATCGAAACGGTATGGATGCGGTATTCCTACGGCAATACTGTCTGTGTTTCCACGCAGGTCGGCTGCCGGATGGGCTGCCGTTTCTGCGCCTCGACACAGGGCGGACGCGTGCGGAATTTGACGGCGGGCGAGATCGCGGGAGAGATTTACGCCGCCGCGCGCGATCAGGGAGAGCGCGTTTCGCATATTGTCCTGATGGGCATCGGCGAGCCGCTCGACAATTTTGACAACGTCATGGATTTTCTGTCCATTATTTCTTCGCCGGACGGCGCGAACATCGGCATGCGCAATATCAGCCTTTCCACCTGCGGGCTTGTTCCGATGATCGAAAAGCTCGCCGAGCGGCGTTTGGGGCTGACGCTTTCCGTCTCGCTCCACGCGCCGACGAACGAGCTGCGCAGCGCCATGATGCCCGTCAATGACGCGTATCCCGTCGAGCGGCTGATCCGGGCCTGCCGCGCGTACCGGGAGACGACCGGGCGGCGCGTCAGCTTTGAGTATTCGATGGTGAACGGCGTCAACGACAGCCCGGAAACGGCGCGCCGCTTAGCGCGTCTGCTTGCGGGCATGGACGCGCATGTCAATCTGATTCCCATCAATCCCGTGGACGGATCGCCCTATTCCGCGTCGGACGCGGCCAATATCCGCCGTTTCCAGACCATGCTGACACAGCTGGGCGTCAACGCCACGGTGCGCCGGAGGCTGGGCGCGGACATCAGCGCCGCCTGCGGGCAGCTGCGCCGGGATGACGCGGGCCCGGCAGCGGCCGAGACGCCGGAGAGGCCGCGCGGGGAATTCAGTCAAAACGCATGAAAGCACGCCGGAGGGGGGACGCCGGGATGAAATTGGTCGGCTTGACGGACATTGGCATCCAACGCAGTGAAAATCAGGACAGCTACCGCGCGGGACATCGCGCGGACGGTGCCGCGTGGGGCGTTGTCTGCGACGGTATGGGCGGAGCCAAGGGCGGGCGGCTCGCGAGCAGCCTTGCCTGCGCCGTGATCGAGCGCGTCGTGGAAGCGGGCCTTGCCCCCCGGCCGGACGGCGCGCGGGACGCGCGCGCGCTGCTCTCGGGCGCGCTGGAGCAGGCGAACCGCGTGGTCTTTGAAAAGGCGCGCGGCACGCCGGACTTGAACGGTATG
>CANRZX010000050.1 GCA_947644575.1 uncultured Clostridia bacterium | reverse complement strand
GCGGCTGCGCGCGGCGTGGGCGCGGCGCGTGTGCCTCGGCGTGACGCTGGCGGTGTGCTTCGGCGCGCTGTTCTATTATAAATACTTCACCTTTTTCGGCAAAGCGCTCTCGGGCCTGCTACGCGCCGCCGGTCTCGGGGGCTTTTCCGCCGGGCCCGCGCTGCTCGTGCCGGTGGGCATCAGCTATTTTACGTTCGCGGCGGCGGGCTATGTGATCGACGTCTACCGCGGCGCATACCGCGCGCAGAGGGATCTGCTGAGCTACGCGCTGTTCGTCAGCTTTTTCCCGTGCATCGTCACCGGCCCCATCGAGCGCGCGCCGAAGCTGATCCCCCAGCTCAAGACGCCGCCGCCGTTTGACTATCACCGCGTGGCGGGAGGGCTGTTCCGCATCGGGTGGGGCTTTTTCAAAAAATTTGTCATCGCCAACACCCTCGGCGGCGCGGTGGACGCCGTCTACGGCAATCTGCGCTACGACGGCTACACCGGGCCGGTGCTGCTGCTGGCCAGCCTGCTGTATACCTATCAGCTTTACTGCGATTTTTCCGCCGGGTGCGACGTCGCCATCGGCGCGGCCTCGGTGTTTGGCTTTACGCTGACGGAGAATTTCCGCCAGCCGCTGCGCGCGTGCTCGTTCATCGGCCTGTGGCGGCGCTGGCACATCAGCCTGACAAGCTGGTTCCGCGATTATCTGTACATCCCGCTGGGCGGCAACCGCAAGGGCGCCGTGCGGCAGAACCTGAACCAGCTTTTCGTGTTTCTCGTCAGCGGCCTGTGGCACGGCGCGTCATTGTCGATGGCCGTGTGGGGCCTTCTGAACGGTGCGTATCTGTGTATCGGCAAGGCCACCGAGCCCGCGCGCCTGCGCCTCGCGCGCAAAAATCCGCTGTATGCCTTTCGCCCGGTGAAGCGCGTTTTACAATGCGTAATCGTCTATCTGCTTTTTACGAGCTGTATCGTCTTTTTCCGCGCGTCGGAGGTATTCCCGGGCAGCGAGGGCCTGTCGGACGCGCTGTACATCTACGGCCATCTGTTCACCGGCTGGGACAGGCTGTTCCGCGCGCCGCAGGCGGTGGGGCGTGTGCTGGCCTCCATCGGGCTGGCGCTGCGCAGCGTGGTCGTGCTGGGCTTCAGCGTGGCGGTGGTGGAGACGCTCGAATCCGTTCGGGAGCCGGTCAGCCGTGTGATCCGCCGGGTGCCCATCGTCCTGCGCTGGCCGCTGTACTACGCGATGGCGGCCGCGCTGCTGGTATTTGGCTCGTTCGCGAATTCCGGCTCGATTTATGGCCGATTCTAATGGCGTGGGGAGGGACGACGGATGAAAAAGCTTGCGCTGCTGGTCGCGAACCGCCTGATCTCCGCCGCGCGCCTCGCGCTCGGGGCGCTGCTGTTCACGCCGTTTTTGGCGCTGGTGATCTATATCAACTACACGGTGGACTGTCAAGGCTATTTCCTTGGCGACCTTGATCTGCGCGGCGTCGCGGAGATGATCCTCGCGGGCGACGACCTGATCGGCTACGATCAGGTGCTCAGCCGCCAGCGCGAGATCCTGGACACCGTCGTCGCCAATATGGACGACGACTCCGTGCCCGAGACCATCGCCCTCGGCTCCAGCCGCATCATGCAGCTTTCGCGGGAGATGGTGCGCACCAGTTTTTACAACAGCAGCCTGTCCGGCGCGGATTTTTATGAGCTGCTGTGCGAGTTTTACATCTACGACCGGCGCGGCCGCCTGCCGAAAAATGTCATCATCGGCGTCGACCCGTGGATCTTCAACACCGACGTCGACGCGCAGAGCAAGCGGGCCGACCCCATGCTGTACGCGGAATTTGTGTCCGAGCGGCTGGGCATCCCGATGCCGTATGAAAAAGAGGATACCTCGCAAAAATGGGGCTATCTGTTCGACCTGTCCTATTTTCAGGGGAATTTGGAGTATATGCAGACGGCCACCGCGCTGGGCGATCAGGTCGAGACCGAATCGGGCGCGGTGCTGCAGGCCGTGCCGAAGGATAAGCTGTATGAGCTGGACGCCGAGGTCCGCCGCGCGGACGGCAGCGTCGTCTACGGCCTTTCCTACCGCAGCCGCCCGCAGGAGGAGGTCGACGCCGACGCTCTGCAGCAGACGACCGTGATGGCTTTTTTGGAAAATTATCCCGAGCCGGACGCCGGGCGCCTCGCCGTTTTCGAGGCATGGCTTCGGTATATGCAGGAAAAAGAGATCAACGTGATTTTCTTCCTCGCGCCCTATCCGCCGATCGAATACGACCACGTGCTGGAAAACGCCGAGCGCTACGGCGGGCTGCTGGGCACGGAGGAGGCGGTGCGCGCGCTGGGCAGGCGGTACAACATCCCGGTTTACGGCAGCTACGACCCCTATGCCATCCCGGCGGAAAACGTCGATTTTTACGATGGCCTGCACCCGCGTGCGGAGTGCGTCGCGCGCATCTTCCCGGGCGTGCCGAAGGCGCTGGCCGACCGCGACGCGGGCGTCGACGTCAGCCTGTCCCACCCCGTGCGGGACGAATCGGAGACGCTCTCCGGGGAGTGACACGGTCGGCACGCGCGAAAGGGAATGCCCAAATAGAGGAGAAGCGGCATTTGCTGTCTGTAATGGGCGGACCGACCTTTCGCATTTCGCACATTTCCTCAAACCGGATTTTAGGGAGATCTGCATGAAAGAAAATATTGCTGCGAAGCTAACGTCAAAAGACGATAAATATGCTTGCGCTCTTGCGGATAAAATCATAGCGGAAAGTCAGGAAACTGATAAATGGTACAAATATTTGAATGACTTTGCCTCGCTGCTGAATCATCCAAAATCATTGGTGAGAAATCGAGCGCTGTATATCCTTGCGGCAAATGTTCAATGGGATGAAGAAAACCGTTTCGATGGAATAATTTCCGATTTTCTTACGCACATAACTGATGAAAAGCCGATTACAGCCAGACAGTGTATAAAGGCTCTTGCGCAGGTTGGTTCAGTAAAGCCAAAATATATTCCCGTTATATTATCACGTTTGCGAAACGCCGATTTAACGAAATACAAGGAAAGTATGCGCCCGCTGATTGAAAAAGATATTGCTGAAACTGAAAAGAAATTGACAATGTGAATTTTTGTTTTGGATATTTCTCAAAAAATCTGTCATTTGTAATGTATATCGATCAGTTGTTTTTCACAGGGCACGCAATTCCGAAAAGAGAGCAGGGAAAACAATCCGCATACGCCACATAGAATCGACAGGAAATCGCCTGCGGCGATTTCCTGTCGATTCTGCAGTCAGCACGCGCGCTCCGTGTGCGGCGCGGAAAGGGCGCCGCACGTAAAACAAGATGCTTGTTTTCAAGTGTGCGGACGACAGGAACAGCGGCAAAAAACTACAGCCGGGGCTTTGACACATAAGCCTCGGCTGAACGTTTTTTTGAAAAATTCATTCGGCAGGTGCTTCGCTTTTGCGCCCGGCGTATTTTTCCGCCGCGAGGGCGATCAATTCCCGCTCGCTTTCGATTTCGCACGGATAAGGATGCTTCGACGCGTGGGCCTCGAACAGCGCCAAACACTTTTCAGCCTGTTCAGAGCTGCCGCCGTGCAGCAGATCGAGCGCGTATTCGGTGCGCAGGACGCTGGGGTTCAGCCGCATCTGCTTCATCAGCCGGCGCTGGGCTTTTGTATACAGGCGCTCGACCGTTTCGGTGTCGTCCCGCAGCAGCGCGCAGAACATCCGGTCGCAGGTGAGGAGAATCCGGTGGATGCCGGCCATCCCGGTCTCGGCCGCGAACAGGCGGTCGATCAGCGCCGCCGCGCCGTCGATGTCATGCGCGTCCAGCAGCCGGTTCGCGCGGAACACCGCCAGCGTGACGAGCAGGCAGTTGCCCCATTCCGATTCGTCCGGCAGAGCGAACCATTCCTCGGGCATGTCCCGCAGGCGCGCGCCGCGCGCCTGCTGTTCGCCGATGTATAATTGCAGCCACAGCGCCCGCCGCGCCGTAGGGCTTTTGGAGAGCGAAACGATATTTTTGCCATCGTTGTCGATCATCTCGGTGCGCATAGGAACGCCGTTGAGCGCGGCGAACAGCAGGCCGATCAGCGCGAGGAGCAGGAAAAAGAGCGGCAGCACGGGAACGCCCCGCACAGCCGGGACAAGCGCGCCGAACAGCGCCGCCGAGAGCAGGTTCATCAGCACGCCGCCCAAATTGTACCAGACAAACGGCATCCGTTCCGGCTCGACGCCGCGCGGCGGGGCCATCAGGCACTGTCCGCCCATTCCCGCGATGGAAAGCGCCCGCAGGCGCAGCCGCCCGTCCGCGCGCACAAGCATGATGCCGCCGACGGTAAACGAGCAGAAGCGGTAGCCTGTCGCGAGACCGAAAATCAGGTGCCCCGCCTCATGCAGAACGATCTGCGCAAAGCACGCGAGCCAGAACAGCACAAAAATTTCGGCGAAAAAGAACAGCAAATCACCGAGAGAATCCCCGATGGGCGAGAGCGCCACATCAGCCGCGGCCAGCCCCATGCCGAGCAGAAATCCCAGCCCCGCGCCCACGCCGATGGAAACGATATGGCGCAGCATCCTCCGCTTTTTCCCGTGTGCGGGCGACTCCTTTTGTCCCTCCGCGTGTTCAGAAAAGCGATCCATAGATGTCCCCCTCCGTAACACCCCTGCGGGCGCTTACCGCCGCGGGCAAAGCTCCGCGTTTTACCGTGCGGGCAGATCCCGTGTCACCACCACGTCCACGCCCGTGCCGCACACGTCGGCCACGGCGATGTCCCCGCGCTTTACGGGGGCCGTCAGGCGCACGCCGTCCAGCGCGCGCATTACGCCGGCCATTTTTTCCTTCGGCACGCTGCCCGCCGTTTTCACCGGGCAGCGCGCGATGGCCGCGCCCTCCACGCGCACGGTGCTCGTCACCACGCGCACGGGGTGCGTCAGCTCGTTTTTGCCGTATTCCGCGCCGCGCGGGCACCCGTTACCCGTCACGGCGAGCGTTTTTTCATCCACCGTCAAACGGCAGCCCTTCGGGCACACGATACAAATGATGTTGGCCATGCCTCACGCCTCCTCTACGCCGACGGTAATCGCGCCGACGGCCTTTTCCAGCAGCACCTTCGGCATGCTGACGTGCTCCATCTCGCCGGGGGCCAGATGCTCGCGCTTGAACGACGCCAGCGCCGCGCCGCCCTCGTCCGTCACGCGGATGACGGAATCGCCGCACACGCGGTTGACGCGGAAGAAAATCTCCACTGTCTTTTCTACGTTCGCCATGCGGATCCTGCCCGGCACGGTGTAGGTGACGGCCGCGCCGTTCTTCACCTCGATCACGCGCCCCTCCGGGGATGGGCCGCTTTGCGCGAAGCGCGCCGCCGCCGCGCCCGCGCGCTGGCTCTCGCCCGTGACAAAATCAACAAGGTCGTGCACATGCACCACGTTGCCCGCCGCGAAAATGCCGGGCACGCTCGTCTCCATATTCTCGTAGACCATCGGGCCGGAGTGGCGGCGGTCCATCTCGACGCCCGCGCCGCTCGACAGCTCGTTTTCGGGGATCAGGCCCACGCTGAGCAGCAGCGTGTCGCAGTCGAAGTGCATCTCCGTGCCGGGGATGGGCGCGCGGTTTTCGTCCACCTTCTGCACGGTCACGCCCGTCAGGCGGCTCTCGCCCTCGATGTTCGTCACGGTGTGGGAGAGGTAGAGCGGAATATCAAAATCATGCAGGCACTGGACGATGTTGCGCGTCAAGCCGCCCGAATAGGGCATCACCTCGACGCACGCCAGCACCTTTGCGCCCTCGAGCGTCATGCGGCGCGCCATAATCAGGCCGATGTCGCCCGAGCCGAGGATCACGACGCGCCTGCCCACCATGTAGCCCTCGATGTTCAGATAGCGCTGCGCCGCGCCCGCCGTGAACACGCCCGAGGGGCGGCGGCCGGGGATGGAAATCGCGCCGCGCGTGCGCTCGCGGCAGCCCATGCACAGCACGACGGCCGCCGCGTCCAGCACGATATAGCCGTCGCGCGCGTTCACCGCGTGCACCTGCTTTTCGGGCGTCACGGCCAGCACCATCGTGTCGGTCTTGACCTCTACGTCCGTTTTTTCCACCAGTTCAATAAAGCGCCCGGCGTACTCGGGGCCGGTCAGCTCCTCCTTAAAATAGTGCAGGCCGAAGCCGTTGTGGATGCACTGGTTCAAGATGCCGCCGAGCTTCGCGTCGCGCTCTAAAATCAGGATGCGCTTCGCGCCGCCGCGCGCGGCCGCCTCGGCTGCGGCAAGCCCCGCGGGGCCGCCGCCCACGACGATCACGTCATACCGTTCATTCGCCATGAGAAACGCCCCCTTCCTTCGTCCTGCCCGTGATGATGTAGCTGCCGGCGCGGTCCTTCAGGACCTCCTGCTGCGGGATACCCAGCTCGCGCGCGATGATCTCGTGCACGCGCGGCCCGCAGAAGCCGCCCTGGCAGCGGCCCATGCCCGCCGTGCAGCGCCGCTTGACGCCGTCGATGGTGCGCGGCGGAATGGGACGGTGCAGCGCGTCGACGATCTCGCCCTCGGTCACCGTCTCGCACCGGCAGATCACGCGCCCGTACAGCGGATTTTCGCGGATGGCCTCGGCTTTTTGCTCCGGCGTCATCTGATTGAAGCGCTTTTTTTTGCGCGAGCAGACAAAACGCTCCTTCTTTTCAAATGGAATGCCCGCCTCGGCCAGCAGCTTCAGCGCGTCCTCGGCGATGGCCGGGGCGCTGGAGAGGCCCGGGCTTTTGATGCCGCCGAGCGTGATGAAGCCCGACGCGGTGGCGGCGATGACAAAGTCGCTCTGGTCGGAATTGGCGCGCACGCCCGCGAAATTGCGGATGTTGTCGCGGAAGCTGACGCCCGGCACGCTCTTTGCGGCCTTTTCGCGCACAAAGGCCAGCGCGGCCGCGCAGGTGGCGGTGTCGCCGCGCTCGGCGGGCTCGGCGTTCGGCCCGACGATCAGGTTGCCGTGCACGGTGGGCGAGACGAGCACGCCCTTGCCGTCTTTGTTCGGGCACTGGAAGATCACATGATGTACAAGCCCGCCCTGGCTTTTGTCGAGCAGATAGTACTCGCCCCGGTTCGGCGTGACGGCAAAGCCCGGCGCGCCCGCGAAGGCCGCGACCGTGTCCGACTCCACGCCCGCCGCGTTGACGACGGCGCGCGCGTCGACGTCGCCCCCCGACGTGTGCAGCCGCCAGCCTCCCTCGATGGGCTCCGCCCCGGTGACGGCCGTTTCCAGATGCAGCTCCGCGCCGTTCTGCACGGCGGCCTCGGCGAGGGCGAGGGCGAGGTCCCACGGCTCGACGACGGCGGCGCTGGGCGCGTAGAGCGCGCCGCGCACCGCGTCGGAGAGGTTCGGCTCCATCGCGAGCGTCTCCTCTTTGGTCAGCACGCGCACGCCCGGCACGCCGTTGGCCACGCCGTTTTCGTAAAGGCGGCGCACGGTGGCCAGCTCCTCGTCCGAAAACGCGAGCACAAGGCTGCCGATCGGGTCGTATTTGACATCGAACGCGGCGCACTGCTCTTTCGTCAGCGCGCTGCCGCGCACGTTCAGGCGCGCCATCGCGGTGCCCGGCTCCGGGTCGTAGCCCGCATGGACAATGGCGCTGTTGGCGCGCGTGGTGCCCATCGAAACATCGTTTTCCTTTTCGAGCACCGCGACGCGCAGCTTGTGCTGCGACAACAGATAGGCGACGTTCGCGCCCACGATGCCGCAGCCGATGACGGCTACATCTAACATATCGCATCCTCCGCCGGCGCGGCGTCAGGGCCGCGCCGTTTTATTTTTGGGCTTGTGGCTACAGGTTCCCGCCGCCCTGGGGGACGGCTTGTTCCTCTTAAGTAAACACTAAATAAATCGCCGTGTACATCCCGGCGGCATATTTTTCGCCTGCTTTTAAATAAGAAAATCTTGAAATGTATACAGTATTCCTGTGATTTTTCACCTTTAACAGGCACTGCGCCCGCAGGCGCGTCCAGAGGCCAATCGCCGCGAAGCGGCGGCTCTTAGGCTGAAGGAAAAAATCTGCTCGCCGATCTGACACACCGATTTAATTAGGGCTTACCTAAAGACAAGTATACCGCAGACGCGCCGATATTACAATTCTAAAGTTTTTACGATTAAGGTTGTGCTTCTGACGCTCTATGGTGCGCGGCCGGCTTCGCGGGCAAAGAGATGTGTCAGGGCCGAGGACGGAGAAAGGGGAAATCACTCCACCTCGATTTTCCCGCGCGCGAAGCACACGCGCACGGCAGTGCCCACGCCGGGCTCGGAGGTGATGGAGATGGCGTGGCCTAATTTTCGCAGCACCTCGCGGCAGAGATACAGCCCGATGCCGGTGCTGCGCTGGCCGCCGCGCCCGTTGCCGCCTGTGAAGCCGCGCTCGAAGATGCGCGGCAGATCCTCGGCGCGGATGCCGATGCCCGTGTCCTCGATTACCAGCGTGTCGGGCTGCGCGGGGTCGGGGTAAACGCGCACCATCCCGGCGGGCGTGTACTTGACGGCGTTTGTCAAAAGCTGCTCCAGCACGAAGGAAAACCACTTCGCGTCGGTCACAATCATGTCAGGCAGCGGGGCGATCTGGAGCGAGATGTTTTTATTATAGATAAACAGCGCCGACATGCGCTTCACCGTGCCGCGCACCAGCGGCTCAAGTGCGCGGGTCTGCGGGTCGAGGTCTGTGTGGATCGAGCCGAGGCGCAGATAACCTAACACAAGGTCGGTATATTGCTCGGCCAGAAACAGCTCCTGCACAAACGCGTCGCGCCGCTCCATGCCGGGGCTCTCCTGAAGCAGCAGGCGCATCGCGGCCAGCGGCGTTTTGATCTGGTGCGACCACAGCGTGTAGTATTCCTCCGCGTCGGACTGTGCGCGCGCAGCCTCGGCCTCGGCGGCAATGCGGTTTGCTTCAAGCGTTTCGATCAGCGCATGGTAATCCTCGTCCAGCAGGTCGCGCGGCTCGGGCAGCTCGGCCAGCTTGGTGCCGCACTGGGCCAGCAGCATCCGCAGCACGGCGTGCCGCCGGTAATACCGTGCGAAGCCGAACCCGAAGAACACCAGCCCCACCGTGCCGACAAGGCAGCAGGCATAGGTCGGCAGGTCGAGCGGCGCACGGTACAGTAGTGTCACGAGGAACATCATGCCAAAGCCCAGCCCCGCCAGCAGGAACGCGCGCGCCATGCGGCGGCAGTAGCGGAAGAATACAGGCAGCACCGGAATATTTTCCATTCACGTGTCCTCCACAATATAGCCAAGGCCCTTCTGTGTGCGGATCAGGTCGGTCAGGCCAATCTGCGCCAGATGCCCGCGCAGGCGGGTGACGTTTACGGTGAGCGTGTTGTCGTCGATGAAGCTGTCGCTGTCCCACAATGCCTGCATGATGTCCTCGCGCGGGACGGTGTGCCCGCGCCGTTCAAAGAGAAGCTGCAAAATACGGAATTCGTTTTTTGTCAGCTCGAGCCGCTGGCCGCCGTAATGCAGCGAGGCGTCCTTCAGGTCGAGCACCGCGCCCCGGCAGGTAAGCGCACGGACGCCCGAGCCGAAATCGTAGGTGCGGCGCAAAAGCGCCTCGATCTTCGCGACGGCGACGCCCAAATCAAACGACTTTGCCAAAAAATCGTCCCCGCCCATCGACAGCGCCATGACAAGGCTCATGTTGTCGCTGGCGGACGAGATAAACAGCACCGGCGTTTTGCTGATTTTGCGGATTTCGGCGCACCAATGATAGCCGTTGTAGAACGGCAGCGAAATATCCAGCAGCACGAGATGCGGCTCCTTTTCGCAGAACAGTTCCAGCACGCGCTGGAAATCCGTCACGTGGCACACCTCATAGCCCCATTTTTCAAGCTGGCGCTCCAGCACCTCGGTGATGACCGGGTCGTCCTCGACAATCAGAATGCGGTACATCCGCGCTCCCCCCTCAGCAGCTTTCCTCTCTATCATAATACCCGGCTTCCAAAGCCGCAAGTAGTTTTCTCCGATTCAAAAACGATTTTTGCCACCGGAATTCCTCAAAACGCGTACCGAGGTTCCGCCGGGATGTTCGATTCACACCGTTTTATATTTCTTGAAATAAGAAACACGCCGCTTCGACATTCCCCTCGCCGGAAACTCTCTTGAAAACCGAAAATTTTCTGGTATACTAATACCGGACACTTGAGCAACAAAGGGATGTGAGGAATTGAAAGCGCTGTTCCGGTATTTCGACGGCTACCGCCGCCAGCTTGTGCTGGGGCCGGTGTTCAAGCTGACGGAGGCTGTCTTGGAATTATTCGTGCCGCTTTTGATGGCGGACATCATCGACGTAGGCGTGAAGAACGGCGACGCCGGATACGTGGTGCGGCACGGTCTGTTCATGTTGGGCCTCGGCGCGGTGGGCCTCGCCTGCGCGCTGACGTGCCAGTATTTCGCCGCCGTGTGCGCCCAGGGCTTCGGCCGCAGCCTGCGGCGGGATCTGTTCCGCCGCGTGTTCGGCCTGTCGCAGGCGCAGTTCGGCGCGGCGGGCGCGGACTCGCTCATCACGCGGCTGACGAGCGACGCCAATCAGGTGCAGACGGGCGTGAATATGTTCATCCGCCTCGCCATCCGCGCGCCGTTTCTGACGATCGGCTCGGTCGTGATGGCGTTCACGATCAATGCGAAAATCGCATTGATTTTTTTGGCCTCGACGCCGCTGATTGTGCTGGTGCTGTATCTTGTCATGAGCCGCAGCCTGCCCTATTATACGGACATCCAGCGAGGGCAGGACGCCATCGCGCGGCTGGCCGGGGAAAATCTTGAGGGCGCGCGCGTCATCCGCGCGTTTTCGCGGCAGGACGCCGAGATCAGCCAGTTCGGGGAGACGGGCGACGCGCTCTCGGAGCTGACGATCCGCGTCGGCAGGCTGTCCGCGCTGCTGAACCCGATCACTTCCGTCATTGCGAACCTCGCCATTGTCGGCATCGTCTGGTGGGGCGCACACCTCGCGCAGGCGGGCGGCATCGCGCAGGGGCAGGTGATCGCGATGGTCAACTACATGACGCAGACGCTGCTCGCGCTGATTGTGCTGGCGAACCTGATCGTCACCTTCACCAAGGCCATCGCAAGCGCGAAGCGCGTGAGCGAGATTCTGGCGCTGGAAAACGCCATGCCCGAGCCGGAGCGCAGCGCGCCCGCACAGGAAAACGCGCCGCGTATTGCGTTTGACGGCGTGCGCTTCGTCTATCCGGACGCCGGCGACGCCGCCGTGGAGGACATCACCTTCTCCCTCGAGCCGGGGCAGACGCTCGGCGTCATCGGCGGCACGGGCTGCGGCAAATCGACGCTGGTGCGGCTGCTGACGCGCGAGTACGACGTGACGGGCGGCGCGGTGCGCGTCGACGGCGTCGACGTGCGGGCGTATACCGCGCATGACCTGCGCGCGAAATTCGGCGTCGTACCGCAGGCGGCGCGCCTGTTCAGCGGAACGGTGCGCTCGAATCTGACGCTCGGCGCGCCGGACGCCTCGGACGAGACGCTGTGGGACGCGCTCGAGACCGCGCAGGGCGCGGATTTTGTGCGCTCGAAGCCCGGCGGGCTCGATATGCCCGTCGAGGAGGGCGGCAAGAACCTCTCCGGCGGGCAGAAGCAGCGCCTGACCATCGCGCGGGCGCTGGCAAAGCGGCCGGAAATCCTGGTGCTGGACGATTCCGCCTCGGCGCTCGACTACGCCACCGACGCCGCGCTGCGCCGCGCGCTGCGCGCGCGCACGGCGCGCATGGCCGTCGTGATGATCTCGCAGCGCGCGTCCACCATCAAAAACGCCGACCGCATTCTGGTGCTGGACGACGGCCGCCAGTGCGGCTTCGGCACGCACGACGAGCTGCTGCAAAGCTGCGGGGTCTATCGGGAGATCTGCCGCTCGCAGGGCCTTGCGAAGGAGGGGACGGGCGCATGAAAAACGAGACGATCCGCCGCCTCCTCGGCTATGTGCGCCCCTATCGCGCGTCGCTGGCGGCGGCGTGCGCCGGCGCGCTGGCGAGCGTGCTGTTTACGCTGCTGGGGCCGGTGTTCATCGGCCGCGCCATCGACTGCATCGTCGGCCCGGGGCAGGTCGATTTTTCCGGCGTCCTGTGTTATCTCGCGCTGATCGCCGCCTGCGTGCTGCTGGCGGCCGTGAGCCAGTGGGTGATGAGCGTCAGCACGCGCAAAATCTCCAGCCGCGCGTCGAACGATATGCGCGGCGAGGCGTTCCGCGTGCTGAACCGCACGCCGCTGAAATTCATCGACGGCCATTCGCACGGCGACCTCATCAGCCGCATGGTAAACGACGCCGAGCTCGTGGCCGAGGGGCTCTTGCAGGGCCTGACGCAGCTTTTGCCGGGCGTCGTCACGATCCTCGGCACCCTGTGCGTGATGGCCGTGCTCAACCCCGCCATCGCGCTGGTCGTGGTGCTGGTGACGCCGGTGTCCATCCTGTTCGCGGGCTTTGTCGCAAAGCGCACGGCGGGCTTCTTCAAGGCGCAGAGCGCCGCGCAGGGGCGGCTGTCCGGCTTTGTGAACGAGATGGTGTCCGGGCAGAGCGTCGTCAAGGCGTTCAATTACACCGACCGGTGCTTTTCGGATTTCGACGCGATTTGCGACGAGCTGTATGACACGGGCCTGAAAAGCGTGTTCTACTCCTCGGTGACAAACCCCGGCACGCGCTTCGTCAACGCCGTGGTTTACGCGGCCGTGGGCGTGATCGGCGCGCTGTCGGCCATCGGCGGGGCGCTGACGGTCGGCCAGCTGAGCTGCTTTCTCACCTACGCCAATCAATATACCAAGCCCTTCAACGAGGTGACGGGCGTTCTGACGCAGCTGCAGACAGCGCTGGCGAGCGCCGAGCGTCTGTTTGCCGTGATCGACGCCGAGACCGAGCGCTCCGACGCGCCGAACGCGCTCGCGCCGGACGCCTGCGCTGGGCGCGTGACGGTGCGGCACGTCGATTTCTCCTATGTGCCCGAGGTCCCGCTGATTGAGGATTTCAATTTGGACGTAAAGCCCGGCCAGCGCGTCGCCATCGTCGGCCCGACGGGCTGCGGCAAGACGACGCTCATCAACCTGCTGATGCGTTTTTACGAGGTGAACGCGGGCGAGATCGCCGTGGACGGCAACGCCCTGCCCAAGCTGCGGCGCAGCGCGCTGCGCGGGATGTACGGCATGGTCTTGCAGGAGACCTGGCTCAAATGCGCTACCGTGCGCGAGAACATTGCCTATGGCCGGCCGGACGCCACGGACGAGGAGATCCGGGCGGCGGCCAAAGCGGCCTACGCCCACGGCTTCATCAAGCGCCTGCCGCAGGGCTACGACACGGTCATCGCGCCGGGCGGGGGCAACCTCTCCGCGGGGCAAAAGCAGCTTTTGTGCATCGCGCGCATCATGCTGTGCCAGCCGCAGATGCTGATTTTGGACGAGGCGACGTCCAGCATCGACACCCGCACCGAAATGCTGGTGCAGCAGGCGTTTGAGCGGCTGATGCAGGGCCGCACCAGCTTCGTCGTGGCACACCGCCTGTCGACGATCGAAACGGCGGACCGCATTCTTGTGATGGACGCGGGCCATATCATCGAGCAGGGTACGCACGCCGAGCTGCTGGCCAAACGCGGCTTTTACGCCAATCTGTACGAGAGCCAGTTCGCGGTGGAATAAAATGCCCGGCCTGGAGTGCGGCGGTTCCATAAGAAAACAAAGCCGGAAATTCTAACTGAGCGGCCCTATCCGCCGCGTCAGAAAAGCTTGGAATACACAAAGTACCGGGGTTTTACCGCATTAGCGGTAAAATGCAAGCTTCATCAGGGCTTGCAACCGGAGCCCGTTTTCGCCGCAGGCGAAATGGACGGCAAAATGCCGGACAAGGGCCCCTGCGCTTTCCTTCCTTGCGGCTGGGGTCGCTCAGCGAATTTCCGGAGAATGAAATCTAATTTGAGCGCTTTGTTTTCTTATCTCACCGCCGCTGAAGAGAGCCGGGAGAGGAGCGGGCGGAATGATCGATTTGCAGGATAAGGGCTGCTGCCCGACGCTGGAGGAGTTCGGCGAACGGATCGCAAATCCCCTTTTCGCGCGGCTGTGCGCCGAGCTGCGGGACGCGTACCGATGCCGCGCGGCGATCGAATACAGCTCCTGCAGCTGGAAAAAGGGCTGGAACGTTAAATTCAAAAAAGGCGGGAAAACCCTGTGCACCGTCTATCCGGAAGAGGGCTTTTTTACCGTTTTGGTCGTTATAGGGCAAAAGGAAAAAGCGCGCGCTGAAGAAATGCTTGCGGATTGTACGGAGCGGCTGCGGGAAATTTACCGACAGACCCCGGAGGGAAACGGGCAGCGGTGGCTGATGCTGGATCTGGAGGATCCGGACGAGCTGTACCGCGACGTCATGCGCCTGATCCGGATCCGCGTGGGCGCGCCGTCTCCAAAGCCCTGACGCGCCGCGGCCGAAAAAGAAAAATCACCCCATTTGTCAAATCGTGTACCACACAGTCTGACAAATGGGGTGTTGTTCACTTTCGCGCCTGATCGATTACAGCTTAAATTCCTCGGGGTCATATTCCGGGATGGGCGGGCGGCGGCGGGGCACGCGGCGCAGCGGGTCATACTCAAAAGCGCGGCAATGGTCAAAGGGCTGGACGCGCCCCTTTTTGGCGCAGTGCAGCGAGCCGTCCGACGCGCGCGCGATGTGCGCGCAGTATTCGCACGCGGGCGCGATATTTTGATCAAAAAGCGTTTTCGTAAACATGGCAAAAGTTCCTTTCACACTGTGTCCGCACGGCCGCGGGCCCGCGCAGCCCCGCTATTGGATCACGGCGCGCCATTCGTCGTTTTCAACGACGTACTGAAATTCCGTCAGCGCGTCATCTTGCATCATCGAAATCAGCAGCGCCAGATCGTCTACCGCGTCGATTTCGGAGAGGCGGCCCTTTTCCACCCAGTGCATCTCGCCCTCGTCCGAGGAGCAAAGCGTACCGGTGAAATCGTCGGCGCGGAACAAAAACACCAAATACCGCCCGCCCTCGATGGGAAACTGCTTTACGCCGCACAGGCGCGGGCGCAAAACGGTCAGGCCCGTCTCTTCGCGCATTTCGCGCACGACGGCGTGCACGATGGATTCCCCCGGCTCCACATGCCCGCCCGGCAGGGCATAGCCCTGCCAGTCGGCTTTTACGCGGTTTTGCAGCAGATATTTTCCGTCTCGCTCAACCATGCAGAGGACGGTCAGCTCCACATGTTCTGTGCGATGCAAATGATTACCGCCTTTCAAATCCGTTTCAAATTTTACGCGGTAAGAAATGTTCCGAAAATCCGTCCGCTTCATTTTCATATTGGCCGACGGTTTCGTATCCAGGCACCCGGTAAAAATCCCGGCCCTGCCAATCGAAAGTGTCCAAACGGATTATGTTCGCGCCGAGCGCCCGCGCCCGCCGCTGTGACTCTGCTATTTTATTATAGCCGCCTTTGTCCGCCGTGTAAAGCCCCGCCGCGCGGGCGGATCGCCCCGCACGAGAGGGCGGCCAGCACGAACAGTACGGCCATCACATCCGGCGGCATGCGCACGGCGGGCAGGATGGCGGCGTCCAGCGGCGCGCCCGCCGCCAGTGCCTCGGGAAACAGGCGCGCTGCCAGCCGGAACAGCGCGAGCGCCAGCGGCAGATGGAGCAGGCGGGAGCACGCCAGCGGCGCGAGAGAAATCTCGGGCGACGTCAGCGCGCGCACCTGAAAAAATACCGACGCGCCCATCGCGCTGAGCGCCGCGCAGCACAGCTCGCTGCGCCATGCCCCCGCCGTATCGCACGCGGCGCGGCAGGCGGCCGTCACCTCCAACGGCAGCGTCGCCAAAAAGCGCGCGAGCGGCGGCGCGCTCTGCGGAACAAGGATTACCGAAAAAAATGAAAACAGCGTTACATAACCGCACAGTGTCACGGTCGCAGTCACCGCGCGCTGCACCGCGGGCACGAAGCCGGCCGGGGGCGGCTCGCTTGGGGCGGCCGCCCTCACGGAAGAATCGTGCGCCGTGTCGGTGGCGCGCGGCGCGTGTTGCTCCCCGGCCGCCCGATGAATGCGG
>CANRZX010000049.1 GCA_947644575.1 uncultured Clostridia bacterium | reverse complement strand
ACGTTGCGTCACAAGCAAGTGCTTTTAAGAAGATTTAAGAAAAAATACGGAATAGTGGGCTGCTGGCGGTCTATCTGTTGTTTTCAGTTGCTTGCTTCTTTACCGTACATGAGCATTGGAGCTCGGCGTCGCGCCCGAGCAGGCGCCCGACACGCCCGCCTATGTGACGATCCATTTCGAGCAGGGCAGGCCGACCGCGCTGGACGGCACGGAGATGAAGGCCAGCGCGCTTTTGAAAAAGCTGAACGAAATCGGCGGCGCGAACGGCGTGGGCATCATCGACATTGTCGAGAACCGTTTAGTGGGCATGAAGAGCCGCGGCGTATACGAGACGCCGGGCGGCACGATCCTGTATTTCGCGCACGAGCAGCTGGAAATGCTGTGTCTGGATAAAGAGACGGCGCACTATAAAGCGCTGGTGGCGCAGAAATTCGCCGACCTTGTGTACAACGGCCAGTGGTACACGCCGCTGCGCGAGGCGCTCTCCGCCTTTGTGGAGAAAACGCAGCAGACCGTGACGGGCGACGTAAAGCTGAAGCTGTACAAGGGCAATATCCTCCCGGCGGGCACGACGTCGCCGTACAGCCTGTACAGCGAGGAGCTCGCGACCTTCGGCGAGGATTCGGTGTATGACCAGACGGATTCCGCCGGATTCATCCGCCTGTTCGGCCTGCCGCTGACGGTGCGCGCGAAGCTGAACGAAAAGCTGGAAAAGAAAGGGGAGTGAGCGGGATGTTCCGGCATGTGATTGTCAAGACGCCCTGCGCCGCCATGATCGACGGCATCACCGAGCATCCCGAGCTGGGCGCGCCGGTCTATGAAAAGGCGCTCGCGCAGCACGCGGCCTACATCGAAACGCTCAGGAAATGCGACGTGGACGTGACGGTGCTGCCGCCGGACGAGGCGTACCCCGACAGCTGCTTTGTCGAGGACGCCGCCATCCTGACGCGCCACTGCGCCATCATCACGAATCCCGGCGCGCCTACGCGCAAGGGCGAAACGCCCGCCGTGGAGCAGGCCGTCAAAAGGTTTTATCCGGAGGACAAAATCTTCCAGATCAAGGCCCCCGGCACGATCGAGGGCGGCGACGTCATGATGTGCGGCGACATCTTCTATGTCGGCCTTTCCGACCGCACCAACGAGGAGGGCGTGCGCCAGTTCGCCGCGATTTTGGAGCCGTTCGGCTGCAAGGTCGTCGGCGTGCCGCTCACCGAGGTGCTGCACCTGAAAACGGGCGTGGTCTATTTGGAGAACGGCGTGCTGCTCGCCGCCGGGGAATTTCTCACAAAGCCCGCGTTCGAGGGCTATACGAAGATCGAGGTGCCCGCCGACGAGGCGTACGCGGCGAACTGCATCTGGGTCAACGGCACGGTGATCGTGCCCGAGGGCTACCCGAAGGTGCTGGCCGCCGTGCAGGAGGCTGGGTATAAGACGCTCGTGTGCGACACCTCCGAGTACCGCAAGATCGACGGCGGCCTGAGCTGCCTGTCCCTGCGCTTCTGATGCAGCAATTATTGGGATCAAAAAGCGCCGCATGGCATATACCATGCGGCGCTTTTTATATAAATACTACAAATTGTTGATTGCCATAGCAGCGCGGGCGATTCCGCGCAGCCGGGCCGGCGTGCTGTCCGAAAGAGCCTTGCTGCCTGAAGTGGCCTGCGCTCCCTCTCAGGCCGCATGGCCTTTTCAATAGGCTTACTGCTCGCGCGCGGCGACCTCCGCCTTGGCCCTCGCGATAAAATCGACCGTGGCCATCGTTCCGCCCTTTTCCTCCTTGCGCGCACGCACGCTGACCGTGCCGTTCTCCATCTCCTGCGCGCCCACGACGAGCATATACGGGATTTTTTCCAGCTGGGCCTCGCGAATCTTATAGCCCATCTTTTCGGCGCGGTAGTCGCCCTCGGCGCGCAGCCCCGCCTCGCGCAGCGCCTGCTCCACCTGTTTCGCGTATGCGTGGTGCGCCTCGCTGATCGGGATCACGCGCGCCTGCACGGGCGCGAGCCACAGCGGGAACGCGCCCGCGAAGTGCTCGATCAGGATGCCGATAAACCGCTCGATGCTGCCGAACACCACGCGGTGAATCATCACCGGGCGGTGCTTCTGGCCGTCCGCGCCCGTGTACTCGAGTTCGAAGCGCTCGGGCATCTGCATGTCGAGTTGGATCGTGCCGCACTGCCAGGTGCGGCCGATGGCGTCCACGAGGTGGAAGTCCAGCTTCGGGCCGTAAAACGCGCCGTCGCCCTCGTTCACCTCATAGGTGCGGCCCAGCTCCTCGATGGCCTCGCGCAGCGCGTCGGTCGCCGTCTCCCAGTCGGCCAGTTCGCCGATGTGGTCCTCCGGCATCGTGGAGAGTTCGATGTGATAGGTGAAGCCGAACAGCGAGTACACCTCGTCGATCAGCCGCACGACGCCCTTGATCTCGTCTTTGACCTGCTCGGGCGTCATGAAGATGTGCGCGTCGTCCTGATTGAAGCAGCGCACGCGCATCAGCCCGTGCAGCGCGCCGGACAGCTCGTGCCGGTGAACAAGGCCGATCTCGCCCATGCGCAGCGGCAGGTCGCGGTAGCTGCGGGGCTGCGTTTTATACACGAGCATGCCGCCCGGGCAGTTCATCGGCTTGATGGCAAAATCGCTCTCGTCGATGACGGTCGTGTACATATTGTTTTTATAGTGATCCCAGTGGCCGCTGCGCTCCCACAGCGCGCGGCTGAGGATGACCGGCGTGCTGATCTCCTGATAGCCGGCCTTTTTGTGGATCTCGCGCCAATAGTCGAGCAGCGTGTTTTTCAGGATCATGCCCTTGGGCAAAAAGAACGGGAAGCCCGGGCCCTCCTCTATCAGCGCAAACAGGCCCAGCTCCCTGCCCAGCCTGCGGTGGTCGCGTTTTTTGGCCTCCTCCAACATATTCAGATAAGCCTCTAACTCGGCGGCCTTGGGATAGGCTGTACCGTATACGCGGCACAGGCTGTCGCGCGCGGCGTCGCCGCGCCAGTAGGCGCTGGCGGTGCTCAGCAGCTTCACCGCCTTGACCGCGCCGGTGCTCATCAGGTGCGGCCCGGCGCACAGGTCGGTGAAATCCCCCTGCTGGTAGACCGAAAGCTGCCAGCCCTTTTCGGCATATTCCTCGAGCAGCTCCAACTTATACGACTGGCCCTTGAAAAGCTCGCGCCCCTCCTCGACGGTGATGAAGCGCTTTTCCACGGGCAGGTCGGCCTTGACGATTTTTTTCATCTCGGCCTCGATGGCCTCGAACTGGTCGGGCGTGAACGGCTCGGTCCCGCCGATGTCGTAATACCAGCCGTCGTCCAGCGCCGGGCCGATGCCAAACTGCGCCGCCGGGAACAGGTGCTGAATGGCCTGCGCCATGATGTGCGCGCCCGTATGCCAGAACGCGTGCTTACCCTCGGGCGAATCGAACGTCAAGATTTCCAGCGCGCAGTCCTTCTCCAACGGGGTGCGCAGGTCGACGGTCTCGCCGTCCACCTTCGCGGCGCAGGCGCTCTTGTAAAGCCCCATGCCGATGCTCTTCGCGACGTCGGCGGCCGATACGCCCGGCTCAAATTCCTTTACGACGCCGCCCTTCAGTGTGACTTTGATCATATTTTTTCCTCCTTACAGGCCGCGCCGGCCACAGAGCGCCCGGCGCGCTTTTGGGTTTCGGGCCCCTTTTGATTTCTGGGCCCTTTGGGGCTGTTGACAAAGCCGCTCCTTGAAAAATTCGGCGCTTTATTCCGGCCAATTTTACAGCTTTGCAGCGCAAAGCTGTAAAATTGGCCATGTGGGCGCTCCGCGCCCACGGCCTTTGAATCAATAGCGCCCGCCCACAGAGTGGGCGGATGCGTAATCATAGCTGCTTTGCAGCTATGATTACAAAAATGCTCGTTAAGGCACAAAGCCTTGCCTGTGCTTTTTGTTTTATTTGCCGAACTGCGCCCACAGGCGCGTGCAAAGGTCAACCGAGCGCAGCGAGGCTCTTAGGCCGGAGCAAAAATCGCTCTCTTTTTCTGCGGAGCTTTGTTTGTCAACAGTTCCCCTTTCGGACAAAAAGAAAAGCCCATCCCGTAACGGCTCTACGGGATGAGCGAAAATGCCCACGGTTCCACCCGAATTACGCGCGAAAGCGCGTCACTCAAAGCCGGCTGTAACGGGCCGTCCCGGCGGGGGTTTCAAGGCGGCCCAAGGCAAGGCCCGTCCTCCCCCACGCTCGGCGGTGGTGGCGCGCTCCGACGCAATAAGGCCGCTTGCAGCGCGCGGGGCATTTTCCATGCCCACGCGGCGGCCCTCTCTGATACGCGTGAAAAGCGCGTCATGTCCGCTTCAACGTTTTTGCGGGATAATCTTTTCTTTTATTATTATAGCGAGACACGCGAAAATGTCAAGCCGCACGACAAAAGAAATCCGTCCGGGCCAAGGCGCGGGGCCGCGCAGAACCGCATCTTCCCCGCTTGGCTCCGCGGACCCGCCGTCACGCGCGCTCCGACGCGCGCCGCTTTAGTAAGTGCTGAATAAATCGGAGTGTGCATCGGCCGCGTTTGGAATGCGCGGCCGATACTTCCCCGCGAGAATATGCGGGGTCGCGAAGCGGTGAGCAAATTTTGTGTCAGACAATACAAAAAACGCAGGGGTAACGCCTGACGGCGTTGTCAGCTTGCCGGCCAAAATCACGGCCGGCATTCCGCCTGTGGCGGACACGCCGTACTTTGTGTATTGCCGAGTATTTTTGTGAAGTCTGACGGCGTCGGCCGCAAAAGGAACGTACGGCCGACACTTCCCCGCGGGTATATGCGGGGTCGTAATTTGCCGTCGATGCGGGCGCTACGATTTGTTCAGCGCTTACTCTAAACAGATCAGCGTCCGGGGGTCGGCGGGGCTGCGAAGCAGGGCGGTCGCGCAAAAGCCCCTCTCCAGCAGGCGGGAAACCGCTAACGTATCCGCAAGCGGCAGATAGATACGGCGCAGCGGGTCGTCCGCTCGGCGGCTGTCCGGCGCGGCGCGCGGCGCCAGCAGATAATGCGGGCGCAGCGAAGCAAGCGGACGCATGCGCACCGCCGCCAGCCCCGCGTCAAAGCAGGCCGCCAGCAGCGGCGCAGGCGCCTTGACCGGCAGCGCCGCGCAGAAGGCGGGCGCATACGCCACCCCCTGCGGGCAAAGCCGCCGCGCCAGCAGCGGGCAAAGCGCTGCCGGAACATTGTTTTCTGTCAATACGGCGGGCGGCAGAAGAAAATATTGCGGGACAGGCGCGGGCGCGAACGCCGAGCGCATCGCGGCGACCTGTGGAACGGAAACGCCGGACGGCACAACCGCCGCGCACAGCGCCATCACACCGTCGGCAAAGCCGCCCCACCACACGCCCGCCTCCAGCAAGGCCCGGACGGTATCCCCTCCACACCACGCGCCGTCGCGTCCCATCCCGCGATAGAGCGCGGCGATGTCCGGCGCATCCCCCGCCGTCAGCCGCCGTACCGAAAGCGCCGGGCACGGCTCCGGCATGCGGTATTCCATACGTTCCACCCAAAGGCCCCCTTTGTTCAGTGATTCCTCAAGGAAAGAGCGGTGCAGCCGTCGGAGGCGGCAGTTATAGGGGATGCCGTAAGACGCACATAGATCGCCTTCGGAAAATCTCCGTCGTCAGCCGGCCTGCTGTTCCCATTTTTATGCCGAACAAGGGCGCTTGTATGCCACCGCGCCGCGCTTCCCGGGGTGGCGGCGCAGCCTTAAAGGGAGGCTTCACTGATGGAGAAGTATGCCGAAGATAGATGCTCCTCCACAAAAAACAAACGCCCCGCCTGCGCAGGCGGGGCGTTTGCGGAAATGCAAAATTAGCCTTCTTCCTTCATCTTCGCGAAGCAGTCGCTGCAATAGACAGGACGATCCTCGCGGGGCTTGAAGGGAACGCGGGCTTCCTTGCCACAAGCGGCACACACAGCGGTGAACATCTCGCGGGTGCCGCGGCCGGCGTTCTTGCGGGCATCGCGGCAGGCCTTGCAGCGCTGCGGCTCGTTCTCGAAGCCACGGCTGGCGTAGAATTCCTGCTCACCGGCGGTGAACACAAACTCGTTGCCGCAATCTTTGCATACCAATGTTTTGTCTTCGTACATGTTTGGTTTCTCCATTTCGGATAATTTTTTGCCCGCGGAAGGATTCAAACCGACACCTTTGATCTGGGACCAACGCTCTTACTTAAGCTACAAGGGGCATGTATTTTATGGCGCACCCGCGCCGGGAAAACCTTAGAAGCGGTATTCATAAACGAAAATGCCGGATGGACGAGGAATTTTTTGCCAGTCAAAAAAATTTTTGCAGGAATCCTTGGTGGATTTCAAAAAAATTTGCTGAAGAATGGCGAAAAAAGATCCGGCCAGACGGCGTTGACGGTTGTGAATACGACTTCTTATTTCAGCTTCAGGCGGACGCGCTGCAGCGCGTTGTCCACCGCCTTCTCACTGATGCCAAGGCGTTTCGCAATGACGCTGTAGGCGCAGCCGTCCAAAAACAGCGCCAGCACCTGCTTTTCCATCGTGGAAAGGCGCGTGCCGATGCTCCGCATCGTCTGGGTATAGCGCTCGCTCTGCGCAAACAGCTCCTCCGGGCCGGGCGTACTCTCCCGCTCGGTATACGGCACAGAATTGTTAAGCGGCGCATGCTTGCTGCGCTGCGAGGAACGCACCGCCGAAGCAATAGCGTTCTGTACACAGACGCCTGCATATGTGGCAAAAGACGCGCCCCTTGACCCGTCAAAGGTCTCGAGCGCGGAAAACAGCCCAATCAAGCCCTCTTGAACCGCGTCGTCAAAATCGAGGCCGGGACACACCGCTTTCGCGGCCAGCGCACGGATGCGCGGCATCTGCCGCGCAATCAGCGCGGCGAGCGCCTGCTCGTCCCCCTGCCGTGCCTGTTCAATCTGTATGCTGAGCTCCTCGTCCATGCGCGCCATTCAACTCCACACTATGCTATCTTATTGTACGTGCAGGCACGAAAAAAGTCAAGGCCAATCCCACAAAAACAGGCTAAATTTACAGCATTTTCCTTTTTTTGTAGAATGTTACAAAGAATCCCCCACGGAAATTGTGATTTTTTCCGGGAAAAATCAGCGGTGTCCCGGCCGCCGCCGCAAATTCGCCGCCCTTTTCCCCGAAAACCGGCTCAGAAAAGCCCCCGCCCGCCGCATGGGAAAGCGAGCGTCACTGCTCCTCTACGATGGGCGCCGTCTGCAGCGTCACGTTGCGCACCCATTTTCCGCTTCGGATGCGCAGCAGCGCGAGCAGCGCCTTGATCGGGCTGTCCAGCTTCAGGCAGACATACACCAGCGGCACGGGCCAATGCAGCACCAAACCGGCCAGCACCCCCATCGGCAGGCTGACGAACCACAGCGCCCCGCAGTCGTATAGAAAGGCGCTGCGGGTATCTCCGCCGCCGCGTAGGATGCCGCCAATCGTCGTCACGTCCACCCCGATCACCAGCTGCAAAGCGGCCAGCACACCGAGGATCGACCACGCGGCGGCGTACGTCTCGGGCGTAATGTTGTACAGCCTCAGGAACAATGGGCGGATGGCCAGCACCAAAAAGCAGTTGAACACGCCCACTGTCACGCTGACGAGCAGCAGCGTATTGGCCACACGCTGCACCCGGCCGCGACTGCCCTCGCCGATAGTCTTGCCGGTGATGACCGCCGCCGCGTTGGCGATGCCCGCCACCGTGATGAACATCATTTGGTTCATCACGCCCGCGATGCTGTTGGCCGCCACAAATACACTGCCGATGCGCCCGATGATAATGCTGGTCGCTGTCGTGCCGACGCCCCACAGCAGCTCGTTGCCCAGCACAGGCAGGCTGTGGCGGGCAAAGCTGGGCGCCATTTCGCGGTCAAATTTCAGGCAGTCATGGATGCGGAAGCCGACGGTATTCTCCTTAAAATACATATAGATCAGCACCATCAGAAGCTCACTGCACCGCGCGAACACCGTGCCGACGGCCGCGCCGCGCACCTCAAGCCGGGGCGCGCCGAATTTGCCGAAGATAAACGCGTAGTTGAAAAACACGTTGACAAAAAAGCTGACGGCGTAGATGACGGTCGAGATTTTCACCTGCTCCACGGCGCGCAGGCTCATCATATAGTTATTGGAAATGCTGTACGGAATATACGAAAAGACAACGAGCGACAGATACCCCGCGCCCGCGCGGATGATGGCCTCGTCGGTGGTGAAGATGCGCAGGATCGCCTGCGGCGCGCACAGGCACACCGCGCTGATGATAAATGACGCCGCAAACACCATCTGCATACTGATGCGCATCACCTTGCGGATACGGACAAGATCGCCCTTGCCCCAATACTGCGCGATCAGCACCGTACCGCCCGAGGAAAGGCCGAAGCCGAACGACATCAGAATAAAGAACGGCTGCCCGCCTAAGTTGGCCGCCGCGATGGCGATGTCCCCAAAGCTGCCGAGCATGACGCTGTCCATGACGGACACGCCGAAGCTAATCATATTTTGCAGCGCGATCGGGATCGCGATCGCGAGCAGCGTGTGCAGGAAAGTGCGGTTGAGCAAAAAATAACGGTCCAATTTCTGTTTCACGGGATACCTCTTTTGGATTTATAATTCATAAACTTTTACTTTTAGTTAAAAAAAATACACTATACCTAAAAAACCGTCTCAGCCGAACGGCGCGAAATAAGGGGCGGAAAGGGTGACGTCCGCGCTGCCGCGGCACAGCTCCTGCAATTTGGGCAGAAGAGCCTCCTCCCTACCTAAGAGCAGTACGAAGGGGATGGCGACGCGGTCGGAAAATTCCGGCTCACGGGGCCGCGCATCCGCTTCGGCCAATAGCCTCTGCGCCTGCTCGTACAAAGCGTATTCCACGCGTAGCACGCCGCGCACGCAGAGCCGCACCGTCACGCGCCGCGCCGCCGCCAGTGCCGCATTTGCCGCCGCCGTATAGGCGCGCACCAACCCACCTGTGCCCAGCAATGTGCCGCCGAAGTAGCGCGTCGTCACAATGATGCAGTCCGTCAGCCCCGCGTGGCGGATGGCCTCGAGCGTGGGCAGGCCGGAGGTCTTGGCCGGTTCGCCATCATCAGAGTAGCGCATGCGCGCCCCCTCGCGCAGGATATACGCGTATACGTTATGGTTCGCCGTGCGGTGCTCGGCGCGCACTGTGTTCAGAAAATCCAGCGCCTTTTCCTCGGTATCGGCAAACGACGCGTGCGCGATGAATTCCGATTTTTTTTCCTCGATCCGGGCCATCGCCGTTCCCTCGATCGTCTGATAAGCGTCCATGCTGGTTTCCTCCCTCCCCGATTGTGCGATTTGCGCGCACAACCGGTGCGCCGCTGAAAAGCGGTGCGGGTTCGACTCTCTTTTACGATAAAACAAAGGACGGTTTTTTGCAAACCGCCCTTTGCCTGATTCTGATCCGCGCAATCAATCGGTGATGTTGAAGCGCTTCTTGAAGCGATCCACGCGTCCGCCGGTATCGACCAGCTTCTGCTTGCCCGTATAGAATGGATGGCACTTGCTGCAAACCTCGACGTGGATTTCCTTTTTCGTAGAGCGGGTGTGGATCACGTTGCCGCAGGCGCACGTAATCGTCGCGTCCTCGTACTTCGGATGGATGCCCTCTTTCATCTGATTTCACCTCTTTCGGTTTATGACATGGGAGGTATGCTTGATACATACGCTCATCACAACCTTCTATGGGAGGCTACCAGCGCGCGCCATCCTGTGCGTGCGGAGCAGCCATCGGAACGATTGCCCATATAGTATACCATCGTTCCGCGGAAAATGCAAGCACTTTGCCGAAGAAAGCGCCCTCCCTGTCCAATATGTATTGTACTCCTACAAAAGTTAAAAGGGACCTTCAAATTTCCCTCTGGTTTCTTTTATTGGAATGTGCTATAATAAAAATGTATGGGTTTACGCGGCGGACGCGGAGCCCATCCCGGGCGCGGCAGCGACAAACAGGCCGCGGCGCGGCGACTCCGGGACAGAGAGATCTGGTGAGAAAGGGAGAAAGAAAATGCTGACAGCGATCACGGGCGTAAACTGGGGCGACGAGGGCAAGGGCCGCATGGTGGACCTGCTGAGCGAGCGCTACGACATTGTGGTGCGGTATCAGGGCGGCAACAACGCCGGGCATACCGTCATCAATGAAAAGGGACGGTTCATCCTGAACCTGCTGCCCTCCGGCATTCTGCGCGAGACGACGGTCAATGTCATGGGCAACGGCATGGTCATCGACCTCGAGCACCTCGTCCACGAGATCGAGGCCCTGCGCAGGGGCGGCGTTGCCGTCGGGCCGGAGAATCTGAAAATCTCCGAGCGCGCGGTCATCTGCATGCCATATCATAAGCTGCTCGACTGCTATGAGGAGGACCGTCTCGCCGACGCGAAATACGGCTCCACCCGGCGCGGCATCGCGCCTGTGTACGGCGACAAATACATGAAAAAGGCGCTGCGCATGGGCGATCTGTTCCAGCCGGAAACGACAAAGGCGCGCCTCGCGGACATCGTCGCGTACAAAAACCTGACCATCGAGGGCGTCTACGGCAAGCCGCCCGTGCGCGCGGAGGACATGTGGGCGTGGCTCTGCGAATTCGGCGATGCGCTCAAGCCCTATATCTGCGATACGGGGCTGTATCTCGACAGGGCCGCCAAGGAAGGCAAAAATATTATGTTCGAGGCGCAGCTTGGCGCGCTGCGGGACATCGACTTCGGCATCTATCCCTATACCTCGTCCTCGAACGTGATCGGCGCGTACGCGCCTGTCGGCGCGGGCATCCCGAACCATAAGATCGACCGCAACATCGGCATCATGAAGGCGTATTCGTCCTGCGTGGGCGAGGGCCCGTTTACGTGCGAGCTGTTCGGCGAGGAGGCCGAGCGCCTGCGCGCCGCCGGCGGCGAGTACGGCGCGGCTACGGGACGGCCGCGCCGCGTGGGTCCCTTCGACGCGGTGGCCAGCCGCTACGGCTGCCGCGCGCAGGGCGCCGACGAACTGGCGCTGACGAAGCTAGATATTTTGGACGACCTCAACGAGATTCCCGTGACGGTCGCGTACGAGCTCGACGGCGAGCGCGTTGAGGAGTTCCCCTACGGCGACGCGCTCGAGCGCGCGAAGCCGGTCAATATTACCCTGCCCGGCTGGAAAACGGACATTTCCGGCTGCCGCTCGTGGGAGGAGCTGCCCGAGGCCGCGCGGGACTATATCGCCTATCTGGAAAAAGCCGTAGGCGTGAAAATCCGCTATGTCTCCGTGGGCGCCGAGCGCGAGCAGTATTTTGAGCGGTAAAAAAACGGGTTTGGCTCGGTTTCGGGGCCGGCGGGGCAAAAGACGGCAGCGGCCCCGAAGGGCGGGCCGCTGCTGGCGGACGAAGAATGGCTGCGCATGACGTGCGTTTCCATGGGCAACCCGCACCGCGTGATATTTGTGCCGGCCCCCCATATGGTGGATCTGCCCCGGCTGGGCGGCAGGCTTTCTGCAATGGCTGCGATGGTATGGAGTGTGCTTAGGGGTTTTTTACAGAAGACAGAGCATGATTTTGTGCAAAAAAGAGATTCGGAAGAGAAGATGTTGACTTTTTTGATGAAAATGTTACAATAAAAGTGCAGAGAGGATCGGCGAATTTGAGCAGACGAAGGAAAAGACATGGCGGCACTTTCACCCACAATTCTTTTTTATTGATAAGAGAACAGGAAGAATATATGGATATGAAAATGAAAAGGTTACTTTCCCTATCGCTTGTTTTCGGTCTTGCTTTGATCTTCTCAACAATCGTATTTGCTGAAAGCGGAAAATCGGCGGCTCGGGATAGAGTATGTCCGGTTTGCCGAAGCGATACACTGGTGGATACCGTTGAATATAATGTTCCTGAAACGGAAGTAAGACAGCATCTGGATCATTGGGATTTTTGGCATTGGAACATTGACCGGGCAACCACTGTCTGTACCTTATGTAACTACTCATATGTACAAATATTAAGAAAAACACTTCTTGGAACAGAATGCATGGGATTCCCCAAATAGTGAAGACGTTTCCATCAAAATATTTCTCAGGCAGGTTTTCAGGTGGAGGCGGTACCTTTCTGCATATTCACCCTGCAAAACCGGGCGCTGCTTTTTATGAAATCCAATCATTGCAATGATATACCGAAAGACAAGAAGGAGAGAAAAGATATGTATAGATCTGCTGATCCTTTTTGGGTTACTTTGGAGCTTGTAGCGATTGCCGTTGCTGCAGCGGTCTACTATCGAAGAAGCAAAAAATGGAAGAACTATCGGTGTACCATTCCGGAAGATGAGTAAATGCTTTTCCCGGTTATTACTTTGTATGGTCACATTTTTTTCCGAAAGACGTTAAAGAACAGCAGGCGCCCGTCCGGTATTAAGATGCCGGACGGCCTTTTTATGTTTTTTACACATTTCGTATAGCTTCTTTGCGGGGAATATGTTATACTATAAACTATATATGCTTCCGCGGCGTTCCGGCGCCCGGTTCGGCGCACGCAGAGGGGGAGACAGCGATGAAAAAACTGGAATTCACCAAAATGCACGGGTGTGGGAACGACTATATTTATATTGACTGCTTCCGCCAGACCGTGAACGACCCGGCGGCGCTGGCGCGGCGGCTGTCCGACCGGCACAAGGGCGTCGGCGGGGACGGCGTCATCCTGATCTGCCCCTCTGACGCGGCGGACGCGAAAATGCGCATGTTCAACGCCGACGGCAGCGAGGGCAAAATGTGCGGCAACGGCGTGCGCTGCGTAGCGGAGTATCTGTTCCGCCACGGCTACGCGCGCGGTGGCGCGGCCGACGTCGAGACGCTGGCGGGCACAAAGCGCATTGTGCGCAAATCGCCCGGCCTTTTGACGGTCGACATGGGCGCGCCGGTGTTCGAACCGGAGAAAATCCCGCTCAAAGGCTTCGACGCGCCCGCGATTGACGCGCCCGTCACGGCGGACGGCGAGATGCTGCGCATGACGTGCGTCTCGATGGGCAACCCGCACTGCGTGATCTTCGTGGAGAACCCCGGCGCGGTCGACCTGCCGCGCCTCGGCGGTGCGATCGAGCGCGGGCCGTGGTTCCCCGAGGGGGTCAACACCGAGTTCGTCCGCCGCGAGGACGCGGCGAACCTCGTCATGCGCGTGTGGGAGCGCGGCAGCGGCGAAACGCTGGCCTGCGGCACGGGCGCGTGCGCCTCGGTGGCGGCGGCCGTCCAAAACGGCCTGTGCGCGCGGGACACGGACGTTGAGGTGCGCCTTTTGGGCGGCACGCTGACAATCCGCTGGACGGCGGACACGATCCTCATGACGGGCGAGGCCGTCGAGGTTTTTTCCGGCAGCGTGACGCTTTAGCGGCAAGGTTTGTAAAATTGTTTTCCTTTATAGTATTTTAACAGGAATTCCCCTCGCGCCCGCAGGGCGCGGGTAAATCAAGATCAGCTTTTTCGATTACGGCTCGCGCATGTCATTCTTAACTGTTAAGCGAGCCGCGAAAAAGCGTTCCGATTTGCCGTCAGGGGGTTCGGGGGACGTCGGAGCGAAGCGTTAAAAATTTTTTCGCTTTGCCACGGAAACTTCAAAGCGGGAAAATTTAGCTGAGCGGAAAGTCCCCCGGCGTTCTTTTGCTTCTTTTCTCCGCGAAGAAAAGAAGCAAAATCCATGACTTTTATTTATAAAACATTGAGGGAAAAGGGGAAAGCCAGTTTGAAGATCAACGAAAACTATAAAAATTTAGCGGAGAGTTATCTGTTCTCCACCATCGCCAAACGGGTGAACGCCTTTACCGGGGCGCACCCGGAGCGGGAGATCATCCGCCTGGGCATCGGCGATGTGACGCTGCCGCTGGCGCGCCCCGTGGTGGACGCGCTGCGTGCGGCGTCCGCGGAAATGGGCGAGAAGGCCACATTCCGCGGCTACGGGCCCGAGCAGGGCTATGATTTTCTGCGCGCGGCGCTGCGGGAGGAGTACGCCCGGCGCGGTGTCTCCTTAGAGGAGAACGAAATCTTTGTGGGCGACGGCGCGAAGAGCGACATCGGCAATATTTTGGATCTGTTCGACGTGGACAACACGGTGCTCGTGCCCGACCCCGTGTATCCCGTGTACGTCGACACGAACGTGATGGCCGGCCGGCGCATCGTATATGCCGCCGCCACGCGGGAAAACGGCTTTCTGCCGATGCCGGACGCGTCGGTGCGCGCCGACATCATCTATATTTGCAGCCCGAACAATCCCACCGGGGCGGCCTACCGTCGCACCGAGCTTCAGGCGTGGGTAGACTACGCGAACCAAAACGGCGCGGTGCTGCTGTTCGACGCGGCGTATGAGCGCTTCATCACCGAGCCGGACGTGCCGCACAGCATTTTTGAGCTGGAGGGCACGAAAACGTGCGCGATTGAATTCTGCTCGCTGTCCAAGACGGCGGGCTTCACGGGCACGCGGTGCAGCTATACCATCGTGCCGGCGGCGCTCGAGCGCGGCGGCCTGAGGCTGAACGCCATGTGGCTGCGCCGCCAGACGACGAAGTACAACGGCGTGCCGTACATTGTGCAGCGCGCGGCGGCGGCGGTGTTCACCGACGAGGGGCGGCGGGCCACGGGCGAGGCCATCGACTATTACCGCGCGAATGCGGCCGTCATCGCGGCGGCGCTCGACGAGGCGGGCGTGTGGTACTGCGGCGGCAGGAACAGCCCCTACATCTGGATGGCCTGCCCGGGCGGCATGAAGTCTTGGGATTTCTTTGATTTCCTTCTCGAGCGCGCAGGCGTGGTCGGCACGCCGGGCGTGGGCTTCGGCGCCGAGGGCGAGGGCTACTTCCGCCTGACGGGCTTCGGCGACGCGGAGAAAACCAAAATCGCGGCGCAAAGGCTGCGGGACGCAATCGCGGCGCTATGAACGCGGATTCTCATCTGCATAAAGGGAGATAAAGGAGGTCAAAAATGTCTATCACCAGCAAATACTACGGCCGCACGCAGGATGGGCGGGAGGTATACCAGTATGTTCTTGAAAACGCGAACGGCATGCGCGTGACGGCGCTGGAATACGGATGCGTCATTGCGGACGTCGAGGTGCCCGACCGCACGGGCGGGCCGCGCAGCGTCGTGCTGGGCTATGATTCTTTGGAACAGTACGAGCGGGATACCGTGTCGATGGGCGCGTTTGTCGGCCGCTGCGCGAACCGCATCGAGGGCGCGCGCTTCACGCTGGACGGAAAGACCTACTCCCTGCCGGCCAACGACGGCAGGAACCATCTGCACGGGACGTTCGGCGGGATGGTATACAAGGGCAGCCTTGTAAACGGCAGCTTGGTGCTGAAGGGGAGCAGCCCGGACGGCGACGACGGCTTCCCCGGCCGGGTGGACGTCGCCGTCACCTACACGCTCACGGACGACAACGCGCTCGTGATGGACTACACGGCCGAGACCGACGCGCCGACGCTCGTCAACCTGACGAACCACAGCTATTTTAATTTGGAGGGGCGCTTCAGCGGCAGCGTGCTGGAGCAGACGCTCTGGCTGAACGCGCCGTCCTTCACCGAGGGCAACGCCGAAACGTGTCCCACCGGGCGCATCCTGCCCGTGGCGGGCACGCCGATGGATTTCACGGCCGAAAAGCCCATAGGGCGGGACATCCGCGCGGACTACGATCAGCTGACGATGTGCGAGGGCTACGACCACAACTTTGTGCTGGACAAGGAGCCGGGCGAGCTGGCCCTTGCCGCGCGTGCGCGCGCCGAAAGGACGGGCATCACGATGGAAGTCTACACCACGCAGCCCGGCGTGCAGCTTTACACGGGCAATTTCCTCGCGAAAAGCGCCGCCCCCGGAGCGCCCGCCGCGTTTGGTCAGTATCAGGGCTTTTGCCTTGAGACGCAACATTTCCCCTGCGCGCCGTCCCATCCGGAATTCCCATCCGTCGTGCTGCGCCCGGGCGAAACCTATCATCAAACGACAATTTATCGCTTTCGGGTGGAGTAACGGCGATGGCGTTCGTACATAAAAGGCGCAATGCCAACACGCGGCGGCGCGCCCTGCTGCGGCTGGGCGTGGCCGTGTCCGCGCTGGTTCCGGCCGCGCTGGCGGTGTGGTACGGCGCGGCGCT
>CANRZX010000048.1 GCA_947644575.1 uncultured Clostridia bacterium | reverse complement strand
CAGACGAGCGCACCAGATTCCACCTCAAACGGATGGCTGCCGAAGAACATGAGGCGCCAGATGCTGAGGAATTCCGCGGTAGAGCCGCTCAGGCGCGCCACAAACCCTCTGCCGTGGACACTTTTGTCGGGGTTTACGCTGCTTGCGAGGAAAGAGGAGTTTTCCAGCGTACTGCGCCCGTAGACCTTTGGATCGAGAAAGGGGATGCAGGCAGCATGGAAATCCGCAAAAAACTCCGCATATAGGCCGCTGCGCAGCAGTTCGAGCAGATACTTATATTCCATGTGCAGCCAGATGGAGGCGTTTTCCAGCCAACCCGGCGTAAAGGTGCGCGCCCGGCCGAGTTCAAAGGGAAAATTCTGCAGCGACGCGTTGACGCGGTACATCCCGAGCGGCTTGTCGTACAGCTCGCCTGCACGGATATGCGCATACTGCGCACGCTTTTCCGCTATAGGGGCGTCGAGCTTCAGCCAGCGCATGGGGCCCTCCAGAAACGCGGGAAGCCGGGTGACGGAAAAACGCTTTGGATGGATGCCGTCTGCGTCTTTGCTATATTCAGAAACCTCGTAAGCAAAATAGGCGGGGCAGACCCGTGTGTCTGGCGCTGCTTCGGCTACGCCGGTTTCCAGCGATTTTTTAATGCCCCGATGTACGGTTTCGGACAGCGCGGCCAGCCGTTCGGCCAGTGCTTCGGCCGTGTAAGTCACACGACTGCCGCTCACGCCCACATAGGTCTTGGTGCGATACGCCTCTTTGATGTCGTTGATCTCGTTCCAAAATGCCAGAAGCTCTTTTGCGTTTGAATTTCCTCGCGGTACGCTACGTTGGCGCTGCACAGCGCTTCGAGCAGTGCGGCCACTTCCGTCAGTAGCGCGATCTCGCCGGGGTTCCGATTTAAAGCGTCAATGACATAGTCCAGCATACGGGCCAATTCGCAGGTTTCGCACACCGAGGAGCCGAGCAAGGCGGGTAGACCGTTGAGCGCGTCGTACCAGCCGGGTTTGCCGCCCTCCATCTCAAGGCCCATGCCATAGGGATCGAGCGAGGCAAATTTCACGGCGCATAAAAGCGTCAGTTTGCAAAACAGCGTGTCGCGCACGGGCCTGCCGTCGGCATCACACAGATAGGGCTCTTCCGGCGTTCGCCGGGTGCTTTCATCGAGCGCGTTATACTGGCGCACACCGTTTGCGGTTTCGGCATAGCGCTTGGCGCGCGGCGCAACGCAAACCTGTGAAATAAAGTACGGATAGGCCGGTTCGTACAGAAGGTCGCGTTCCTGCTCTGGGAACACGGCTAAATATTCTTCGATTAAATCCAGATTATACGTCCAGTGGTCGGTCCAGTAGCCCTCGCCGAAGCTGGCGTTTAACTTCGTTTGGGACGCCCCCATGATCTGTCCAAACAGTCTTTCGGTCGGCGTGTTGTCCATATGCTCCAGCAGCGCCGCATAAAGCTGTCCCGGAGTGAAGGGCGCATCCAGCAATTTCCGCAGCGCCGCATATGCATCATCACCAAACGGCTGCAAAAGCTCTGCGGCTTTGCCGGCAGGCAGGGAGCAGGTTTTCATCTCCACACTGAGAGGGTTATAGCCGTCCAACTGGATCAGGCTGTAAAACGCGTGAAGGCTTTCGCGGCCCACAAAGGGCGAGAAAAACGTATCGCTGCGCCGGTTTTGAACGACGTCGCGGAAGCTTCCGTTGCCCTGTGTGTAAAATTCCGGCAGCATGGAGAAATAGTTGTAGTCGCGCTCCAGATCGCCATGCCGGCGGGAGTAGACCGAAAAGACCTTGTCCTTTCCCAGCAAAACCGGCTGCCCGCCGCGCAGCACATTGTCCATATAGGTATAGCGGCTGTAGGCGTCGAACGTTCCGTTGCCTGTAGAAGTCTCGATGCAGTCGGTAAGGCGGTCCGTCAGGGCGCGCGCCCGCGCAAGCTTTGCATCAAAGTATGCGCTGTTGTGCGCCGCTTTGAGAAACGCGTCCAAACATGCCTTGCTCTCTGCGTGCCCGAACACCTCGGTGAACAGTAGGCTTTCCCCGGGCTGCAGCGTGCGTTCCAGCACGAAAAATGCGCCGGGAAAAAGATTGGAAGCATTCTGCTCCTGAGCTAACACGCCCGCGCAGCCCTGCTCCCAAAAGACGAGGGGCCGTTTCAGGGCCGTGTCATACGAAAAAACGGCGCGTATATCGGCGACGACAGGCAACAGCGCGCCGTCCTCGGCAAAGCCAAGCGCGAAATTGCCGCCCGCGACCTCGCTGACCTGTGCGGTGTCCTTCTGGCTGGCGCGCACACGGTAATACGGCCTGCGCGCGGCCACGTCCTCCACCTGCATGGAAGCCTTGATTGTCTGCACCATCTGCTTGAGAGCGGCATCGTCCACTCCGTAGGGGACAAGTTCCGGCATTCCGTCGAGCACTTCCATGCGGCAGCTTTGCGTGCCGGTGTTCGTGATCCTCACCCGGCGCACAAGCGCCCCAAGGCGCTCCTCCGGCAGAACAAAATAGCAGACCTCGGCGCGAAGGCCGTTTTCCGGGTCTGTTTCCTCAATCTGCAGCGTGTTCATGCCAATGGACATATCGCAGGCTTCCTCGCGCCGGAATAGTTCGGCAAAGCACCCGTCGCGGCGCAGGAACGTGCGGAAGCCGGTTTGCTCCACCGAGGCATACGCCCGGTGTGCGGGCAGAAATTCCATGATCGCTTGGTCCTTATCGCTGGTGCCAAAGCTGACAACACCCTGTCCGCGGTTGACATAATAGCACCAGAGGGGAATGCCCTTGACGCCTGCGATGCCCGGCAGAAAGCTTGCGAATGGGGCCTGCCGCCCGTATTGCGGAAGTTGAAAAACCTGTGCCTTGTGTTCCATGAAAAGCCTCCCTTTTGTGATGGTATGGGGACGGTATGGGCCGGGGCCGCACACCGTGTCCGGATGCGACTCTTGGAGCGGCGCATCCGGGCGCGGCGGAGCGGCAGCCGGGCCTATGGTTCGCAGGCAAGTTCGATCTCGATGCAGTTGCCCTGCGCCGGCAGGCGGGCAAGCTCGGAGCGGCGCAGAAGAGCCGCGCCGTCCAGAATGGGCAGTTCCACCGCCTGCGGGGATGCGGGCGTTTTCAAAAGTGCCTTGTTGACATGATAATCGCCGCAGTCGCTTTTGGAGGGGTTGGAAAAGGTGATGCAAAGGTCTTTTCCGGCAAAAGAAAGCGAGAGGGACGCGCGGCCCTGCGCGTCAAACTGTTCGCGCACAAGCCGCGGGCACACCGCAAGGTCGCCCCACACGCCGCGCACGCCAAACACCTCGGTAATCACGGTGAGCATATACCAGCTTGCGGCACCGGTGAGATAGCAGTATGCCCCGCGCCCGTCCCGGTTAAAATATTCCGGGATACCGGGGTACATTTTGCTGCGCTCAAAGCACGGCGAGGCGTCGGCCAGTGACTGCAACGCTTTGTACCCCTCCCGCGCGAAGCCCCGGCGATAGAGGGCGTTTGCGTACATCACGGCCATGTGGGAAAACACCGCGCCGTTTTCTTTTTCGCCGTAGGCAAAGCCGAACATGCGCCCCATATCAAATTTCAGTTCCTTAAAATCGGTGTTCAGCCGGTAGCCGCCGAGCTGGCTGCGGTAAAGGTAATGGTCCGCGCTGCGGGTGATGCTTTGCACCTGCGTGTCGCTCGCGGTTCCGCTCATGATGGCAAATTCCTGGCCGGTCAGCATCATGCGCACGCCGCTTGTAAAAAAGCCCTCCACAGGACGGCTGTGGTTGTCGTAATAGCTGTTGAACCAGCCCTCGCCCTCGCCGCCGTCGATCCACTCCTGACGGCGCAGATGCCCCATCAGCCATGTGGACTTGCTATCCAGATCGTCCGCCAATGCGGCAAGCGGCACCGAAATGGCGCGCCCGCTTACGCTGTGCGCGCACTGCCGCGCGTAGGTATGCAGCAGGGCGGTTTTCTGCTCCGCGCTTTCATAGAGACTGCGGCCGCTTGCAAGAAGCGTCCGGGTTTCCTCAAGCAAAACGGCGTTTTCCTGTCCGGCCGTCTGGGACAGTTGCCGGAGCAGCAGCGCGAGGTCGCGCAGGTTTCCGGCATAGGCGCAGGTGAAGGCGACGCTTTCGCCGTTTTCGGATGCCATATCAAGCGCGTCGTTCCAGTCTGCACCCCGCAAACGGCAGATGTTATGCGCGCCCACTTCGTAAAACGCCGCAAGCTGCTGGATCAGCAAGTGCTCTAAGATGGTGCCCTGATAGACCTCGCCGGTATCGGTTTGCTGCCAGCTGCCCGCGTCGTCGCGCCACATGGGGTAGGTTTCCGTGCCCCGGACGGTTTGAGCATCCTTGAAGTAGGGGGCGGGAACATTGAGGATGCCGATGTCCCCGGTTTGATGGATATATAGCTTTACCGTCATGAGCGGCCACAGGGCATGATCCATCCACACACGGGCAATGCCGTTGCGGTCCGCAATGAAGTTGCCGTCGCCGTCGCCGATGATGGTCGCGTTGGTTCCGTCGATGCGCACGCCGCCGAAGTTGGCGCGGATCATCCCGCCGACGCCGTCCGGGTCCATCAGCAAGAGGGAGAGGCAGTCCTGCCAGAGGTCGCGCCAGCCCCGCCCGCCCCGGCCATAGTCGTGGTGCGGCAGGAAAGAGCACCCGTAGATGCGGCGCAGGATCGGCTGGAAGCTCACCCAGCGCATCAGCCGGTCAAAGTCCTCGCTGCCGGTGTGATAGCGGACGTTTACTTTCCGCTGCCAATAATCCCGGACAGCCGCGAGCGCGGCCTCCGCCTTTTGGGAGGAACCGTAGGCGGAAAAAACGCGCTCCGGCTCTCCCTCCTCGTTTGAGATGCCCAGCAGCAAAAGATATTCGGCGCTTTGACCGGGGAATAGGGTGATCTTGGAAAACACCAGACCACCCATAGCCTCGCGGCCGTCAATGGAAGTGCCCGGCAAAATGCCCTCGGCGCCCTCATAGACGGCACGCGGGTGCAAAAAGCTGCCGCCCTCGCCGATAAACGCGTCTACTGTTGGGTAAAAGAAGGCTGGACCTTCGCCCCCGCCGGTGCAGCCCAGCGCATAGTAGATGCGGCGGTTTTCCCGGTGGCCTTTTTCGTCAAAGGACATGGTGGGCTTTACAAGCACGCCATGCTCGGTGGTGCGGATGCGGTGCAGCATCGAGGTTACGCTTCGGTGGTCCCGGATATTGTCGGCGCTCCGGCCGTAAAGCGGTACGGCGGCGATGGGCGTAACAGTCTGCGCCGTCTGTGCCGTATTGCGGATGCACACCCGCAGGATTTCTACGGTGTCGTCCACCGGCACAAACGCAGTCACCTCCGATTCCAGCCGGTAAGTATGGGAGGACCGCCGAACCGTCTGCCACATAAAACCGGCTTTCAGGGTGCTCGCGTCCTGCGCCGGAGTGAATTTCTGATATTCGGCTTCGGCGGAAACACCCGTGGCGGACCAGCATCCTCCATCGTCTGTGCGGCACCAGAAGTTTCGGGTGGAACAGGCGTTATACAGGGCTTCGATGGTGACGGGTTCGAGCAAAAAGGCCTCCTGATCGATCTTGCTGTCTCCGCCGAAATTGGGCGTTACAGCGCCTTTGAGACCGGAGTTCCCGGCAATCGGCAGGTAAAGCCCGCTGTAGTTTTCAGCGCCGTCCATGGAAAAAGTCCCGTCGGCACCGGAAAAATGAATTTTATGCATGATATCATCCTTTTTTGGAAATGCTGTGTCCCCTCAGGGACGGGCAAAGGTGCCGTCCGGCCTCCTGGCGTTGGTCCATCTGGGAAGCGCGGGGTCGCAGGGGAAGGCCGCCGCCGCTTTTTCGTCCAGATCTACCCCGATGCCGGGGCGGTCGCTGACATAGACATAGCCGTTTTTCAGTTCCGGGCAGCCGGGGAACACATCCAGGCAGCCCTGCCCAAGCCCCTGCCATTCCTGAATGCCGAAATTCCAGGAGGACAGATCCAGATGGACGTTTACCGCGTGCCCGATGGGCGAAACATCCCCCGGACCGTGCCACGCGGTGCGCACGCCAAACGCTTCGCACAGCACCTGAAGCTTTTTGGCGGGCGTCAGGCCGCCGATCTGGCTGATGTGCACGCGGATAAAATCAATCAGCCGGTCGCGGATCAGATCTATCCACTCCGCAGGATTGTTAAAGAGCTCGCCCATCGCAAGGGGCGTGGCGGTTTGACTGCGGATCGTCCGGAACCAATCCGCCTGCTCCGGCGCGAGACAGTCCTCCAAGTAGAACAGCCGGTACGGCTCCAGATCCTTTGCAAGGCGTACTGCGTCGATCGGCTCTAACCGCTCATGGACGTCATGGAGGATTTCAAAGCGGTTGCCGTACTTTTCCCGCACATGCGCGATGGATTCCACGGTTTCCCGCATATATTGATGGGGATCATAGTATTCTCCGGGGCAGGCTCCTTCCGGCTTGACGGCCTCCAGATCCTGCACGCCGCCGTACCGGCCCTTCTGAATGCGGATATAGCGGGTGCCTGCCTCCAGATACTGCTCGATCTGTTCGTCCAACATTTCGTCCGGCGTCATTTTTCCGTAGCGGGGATCCTGCGTGGAAAATCCGCCGGCATGGCGGTACACCGCTGCCGCCTCCCGTACCTTTCCGCCCAAAAGCTCGTACAGGGGCATTTGGGCCAGCTTGCCCTTGATGTCCCACAGCGCCATGTCCACGCCGGAGAGCGCGTTGTTCAGGATGGGGCCGTTTCGCCAATAGGGGCTTGCCATTGCCATCTGCCAGATGTCCTCGATCTGGGATACGTCCTTGCCCACAAGCAGCGGCTTCGTGTAATGCTCCACCGCATTCGCCACCGTGATCCAGCGCTGGGTGTAGGTAGCGCAGCCGAGGCCGTACAGGCCGGGCTCGCTGGTTTCCACCTTTACCACCACAAGCGCGATGCCGTCCGGCGCGGTGCAGACCGCGCGGATGTCTCTGATTGTAATCATATTGTTCTCCTTTCAGTTTTTACAGGGGAATTATGGCTGCTTTGCCTGTACGTGTGGGCAAGCCTGCGGGGATTCATTTTCCTCTTTCAGCATCGCCATCGCCTCGGCGTAAACCTCTTTTTTCCATTCCTCCCGCACCCATGGGATGTTCTCGCGGCCCTCCATCATTCCGGGCAGGATCAGGCCGCCGTCCAAACGGATGGTCGTGCCGGTCATATAGGCTGCCTTGTCGCTGGCCACATAGGCAACTGCCTCGCCGATTTCCCGGGGCGTACCCACACGATGGAGAGGGATGGATTCGGACACAAACGGGGAATCTGCGTGTTCTTTCTTGCCGGGAACGACCGGCCATACCGCCCCGGGAGCCACACAGTTCACCCGGATGTTATATGAGGAAAGATCCAGCGCGATGGATTCCGCGGCGCGTCGGATGGCGGCTTTTAGGCTGCCGTAAAGATAATCGTCCACATACGCCCGCTCGGCTCTGGTAGAGGTGATGAAAATAATGTTTCCCGCAATTCCGTCCGCCACCATATACCGTGCGGCGGCTCCGGCACAGGCGATATAGTTCCGATAGTTGGAGGCATAGATCGCATCCACCATTTCGGGGGTGACCGTCAGGATGGAGCATCGAAACCCGGGGTTTGCGGCGTTGCACACCAGCAGGTCAATCTGCCCCAAATCTCTGTGCGCCTGTTGCATCAGCTCCTGCGGCGCCTGTGCGCGCTCAAGAGAAGGACGGTAAACAAAGCATTTGCGGCCCAGCGCTTTTACGGCACGTTCGGTGTCGCGCGCCCCTTCTTTGTTGCTTCGGTATGTAATCGCAAGATCATACCCGTGTTCGGCCAGCACAATGGCGACCCCCTGGCCGATGTTATGGCTGGCGCCTGTAATAACTGCTGTCTGATGCATATGTTTCCTCTCTTTATCAATCGGTATTTCAATAAATATATGTCTCGGATTTTCAAGGCCATTTTGTCCGCGGCTACGGTATACGCCAAAATACTCTCAGGATCGCAGAGAAAGAACGCTGCGATCCTGAGAGCGGAAGGATACCGTACATTTGGGACAGCCCGCGTAATGGCCCGCGGCCGTCAGCCTTTCACGGCGCTTGTCATTACACCGTCAATAATGTACTTCTGCCCAAACAGGTAGACCAAAATCAGCGGTGCGGCAACAATCAGCAGAGCCGCCGCCGTCAGGGTCCAGTCGTTGGAATACTGCCCCTGAAAGACGAACATTCCCCGTGTGATGTTGTAGTTCGATTCAGATGTAAGATAGATCGTGGAGCTTACAATGTCGTTCCAGACGCCGATCATGGTAAGCATCCCCATAGAAATGATGGCGGGCTTTGATAGCGGGATCACCATTTGGACAAGGTACCGCAGATAGCCGCACCCGTCTATGGTCGCTGCCTCATCTAAATCCTTGGGAATATCCCGGAAGTATCCCGTAAAGAAAAAGACGGATGTGGCGTTTACGCCGGTCATCACCAGCATGTAGCCGATTTTTGTATTGTACAGTCCCGAGCCTAAAATCAGCTGAAAGGTTGGGATCATGCCGCTCGGCAGAAACAGCCCGCACAGGAACAGGAAGTGCAGAAAACGGGAGGCGGGCACATACTTGCGGGAGATGGGAAACGCGATTGCCGCCGACATGAACAGTGAGGCCAGCGTACAGACCAGCGTATAAAGGACAGAGTTCCAAACGTATGTCCCGAAGTTTGCCTTCTTCCACGCTGTCACAAAGTTGCTGAATTGCGGAGAGGTGGTGAGCGACGTGGGGTAAAGCAGATAGTCTTGTGACGATTTCAAAGAGGTGTTGACAATATAAAACAACGGGAAAAGATAAATAAACAGGAAAAAAACGATAAGGATATAGCACAGCACTTTAATGGGTGGACTTACATTCTTTCCCATTACCGTTCCACTTCCGCTCTCTTCATCAGGATCTGGGAGATGATCGTTACGACCAGAACTCCCGCGAACAAAACCATCGATTCCGCCGCCGCGTAGCCCTGCCGCAGCCCGTTGACTACAGCGCCCGAAGCGGTTCCGCCGCCTCCGCCAAACGCGGTGGCAAAGGCCATCATGCCTAGGGTGGAGGTATTGAAGTTGCCGCGGGTGATCGTCATGATCAGCTCGTAGGACTGCAGGGAGCCGATGATGGCAAGCAGCGTATTGATGGAAATGGCGGACCAAATCAGGGGAAGCGTGATCTTCGAGAACATTTTCCAGTTGCTCGCGCCGTCGATCGAGGCGGATTCATAAAGCGTGCCGTCGATGCCCTGCAGCGCGGCGATGAAAATCACCATAGAGTACCCCATGTTCTGCCAGATCTGCGCCGCGATCACCGCCGGGAAGGCGTACACCCGGCTGGAAAGGATGGCGGGCGGGTTGGCAATATGGAGAACGTTTTGCATGAAGAGATAGATCGGGCCGGTGGGCGTGGAGAAGATCGCCTTCCAGATGGTGGCCACCACGGCGGCGCCTAAAATCACCGGCATAAAATAAACGCCACGCGCAAAATTCCTGCCCTTCAAAAAGGCGGAATTCACGATCACAGAAAGCAGCAGCGCAATGCTGTTCTGAATGATGGTGACAAAAAACGCATACGCCGCCGTGCGCAGCAGGGCGGCCTTCAGGTCGCGCGGGTTCTGTAAAATAAAAAATTCCTTGTAGTTTGCAAGCCCGATAAATTTCCATGTGGTGCCCGGCACGCCCGAAATGTCGGTAAAGGAATAGTAAGCCGTCATCATCGAAGGATAAAGGCGGAAGATGCAGTAGTGCAGAACCCCGGGCAGCATGCACAGCAGTACGATCCAAAGAGGGAACAGGCGCAGTGGATGTTTCTTCTGGTTCAGCATCCTGCCCGGGGATGCAGCGGTTTTTTGAATGTTCATATTCTTACCTTCCTTCCCATGAAACTGGAGGATCGGTTCCGTTTTGGCCCGGCGTGAAACGGGAAACAGGCAGTCGGGTCCCTACCCCACAAGGGGATGGGGCCCGACGCCGTTTCCTGCCTGACTGCCCGGGCAGGGCTGTGTGCGGTTAATTCATGGATCCCAGCGCTTTGCGGGCGGCGTCAAAGTCCTCTTCCACCATCTGCGCAAAGCCTTGGGCATCAAATTCACCGCCCAGCGGCTTCAGGTAGAAGAAGGTGAACTGGTTCGCGCCGTATTCGCCCACGCCCTTGGGGCCATAGATGAACATTTCAGAGTTTACAGTGGGTTTCTGAAGGATGTTCGCCATGCTGTTCAGGAAGGCGTTTTCCATCTGGATGTCGTTCTGGGTGGGCGTAAAGCCGATGGCGTTGATGAACTCGGTGTAAACGTCCTTCTGCGAGACATAGTCAAGGAACGCCAGCGCACCCGGGCTGTTGGGCGCGTTTGTGGGAACGGCGAAGCTCAAGTCATACTTAATCGCGTCCTGCGGGACAAGACCGTCGCTGCGGGCCTCTACAGGCGGGCAGGCGAAGTAACCATACTCAAAGTCAGGCCCGGCCTTGTCGATATCGGCCCAGGACCAGGTTCCGTCGATGTACATTGCCATATTGCCAAGGGCAAAGCGGCCGGGCGCGTCGGAGTAGGAGATGCCAAGCACGCCCTCCTCCAGATAACCCGCAATCTGCTCCATGCAATTGTACACCAGCATGACCTCGGGGTCGGTATGGCTGATCTCACCGGTGAGAAGCTTCTGGCCAAACTCTTTGGTGCCATCGCCGTAGTTGGCGCTGATGATGGCGTTTGCAAAAATGTTCAGGGGCCACTGGTCGCCGGCGCCTACTGACACAACGGAATACCGACCGTCTTTTTGAACGGTTTCGCAGATGTCCATCAGCTCGTCCCATGTGTTGGGAACCTCAAGGTTCAGCTCCTTAAAGATGGATTTGTTGTAGAACATGCCGCCGTAGCCGACGGTGCCGATGGTCAGGGAGTAGAGCTTACCCTTATAGGCGTTGCCCATCAGGGTATCGACATTATAGTTTTTCAGGAACTCCTGATCGGTCAGGTCTGTGAGAAGCCCTTGGTCAATGTAATCCTGCCAGGCGGGCTTGTCGGTGGAATCCGCGTTCCAATCCTCCTGCGGGCGGGAGAAGGTCTGGAAAGACACCACGTCCACATCGCCGGCGATGATCCGGGTCTGGATGACGGAATCAATCTCGGCGGAGGGAACCTCGGTCACGACAAGGTTATATTCCGGATGCGCGGCGTGGAAATCCTCCGCGATCCCCTTCAGAAACAGAACCGTAGCCTCGTTCGACCAAGTGAGGACGTTGACGTCCTGCGCTCCGTCGGAAGCGTCGCCGTCGGGCGCATCATTCGCGGGAGTGCTGCCCGCAGGCGTGCTGCCACTGGGCGCGGCCGCGCCGCCGGTGGTGCCGCTGCACCCGGCAAGCGTCAGCAGCATTGCCAACAGGCAGAGAACACTGATGAATTTTGTGAACTTTCTCATAAATTACATACCCCTTTCCAAGTTTGGTGTACCCTTACTATAAATCAGAGGCCGAAAAAAATATATCACGATGTTTGCATTTTTTGCACAATTTCATTACGAACGTAAAAAATTTTGTGTATTTTGATATAAAATTCCAAGAATGTGCGAAACGGGCAGAAATTTTTGATCCGTATGCCGTATGACTCCGCTGCGTATTTTCCCATGCGATCAGGCCGCGGCTTTTTTGTGAAAAACCAGATATTCTCATTTTTGATGGCGCGCGGCAAAATGGGGGGCAAACATTTGACCGGCGGAAAACCGGGTCTGGACAAATGCAAAAGCTGTCTGTATAATCAAAATCAACGGGAGTCTGCAGGAAAGGCAGGATGACAGAAACGATTTGTACACGGACAGTTACGAAAGACAACGGCATTCGGCCCCGATGCGGCGTCCCATGAAGGAAATACCGTAATGGAAGAAAGGGAGAGATTCTTGATGGACAGGAAGCATGCCAGCATCTATTTTTCTTATCCAAACGGTCCAAATCTTACGCTCCTGATCCCTTACGAGAAAGAAATGTTTTTTTTCAACGAGCTTTCTAACGGAAACGTCGAGTTTTTGGAGGAAAACCTGCGCGATGAGCCGTTCTACATTTCAGCGGAAGCGGGGTTCCATGTACTGTCGCGGGATGCTGTGCGGAATGCGAAGTATCATTTTTACGGAACAGCCACGCTGGCGGCCCGCTACTGTATCCAAAAGGGGATGGGACATCATCATGCTCTTGGCTTAATCAGATATTACAATCAGAAGGCAGATCTTCTGGATACGGAAGACGCTATTGCCGCCCTTCACGCGGAAATGTGTATGCAGATGTGTCAGGAAATGAAAGAAATCCTCGGCCACAAAACCTATTCCAAGACTGTCCGGCAATGCATGGACTATATCTACGCCCATCTCGGAGAGCGTATTTCTGTCGCGGAGGTGAGCGAGCATGTGAAGGTCTGTGAATGCCATCTTTCCAAGCAGTTCAAAAGCGAGCTGGGTGTCAGTCTGAGCGAATATATTTTGCAGCAGAAAATTGAACACGCGAAAAACCTGCTGCAATACTCCCGACTGTCCATCGTGGAAATCGGGGAGCTGTTCTCGTTTTCCTCCCAGAGCCATTTTACAAGGATTTTCAAAAAAGAAACCGGCGTCACTCCCCATAAATACCGGGAAATGACTTTCCAGGGCAAGTGGGATGCAACAAATCATGAGCCCTCCAAACCGGACGGAGAGGAAACGGACGGCTCCTGCAAAAACGAGGAAGCTCAGCACGAAACAAAAGAACCCCTCCACCAGCGGGGGGGTGGGGGTAATGAGCGCTGCCTAAAAAATGATTGACAATCGTCCGACTGCTCCGCGTGCTGAAACAGGCTTTCCGAACAAAACCTGAATCAAAATCGAAAAACGCCCGCGGGCTTTCCTTGCATTTCCGCGGCGGCAAAGGAGGTCTTGTGATGAAGAACATTTTATATGCTTCCGGTTATACCGAAAACCGGCCCGGAACAGGAATCAAAAGGATGGAGTTTGACGGGGAAACGTTGAAGGAAACGGGGGGCTATGGCCCGGCGGTGAACCCTTCCTATATTCTTGCAGAAAAAGAATTCCTTTACGCTGTGGAGGAAACCGGGGACAGCGCCGCAATTTCGAGGTATCCTTTAACAGGAGGCGAGGGTAACCGGTACATCATTCCGGGCGCGGGGCTCTGCCATCTTGTCCGGTGCGGGGAAACTTTATACGCTTCCGGTTATATCGGCGGCTGTTTGACGGGGATGCGGGCAGAGGACGGGGAGACGGTTTGTTTTTTGAAATATGAGGGCGGCGGCGTCAACACAGAGCGTCAGGAGGCGCCTCACATCCACTCAGCCGTCCCATCGCCAAACGGCAGACATCTGTTCGCGGCAGATCTGGGAACCGACCGTCTCTATCAGTATGACGTACAGGAAAATGGCGCGCTGAACGCACACGCCGCGCAGCCCTGGGTGCAGACAAGCCCCGGGCAGGGCCCACGGCATTTCCTGTTTCACCCCAACGGGAAGTGGCTCTATCTTGTGACCGAGCTGGGCAGTCTGCTGCTGGTTTATCGATACGATTCTGCGGCTTCGATTTTAACCCCCGCAGGAGAATACCCCCTTTTTGAAAAAGATTGCGCCGCCGGCGCGCTGGCGGCCGATATTCATATCACCAGCGAGGGCGGATTCCTTTATGTTTCGGTGCGAGGGACAGATCGGATCGTCTGTTTCCGGGTGCTGGAGGATGGCGGCCGGCTTTTGGCTGTGGGAAGTTATCCCTGTAGGGGCAAAGGCCCTCGAAGCTTTGATTTGAGCCCGGACGAAAATTATTTAGCGGTTGCAAACCAGTGGAGCGGAAACGTATCTGTTTTTGCGCGGGACGCCGGTTCCGGTGCGTTGGGCGAGTGCGTTGCGCAGGCGGCGTTTCCTTCGGCTTCTTGCGTAAAATGGGGGGAAAGATAATGCCCCTATCCCCGATTTTCCGGACAGAAAGACACTATCTTATTTCCGCAGACAGGGCAGCACCCCCATTCTGAAATCACATTTGTCATGTCATTTATCCCTCGTTTCATTCTTATTTGCCAGTTGGTTTTTCGGAAGCGTTTTTGTAAGGACTAAGTTATAGGCAACGGTTATAAATATTAAAACTAAAGCATGAATAATGTGCTTTTCCGCTGTAACCCCTGTTTTATTTGAAAAGGTACTAAGAGTGTTAATAGCGGAATGAACCATAATGCAGGGGAACAAACTTCCGCCACGGTAGAAAATCGTTACAAGCAAAAAGCCTATTGCAATCGCAAAGCAAATCTGGCACAAATTGTTTACCAAGTCCATACCACTGCCATTAAACAAATTTACTAAATGTCCTATGCCAAAAGTCACGCTCGAAACGATAATTGCGGATTTTATACCGTCCTTTTCCATTGCCTTGAAAAGAAAACCTCTGAAAATCACTTCCTCCAAAAATCCAACGCAAAGCATACACGCAATACGACAAACCGCTCCCGATAGTGAATAATTGACAGCAACACCATTCCAAAGATTTCCCGTTGCTAAGATAATAAGCGGCACATAGTAAAGGAACCGACGGGCGGGAACAGGTGATTTACAAAGCCCATACCGTTTTTGCAGTTTGTTTTTTCGGATAAAGGAAAAAAGAATAATGGTCTGCAAGATACAAAAAATAGCGTTTGCAGAGTATTCAATCCCTATTTTCTCGTTTAACGGATATGCTAAAGATTGCAGAACACAATAAACCACGATCCATACAATCGCAAAAGCCTGTTCATTTTTTTCATATAACTTTTTCATTTCATTTCCTCCTGTATCGCTAATATTGCACCTGTATATACCCGTTCCAAATGCTTTTCTATAAGTTTTTCATCATACTCCAATGAATTGTTGGCTATGATACTGGCATATCCATGAACAAACATCGCAAGTGTTATGAAAACCTCTTTTGTCTGCTTAATATTCATATCCATTTCTTTCTGCATGGCAGAAAGAACAGGTATAAGTTCCTCAGAATTTATCATTTCAAACAAGCTGTTTTCAACAGCAGATCCGGATTGAAATAGAAAGCGGAACAAATACGGCTCTTCAACCGCAAAGCGGATATAATTCACCCCGATTCCAAGCATGATGTCTTCCTGTGCTTCTGGAATGTTCATCAAATATTCTGTATGGTAGTCAGCTGTTTTTTTGTAAGCAGCTTTTCTTAATTCTTCAATCGTTGTAAAATGATACATAACGGGCTGTGTGGAACAGTTTAGCTCCTTTGATACTGTCCGTGCATTGACGTTTTCCGCGCCAGTTTTGCGGGCAACCTTAAATGCAGCGTCAATAACCATATCTCTTGTGATTTTAGGTTTTGGCGGCATAGCTTTTCCTCCCGATTGATAATTTGCGTTATATAACATAAATTATATTATGAACTGCAACGCTGATTTTGTCAATCCCTTTGGCTAAACTTTGCCCCAATTTTTGAAATAAAAACATTATATTGACGAAATCATTCTATGATTATAGCTTTTTTGTAAAATATATTGAGAGGAATGAGAGGGATTCCGTAGCAGTCGGCATTGTAGGAACGTGTATAATGGCTGTTTTATAGAATTGTGGGTAATTCTGTTTGCAAGACGTGGGAAAGCTGTGCTTTAGCTTTTCCATGTGCTGTGAATAGAGTTATCCATGATTCCATAAGCCAGTTATGCACATTTCCACAATGCTTGTCTTTTGGTCTTTGGTTTTTTTGGCTCGAAATAGCGTGGTGCCGGCGGTCTATCTCTTGTTTTCGGCTGCTTGCTTCTTCACCGTACATAAGCATTGGCTTGCGTAGATTCACCCCCCAATACAAAAAGTGGCGGGGTTGTGAAAACCCTGCCGCTATAAATAGGATTTGTTCAGATCAATTTTTCATAGTTTTGCCGACCATAAAAGAAACGCAGGACATAGACTGCTTTTCCTGCTCAGATGCGCGATAGATCATAATATGGTGATTGATTACCGCCTTACGGTAGCTATAATAAAGCTGCGGGAGAGGGATTTGTGGGGATATTTGGAGCATCTACAGGAATCGGAACGCGCGCCGGCGACGGTTCGGAAATACGAGCGTGCAATCCGGAGCTTTTTTGCTTGGGCTTCCGCGAATAGAACCAGTATCGCAAAAGGAATTGTGATCCGGTACAAGGAGTATCTGCTGGAGCGCCGCGC
>CANRZX010000047.1 GCA_947644575.1 uncultured Clostridia bacterium | reverse complement strand
CGCCTGCATTCCCAAAGCCAGCAGCAGGGTTACGGCGGCCAGCGCCGCCAAGGCCAAGACGATCCCGGCCAGCGCCATCAGCACGCGCGTGGCCGTGCGCAGCCCGTCGGGGCGGTCCACAAATTCCTTCGCGTTCGCGTTCAGCAGGCGCTCCACGGCGGCGTTGTCGATGCCGACGGCGTATTGCCCGAGCTGCGTGTACATACAGCCGCCCGCCGCGAGCTCGTCGCGCAGCGCGAGCGTCATCGTCGCCGGAAAGGGCCGCTCGGTATAATAAGCGTCCGGCATGTCGAACGCGGCCTGAACATCGTCAGGCGCGAGCGCGCGGTGCAGTAAAAACGCGCAGCCCCCCTCGGGCGGCGCCAGCGGCGCAAGACCCACCGAGGGCGCGCCTTCGGCGTAAAAGACCGGTGCCGAGGGCATCTCCAGATCCCCGGCGGACAGCGTCACCGGGACAAAATTGTCAAAGCAGTAATCGAGCAGCGCGATGCTGTCGGAAAATTTATCGTATTTTTTGTCGCAGCCCAGCACGACGCACAGCAGCGTGAGCTCGCCGCGCCGGACGGCCTCGACCATTGTGTAGCCGGCCTCGTGCGTCCAGCCGCTCTTCCCGCCGAGCGTCCCGTCATACTGATATTTATTCGTCACAAGCATGCAGTTGTCCGTTCCCCAGCGGCGCTCCTGCTCCTGCTTGTTGGTGGGCGGCATCACATACTCGGTCGCGCCGAACAGCTCGGCGAAGCCCGGCACCGTCATCGCCCAGCGCGTCAGCACGGCTATATCGCGCGCGGTGGTGTAATGCGTGTCGTCATGCAAGCCGTTCGCGTTAACAAAGTGCGTGTCTGCCATGCCGAGCGCGGCGGCCTTCTCGTTCATCCGCATGGCAAACGCCTCCATGCTGCCCGCGGCGTACTCAGCCAGTGCATTCGCCGCGTCGTTGGCGCTGGCGAGGATTGTGGCGTGAAACAGGTCGCGCAGCGTAACCATCTCGCCCGGCTGGAGCGCGACGTGCGACGAGCCGTATTCCAGCGCGTGAACGGCTTCGTAGCTGACGGTGACCTGCTGTGAGACATCGCCGCCGCACTGCTCCATCGCCAGCGCCAGCGTCATGATTTTTGTGATGCTGGCGGGATAGGCGCGCCGCGCGCTGTTTTTTTCAATCAAGATCTGCCCGGTAGCCGCGTCCATCACAAGGTACGCGTCCGCCGTCACGGCGGGGGGTGCGGTTTCCCCCTCGGCAAACGCGGGCGCAGCCGGCAGGGCGCACAGCAGCAGCGCCAGCAAAACCGCCCCAAGCCGCTTCATCGCTGCACCTCCGTTTTGTCCGCCCGTGGCCTTGTCCGGGCGGGAAAGCTTTCTCCACACTATCGTCGACACGCGCGCGCCGCGTATGGCGCACTTTGCGTGCCTCTTGAAAATAAGCTCCTTGGCATTAAGTGTGATGACTATATCATTATAGACCGTATGGGGCAAAGCCGCAAGAGGGAGCGGCCGTTTCCCTTTTGCACCGAGCAGAATACGGCCTCCGCATGCTTTCTCCCAATAACGGCGCGGGCGGTTACCCATGATGGATAACCGCCCGATGATAATTTACAAAACGCTTTGTAAAAAGCTTTCGACCTCTTGATTGAAGGTGCGATGCCTTTTATTCGCAATAAAGTGATTTCCTTTTATAGTCAGCACACTTGAAAACAAGCATCTTGTTTTCAAGTGGCGCGCTTTGCGCGCCGCACGCGGAGCGTGCGTGCTGACTACAGAATCGACAGGAAATCGCCGCAGGCGATTTTGGCGCGGCGTAGAATGCCGCGCCTCGAAAAGCACCTCTTTCCGAGTGTGTCGATTATATATAATGGATAATTTCGCGCCCGGTTATATTTTGGGCAATCTCTCTTGTATGCGATTGCCGAATGATATTATTTTTGCCGCAAATCACGAGTGTAAGGGCCGTTATTTTCGACAATTCACGTCGTTCCATATTCGGGTCATTGACCATCAGCCCCAGCATTTCCGCATTCTTTTTGCCTCGGGCGATTTGGGAGCGAACCGTCCCGCTATTTTGCAGCCTATTTTGATGGGCAGCTGCGTTGTTGTTTTTACCCTTCGCGGGTTCAAATTCCCCCCCGTTTAAGATCAGTGCCCTGACGCTGTTCGGGTATTTCATCGCTATATTTGCCCCGTCCGAAAACCCCAAAAGTATGGCCTTTGGAATTTCAAGATCTTCCATAAAATCGTATAGGTCGCGGGAAAGCTGCTCGATCGTAAAAGGCTTTGTCCCTCTTGGCGACCCACCGTGCCTCCGCGTATCTAAGAGCGATTACCCGGTAGTTATTGCAAAATAGTCGATTTGATTTTTGAAATAAGAGCCGTCCAGTCCGTTGCCGTGCAGAAGGATACGAGGCTCCCGGTTCCCTTTTTCCTGATAATATAAAGCGATATCCATGGCTGCTCCCCTACCGGCAGTTGAATTTTGTATAAAAATTCAACACTTCTTCTATGGATATTACCCGTCAGCCGGCCTGCGCCGCGCGCAGCTGCTCTATCGCGCGGGCAAACATGGCAACACTGTTTTCCATGCCGTGCAGGCGGTTGCGGGCCAGCCACAGCGCGGGGTGTGCGCGCAGCAGCGCCTCGCCCGTTTCGCACAGAGACGCGAGGAACGCCCGCTTCTCCCCGGCGTCCATCTCGTCCATGTGCAGGCAGGCGTAGTGCAGGCCGTGCGCGAAGGACGCCATGCGGATGGCGTTTTCCGCCTCGCCGTAATAGAGCACCGCGCTCGGGCCGCGCATCCGGCTTTGCGCCAGCCGTCCGCGCAGCGCGTCGAGGTGCGCGAGCGCGCCCTCATAGTCAAACTCTCCGCGCTCCGCCAGTTGGCGCGCCGTCTCCTCCGAGCCCGTTTGGGCGATGCGCCGGGCCATATCTCCAATCTGCTTCTCCAGTGCGGCGCGCGGCGTCAGGCCGAGCATCAGCAGAACGCGCCCCAGCGTCATATTGGGCACGCGGAATTCCTCAAAGCGATAGCTGCGCCCCAGCTCCAGCACCAGCGCGCCCATCACGCCCGCGTCGTCCATAAATACAAAGCGGTCGAGCCAGCGGGCCAGCATCCCCTCGTCCGCAGGCGCGCCGCTCCAGCAGCAGGCGGCGGCGTGGGCGAGCGCCGGTTCGTTCAGCGGCTCGTATTCGGCGTGGCCTAAATCGCCCCATTCCGTCAGCAGCACGCCGCGCGCGCCGTGGCGCAGCGCGGCCGAGGCCGCGCTGCGGATGTTTTCGAGCATGTTGTCGGTGCGGCCCGACAGCGTCAGCCAGGTCGACGTGCCCGGGCACAGGAGGAACGGCACGCCCGCTTTGGCCAGCAGCGCGGCATGTTCTTCAAACGGGGAATCCGCCTCATAGCCCCAGTCCAGCACCGTCACGTCTTTCGGCACATCGCCGACTGCTTCGGGGTGCGCCGTCAGCACGTCGCCCCACAGGATCATCTTTTTGCCGCGCGCCGTCACCTCCCGGTGCAGCGCGTTCAGATAATCCGTGTACAGCTTCGCCACGCCGACCTTTTCCGCCGCCTCGCGGCTTTTGCCCGTGCCCAGCTCAAACGGCTCGTCCAAATTGACGTTGAAGGTATCCGACGAGAAAAACGGCAGCAGGTCGTCCATCATGCGCACGACGAGCGCGAGGCTTTCCGGGTTCTGCGGGTCCAGCGTGGAGGGCGGCGTGGGGCGGCCGAAGAAGGGCACGCCCGCTTCCGCGACGGCCAGGTGATGCAGTTCCGGCCGGGCGATCCAGTCCGCCATATGGCCGAGGCTGTTCTGATTCGGCACCAGTTCGATGAAGCGCGCTTTGCAGTAGGCGTCCAAATAGCGGATTTCCTCGCCCGTGAGGGGCGTTTGATCCATCCAATACTGCGGAAACGAGGGGTATGCAAATGAAAAGCCCTCGATGTATAATTGAAGCTGGTTATATTTCAGCATCGCGAGCCGGTCGGCCAGCGCGCACAGATTCTGAAGCGTCGGAACCTTGCCCCGGCTGATGTCAAGCATGAAGCCGCGCACGGCCAGCGCGGGCTCGTCCTCGATCTCGCAGCAGGGCGCGCGCCCGCCCGTCTGCAGGAGCAGCTGGCCGAGCGTCGTCAGCGCGCGGAACGCGCCGCACGGTGTGGACGCGGCAAGGCGCGCCCCCTTTGGGGTGACGGAAAGTGCGTAGCCCTCGTCGGCAAAGCCGTCCCGCCGCTCAAAGCGGACGCAGTCGCCTTCTTCCACGCTCCAGCCCTCGGGCAGCAGCGCGGCCAAGGAGACAAAAGCCTCCGGCAATGCGGCGCGCGGCGCGGCGGGCAGCTGAAACGTCCCTTGTGTCCAGCGAAGCTTTTTCGGCGCGGGCAGCAAAATGATGGATTCCATAAAAAACCTTCCTTATCATTGATTTTTCTAAAAAAGTTAACCTCTTTACCTTCCCCTCGAGGGGAAGGTGGCATTTGCGAAGCAAATGACGGATGAGGGGAAGCTTCTGTACGCACAATTTTCGGTGAAAATTTAAGCTTCTTCTGTCGGCGCGCCACGGCGATTCCACTTTCATCATACGAAATTATTTTGCCGCCGTCAATCCAAATTTCGCAACCGGGGCCATTTTTTGTCGTGTTTATAAAATAGAGGAGAGCCGAACCGGCGGACGGCGCGCGGCGGCCGCCTCAAGCTTGATCGGAAAGGAGGAATTCAGAATGGAGGACGAACGGATCGTGGCGCTGTACTGGCAGCGGGAGGAATCGGCCATCCACGAGACGCGCAAAAAGTACGGGCGGTACCTGCTGCGCATCGCGCGGGGCGTTTTGGCGGACGAGCGCGACGGCGAGGAGAGCGTGAACGACACCTATCTGAAAGCGTGGACCTCGATGCCGCCGCAGCGGCCGGACGCGCTGGCCCCGTACCTTGGACGCATCACGCGGCGGCGCGCCATCGACCTGCTGCGCGCCGGCGGGCGGGAAAAGCGCCGCGGCGCGCGGTACGCGCAGTCGCTGGACGAGCTGGGCGACTGCGTTTCCGGCGGCGAAACGGCAGAGGACGCGCTGGACGCGAAGCTCTTGGCGGCGGCGGTGGGCGATTATCTGCGCGCGCTGAACGCGCGCGACCGCACCTTGTTTATCGGGCGGTATTTTTATATGGAGCCCGTCCGCGCGCTTGCCGCCTGCCACGGCGTGAGCGAGAGCGCGGTGAAAAGCAGCCTGTACCGCGCGCGGCTGGGGCTGCGCGCCCATTTGGAAAAGGAGGGATTCCCCGTATGAACGCACGCCAGCTCAGTGACGCGCTGAATTTTTTGGACGATTCTCTTTTGGATGAAACGCGCGGCGCGCTGAAAAAGCGCCCGCTGCGCGCACGGCGGTTCGCGCTGCTGGTCGCGGCGGCGTGTGTCTGCCTCGTGGCGCTGATCGCCGTTCCCGCGCTGCAGGGGCGTTTCCCGGCCGCCGTGCCCGGCGCGGACAGCGGGACCGGGCCGTCCCCCGCGTCGGTTTCAAACGCCGGCCCGGCGCATGGGGAAAGTGCGCCATCTCCAACGTCCGGCCCGGACGCGGCAGACCCGGCGCGCGGGGACCTCGACCCGGTGTATATCGCGTCCGTCCTGAACGGCGAGATCCCCCCGCACGGCGAGGCCGACCCGTCCCTTCCCGAGATCCCGCTCGGCGCGGAGCGCTCGGCGGGCGGCATGGGCTTCGAGGGCTATCTGGCCTATGATATTTCCGAGTTGGAAAACGGCGGGCCGTGGCGTCTGGGCGACGCCGTCGACACGCTGCCGGTCTACCGCAATCCGTTGGCGTATGACGAAGCGCACATTGCCCACGGCGTGGATTTCGACAAAATGCGCGCGCTGCTGCTCGACGCCGCGGCCGGGCTTGGGATAGACGAGGCACAGCTCACCGTTTCTGACAATGCGCCGGGCGAAGCGGAGCAGGCCGCGATCCGGGAGAAATTCAAGGAGGTCGGTGAAGAGGTGCCCGAGGGGTATTTTGATCCCACAAGCCTGACGGCCGAGGCGGACGGCGTCCGGCTGGAGATCGACGCCAATCTGGTTCTGACGGTGCAATTCGATCCCACGCTGCCGCTGCCCGAGGGGTGCGCCCTTGACGCCGGGGCCTCCCGCACCGAGGTTAAGGCCGCCGGGGCATACGTGCTCGAGCAGTACGGCGCGCTGCTCGGCTATGAAGCACCCGTGGCCGCCCTCAGCGCCGGGGATCGGAACATCTACGGGGAACAGACCTACGACCTGCGCCTTTACGACGCTGCAGGCGGCGAAGCGCGGCGGCTGGAAAATTATTGGCTGGATTATTGGAATTTCTACGCCGACGATTCCGGCGGGCTGTGGCTCGCGCGGCACTGGCTGTCCAACCGCTCGGAAAAGCTGGGCGATTATCCCATCATTACGCCGGCCGAGGCATGGCGGCTTTTCCAAAACGGCCATTTCATCACCTCCGTGCCCGAGCTGCCGCCCGAGGACACCATGCCCGCGCGCGTCGACCTGCTCTACCGCAGCGGCTCGGGCGAGGGGGTGTTCATGCCCTATTACCGCTTTTTGATCGAGCTGCCCGACATGGAGAGCGACGGCCTGAAAACCTACGGCGCCTACTATGTGCCCGCCGTGCAGAGCGAGTATTTGGAGGGATTGCCCGTCTGGGACGGCGGCTTCAATTAAGAGACAACCTTCACACGCTGATACGCCGCCCGGCCACGGGGCTTTTCCGACGTGCCAAACGACGGAAGCCCTTTGGCCGGGCGGCATTTTTCAATCTCCTTCCGCCATCCATTTCCGCTTCTGGATTTTTGTTGAATCCGCTTTACTTATCCGCATCCGTAAAGTATAGTAGAGGAGAGGTGAATCGGCGCGGGACGCAATTTCCTTCCGCGATGCAAAAGCCCGCCGCAAAGCGCAATTCCTTTTCAGGGGGGAGCAAAGTGAATCAGCGGTCAAGTCTCTTTCAGGAAATTCCAACAGAAAAAATCAAGGAAATCTTTGCTTATACATTACAGGAGGATCTCATTTGGGAAGCCTCGCTTTTGGACGGGGGCCTATTCAATACCACTTATAGGGTGGAATATGGGCCTTTTCATCAAAAAGCCGTACTGCGCTTAGGCCCTGTAAACCGCCATCTGCTGATGGGATTTGAGGAAAATCTGATGAATGCGGAAGCGTATGTGTATTCCCTCTTCAGGGCGATCGGCATCCCCTGCTCCAACGTCCTCGTGTGCGATACCTCAAAGCGTCTCATTGACAGGGATTTTATGATCGTGGAATATATCCCTTCCGTCGTTATGCTGAAAGCCGAGCTGACGGAGGAAAAACGGAATTCGCTTTACCGGCAGATGGGCATCCATCTCGCGAAAATCCATCAGGTGACAGGGGAAGGCTTTGGATTTTTATCCCGGATCTGCGGCGGAAGAAAATTTGAGAAATGGAGCGACGCGCTGATCTTTGAGGTGGAGGACATTTCGGGACGCTTGGAAGGGTTAGGCGGCTTCACCGCGGAGGAAACGCAGACGCTGCGGCGTCAATTTTATAAAAGCAGGGATTTATTGGACGAAATCAAAACACCTTATTTGCTGCACACCGATCTGTGGGAGGGGAATGTCCTTTTGAACGAAGACACCATGGAAATCGCCGCAATTATTGACAGCGACCGGGCAATGTATGGGGATCGGGAGTTTGAATTTTCCAGTCCGTGGATGGACAACACCGCCCTGCGGGGAGGGTATGCTTCCGTCATACAAAAGCGCACTGGCCCGCATGACCAAAGGCGACGGCAGCTTTATCAGATGTTCTTTTTTCTTTTGGAGGCCTATGTGGGATACGGCGAATACAATCATCCGGAATTGTATGAGACCCGTAAAAGCCAGCTAACGCAGCATATCCTGCGCTTTTCATGAAATAAGTATCGCGTGACAGGGGGGAGCCCTGCCGCACTTGATATAGACAAACGCCGCGCAATGGGCTTTGAAAACGGCGGAATCCAATAAAAAAGGAGTGTTCGCAATGCTGTATCATGCGTCCCCGGTTCCGGGGCTGACGGTGCTGGAGCCGCGCGTTTCCACGCACGGGACGGCCTATGTTTACGCGCTCGATAACGCCGCGACGGCGCTGCTGTTCGGCGCGCCGAAGGACGATTTCGACCTGCTGACGGACGAGCGGGACGGCGTTCCCATTGTGTGGGAATGCCGCCCAAACGCGCTGCGCGAGGTCTACGAGGGCAGAACCTGCTCCCTGTACGCCGTGGCGGAGGACGGCTTTTTGTCCGGCCAAACGGGCTGGCGGCCCGAGCGCGTGTGCGCGTCGCCCGTGCCCGTTGTGAATGAGGAACGCATCCCCGATTTGTACGAAAGGCTTTTGGTGGCACAGCGCCGCGGCGCGTGCGTGCTGAACCGCTTTCGCGCGGACGCGGAATACCGCGCGTTTTTGCGGGAGGAGCTGTGCGAGCGGATCGCCGCGTTTGGCCTGACGGAGCGGGATGTGCGCGCCGACGCCCGCCTCGCGCCCTTTTGGGACGGTTGACAAGGCGATTGCCTTAACAGGGCTTCGCGCCTTATTCCGACACCTTCCGCAAAACGATTCATTGCTACGAGGGGAAGACGGGAGGCTCGTTTTTTCAGGGACAAAACTTTATGCGCGGAAAGCGCGTCACAAAAGCATGCGAAATGTGAGCCGCATGAAATTTTATGCGCATGCGGGCCGTCCCCTGCTCACGCGCTTAAAATCTTCTTGCTGCTATTCCCTCGCATAGTAAAAAGGAGAATATTTCCGGCGATTTTTTCGCTGCATGGGGTATACTATCTACAGGACTCATTGAGAAAATCCATTGAACGAGCAAAAGCGTCCGGCCGGTACGGGGCAGCCGCGCCGGCCGGACGGCGGATTAGAAAAAGGAGGAAATATCCATGCGGAAGAATACGGAAAATATGGTGAAGGGCGCGGCGCTGGGCCTGCTTGCGGGCAGCGTGGTAGGTGCGGCAGGTGCCTGCGCCGCCAACCAGAAGCCGAAGGAAATGAAAAAACTGATGAAAAAGGCTGCGACCGGGGCGGAGCACGCGATGGAGGCCATCGAGCACGCGCTGAACCAGCGCTGACGCCCCGCCGGACGGGAGTGTCCAAATCGCGAAGCGAACACAAAACTCGTATACGTTAGGGCGCGAGGACGGTATTCCACCTTATCAGTCACCTGTGGTGACAGCTTCTCCTTGAGGAGAAAGCCTGCTGGCGAAGAGATTATGTTTCTGCTTCGTCAGGACACCTTCCCCTCGTGGAGAAGGTGCCGGCGTAGCCGACGGATGAGTTGGAATACCTATTAGAAGCAATTTTCTGTTTTTGCAAAGCTCGCGGCTTGAACAGTCCCCGCTGGGCAACATCATTGACACACTTGAAAAGCGGTGCTTTTCAAACCGTGGGCTGTAGACCGCGGCGAAACCGCCGTCGGCGGTTTCGTATCGGTTATGCAATCACCATGGGCGCGTTACAAAAAACGCGCGAAAAAAGGCGAGCAGGGTAACCCTTTCGGGTGGCCCTGCTCGCCTTTTTACATTCTTTTTGCAGCGTGCCCGGCTGATTCAAATAACCTTGAAATCTCCGCGGGGCGGAAAATCACGGTGAATAAACCAGCGGAAAACGCTTTACTCAGGCTTGTTCAGCGGTTCTCGCCTCGAGCTTCGCCTCGCGATCGGCCTTCCAAGCGGCCATCTTCGCGCGAACATCGCTGTTGATGTTCCAGATGAAGGTGAAGCAGCAGAAGGAGCACACAGCGGCAACGCACGGGAAACCGACGACCATCCACTTGATGCCCGCGATCGTGCCGGCGGCCTGCTCCAGACCGGCCGTGGTCAGCGCGGGATCGTAGCCGATACCGGCGATGAGCAGAACGGACAGCGAGCTCGCGATCATGGAGCCAACGCGGCGGGACAGGCTGAAGAAGCCGTAGATCGTGCCCTCGTTGCGCTTGCCGGTGATGTACTCGTTGTAGTCGATAGACTCGGCCACAAGGCCCCACTGCATCTGCACGGACATCGTGACCAGCGCGGTCGCAAAGCCCATCCACAGGATGTACAGCATCGGGATCAGGGTCGGGGCGAGGAAGACATACGCCAGCAGGCCGACATAGAACACGAAGCCGGTGGCGAGGCAGACGCGGATGATGACGACCAGATCCCATTTCTTCGTCAGGATCGGGGCGGACGCGAGAATGACGATCATGGCGATGGACGAGAACAGCGAGCCAACGCTCTGGATGCCGACGTCATGCAGAACATCGGCGGCCATGTACAGCGCGGCGCCCTGGCCGAGCGCCTGAACGGCGCAGATGCTGACGGAGTGCAGGATCAGCGCGAGGAACGCGCGGTTCTTGGTGATGATGTTCCAGATATCGGTGATCTTGAACTTCTGGGCAGCCTTTTCCTCTTCCGTCATCTTCGCGGCGAGATCCGCGGCCTGTTTGTTGCGCTCCTTCGTCAGCGCGTAGTGCAGGAAGACGATGAAGCAGCCGAGGATGCCGGTGACGATCGAGGCCATGAAGTAGCCCTGCGTGTTCTCGCCGACCTTCGCGAGGATCTGCGGGATGATGGCGCCGGCCAGCATGCCGCCGATCGTGGAGCCAAAGCCGCGGGCCGAGGCCAGCGTGGCGCGCTCGTTGTCGTTAGTGGCCATGGCGCCGAGAAGCGAGCCCATGCCGATGTTCATCATCGTGTAGCCGCCCTCGTAAATAATCTTCAGCACGAAGACGGAAGCCATCATGCCGAAGCCGCCGCCCATGTGAGGCGGTACGCCGTAGAACGAGACGAGGCCGACGAGCATGACCGGGATGGACGCGAGGATCCACGGACGGAACTTATCCGAGCCGGGCTTCGCCTTCGAGTAGCAGATGTCCATGATGGTGCCCATCAGCGGGTCGTTGATGGCGTCCCACGCGTTCCAGATGAGCAGGATGGTGGCGAGCAGCGTGGGGTTGACGGCGAGGTGAACCTGCAGATAGCGGGCCATGAAGCCCGACACCATGTACAGTGTGATAACGCCGCCCGCGTCGCCGCAGCCGTAGCCAATGATGTTCATTAAGGTAAGCTTCGGAGCACCATTGGTCTTGTTTTTCAGATCACTTGCCATTCAGTTGATTCCTCCTTTTATTTTCAGCCCATGAAAGACAGCGCCGTAGCCTGCCGCGCGGCCCTTTTCCTCGCGCGGCACCCGCCGTTTTTCGCGCGATAAAAAAGAGAAAAGCGCGTGCTATGTCGGGATAGCCGCTCTTCATGTACTGAATTACCAATTTCTTGCCCTTATTATATCTTTTTTTTTGCAAGATGCCCATTGCAAACCTTGTGCGTATATTGTAATTGTTGTGGAATCGCCAAAAAAGCGTTTTTGAGTTGAAAGTTTTTGGCGGGGTGCCGCCCCCGCTTTGCACTTTCGTAGCGCTTTCGTAGCGCTCCTGCGCCGCGAACCTCTCATGAAAACTGCCGCGCCGCTTTGGGAAAACCTGCACGGGCGCTTTTGGCGGGCGCGGCCTGAAAAAAGGAGTGACCGCAATGAAAAAAGCACGAAAAGGACAAGCACCCAGTACAAAAACATCTATTACAACGAAGCGACTAAGCGGTATGACGTAAAATACAACTTCACGGAGTACAGCGTAAAAGAGGGAAAAAACGTCTATCGATCCCGATGGGCCTACAACAACGTCACGCTTTCGGACGCGAGGCGGAAATTGGCGGAGCTGCGGACCCATGGCGTCAAGGAGGAACGCGGAGATTTGACGCTCCGGGGCGCGTTTGAGCTGTGGAAAACAAAGGCCCTTTCCCAAAGCTTCAGCCCGGTCACGATCGAGAACACCGCCCACTTTATGGCGGCGATTTACCGGTTTATCCCGGCGGACACGTTTTTGAAGCAGATTGACGAGGACGTCTACTACCGGCTCTGCGCCGATATGCGGGCCGCGGGCTACAGCGAGGAAACGCTTTTCTCGCTGAACGCCACCTTCCGGAAAATCATCAATTATTCGTATAAAAGGCGGTTCCTCTCCGAAAATTTCCTGTCCTGCGCGGACAATCTGAAAACCAGGCCAAAGCGGGAGCACCGCCTGTTGACGAAGCGGGAATTCGAGCTGCTGGACGGCTATTTCAAAGAGAGAAATCAATCCTACCGCTTTTTGATCCATTTGCTGTACTATACCGGAATCCGGATCAGCGAGGCGTTGGCCGTTACTTACGACGATTTCGAGGAAACCGGCCGCGACAGGCAGCTGGATTGCGGCGCGCCGCAGGGGGCCGTTTCGGGCATGCGGATCAAAATCACGAAGGCCTATATCAGCGGGATGAAGCTGGAAAAGGATACGAAAAACCATAAGAGCCGCGCGATCCCGCTTTCCTCCGCCCCCGCGGCGCTTTATCGTCCCCTGCGGGCCGAGCATCTGCGGGGCGGCGGCTCGGCGGACGATAAGCTGTTCCCCGTTGCGTATCAGACCGTTGACAGCGCGCTGAAGCGGGCCTGCGGGCGCGTCGGCATCCCGCCCATTTCCTGCCATGATTTCCGCCATACATTTATCAGCAATCTGATCAAAAAGAATATCCCCCTGAGCGTCCTTGAAAAAGTAACGGGCGATACGCAGGCGACGATTCTCCGGCGCTACAGCCACGCCTTCGGAAACGACGAGGCCATGATCCTGAACGCTCTGGAGGAAATATAAGGAAGCGCCGGTTAAATCAGTGATTACTCAAAAACGCGGGGCCAAGGATGCCGCCGAGCCTGACGGCCGATCCAGCGATTAAAGGGGTTCGTATCGATTCGTATGCCAAGCGGCGCCGCTCCTCCAAAACCCGCCCTCCGCGGCCTCCTCTGGAGGCCGCTTGTCATTTCATGGGCTGAAAATAATTCGTATCAATTCGTATGCCATGCGGCGGCGCTCCTCCGAAAAACGCTCTGCGCGGCCCTCTTTGGGGGCCGTTTATCATTTCATGGGCTGAAAATAAAAGGAGGAATCTAAGCTATGGCAACAAAAAACGACGCCATGAAATCCCCTCTGGCTTCGGGCCGCCGCAAATTCGGCACGCTGGATGTGGTGGCGTACGGCGCGGGTGATTTCGGCTGCAACATGAGCTTTGCGCTGAAGGGCACGCTTTCGCTTTTCTGGACGCAGTTTATGGGCATCGACCCCATCCACATGGCTTCCCTGCTGCTGCTCGTCCAGATCTGGGACGCGATCAACGACCCGCTGATCGGCGCGATGGTGGACGCCGACAAACACAAGTATAAGCGCAACAAGTTCCTTGCGTACATTTGGTGCGGCTCCGTCGGGCTGCTGGTCGCGGGCGCGCTGTGCTTTGTCCCGTGGACGGGCGCGCCCTATGTCGTGAAGTGCCTGCTGTTCGTGGCGGGTTATATTCTCTGGGACGCGTTCTATACGATTGCGAACGTGCCCTACGGTTCGCTGCTCTCGCTGATTTCCACCGATCCGGTCGAGCGCGCGAAGCTCTCCACCGGCCGCTCCGTGGGCGCGATGATCGGCGGCATCGCCGCGCAGATGCTGCTGCCGATGCTGATTTATGACGCGGACAACAATCTGCTGGGCACGCGCATTTTCTTTATCGCGCTGATCATGGGCGTGCTGGGCTTCATCGCGTTCCAGTTCATGATCCGCAATACCGAAATCCGCGTGGAAACGGATATCCGCGTAAAAGAGGACGCGCCCAAATTCAACCCGCTGACAGCCGCGAAAAACTTTGTGCGCAACCGCGCCGCCGTGGGCGCGACCCTGGCCCCCGTGGGCATGTTCATCGGCATGTACGGCGCGCAGGTGGCCACGCAGATCATGTTCCAGGCCTATTTCAAAAACGCGCGGATCTCCGGCCTGCTCGGTATGGTTTCCTATGTGGGCCTGTTCGTATTCATCCCGTTTGTCAGTAAAATCGTCGGAAAATTCGGCAAAAAAGAGGCCATCACCGCCGGCGCGTGCGTCAGCGTGGCCGCCTATGTGCTGATGCTTGTGCTGCCCATCACGCCGGACGGGAAGGGCATCGCGCTGTTCGCGTTCTGCCAGATTCTGAACGCGCTTGGCGGCGGCATTGGGCAGTGCATCGCGTGGTCGTTGATGGCCGACGCGATGGATTACGAGGAATGGAAGTTTGGCACGCGCAACGAGGGCACGACCTATGCGCTGCATTCGTTCTTCCGCAAGCTCGCGCAGGGCGTCGGCCCGTCCCTCGGCCTTGTGGTCGCCGCGTGGCTGGGCTATGAGGCCGCGCTGGGCGCGAACCAGACGATGCAGGTCGCGACAAACATGCGCTATCTGACGGCCGCGATGTACCTTGTCAGCGCGCTGATCCAGCTTGTCGCGTATGGCCTTGTCTACAACCTCGACAAAAAGACGCTCGCCCAGATGGAGCAGGATCTTGGCAAGCGTCACGAGGAAATGAAGGTAGGCCTTTCCCAGATCGTGGGCGGCGACGACTGACGCCGCGCCGGCTTTTCCTGATTTTCCTATCGCTTGAGGATTCAAAGCGGGGGACGCTTCACGAAACGGAAGCGTCCCCCGCTTGTTTTTGAATGGTCAGACGGTCTCTTCCGGAGGGCGTGTTTGCCAACGCCCGCCCGTCAGCGGCAGATCACCGGCCAGACGTTCGTTCCCTTCAGCCCCGCCGCGTCCACGCCCAGCGCCGCGCAGACGGTGGCCGCCGCCGCGCCGAAGCCGTCCAGCGTGCCCAGCGCCGTGCCGGGCCGGACCGCCGCGCCGTATAAAAGGAACGGCACGTACTCGCGCGTGTGGTCGGTGGTGCGGGTATAGGACGGGTCGCAGCCGTGGTCGGCGGTGACGATCAGCAGGTCGTCCGCGCGCAGCAGCGCCAGCAGCTCGCCGAGCGTTTTGTCGAAGGATGCCGCGGCGGCGGCGTAGCCGTCCACGTCCCGCCGGTGGCCGTACAGCATGTCGAAATCCACCAAATTGACGAACGCGAGGCCGCCAAAATCCGCCCCGGCCAGCTCGAGCAGGCGGCGCTGGCCCTCGGCGTTGCCGCCGGTGGGGATCGTCCGCGTCACGCCGCTGCCCGCGAAAATGTCGTTGATCTTGCCCACGGCGATGACGTCCCGCCCCGCGTCGGCCAGCGCGTTCAGCAGCGTGCGGCCCGGGGGCGTCAGCGAATAATCATGGCGGCGCGGCGTGCGGCGAAAATCGGCGGCGCTCGCGCCCTCGAACGGACGGGCGATCACGCGGCCCACGCCGTGCTCCCCCGTGAGCATTTCGCGCGCTGTCCGGCAGTATTCATAGAGCTGATCCACGGGCACCAGCGCCTCGTTCGCGGCGATCTGGAACACGGAATCCGCCGAGGTGTAAACGATCAGCTTTCCGGTGCGCAGGTGCTCCTCACCGTAGTCCCGAATGACCTCGGTGCCGGAATAGGGCCGGTTGCACAGCACGCCGCGCCCGGTGCGCCGCTCAAACTCGCGGATCACATCCTCCGGAAAGCCGTCCGGATAGGTGGGCAGCGGGGCGGGGCTTTCGAGGCCCGCCAGCTCCCAGTGGCCGACGGTGGTATCCTTGCCCATTGAGCGCTCGCGCAGGCGGCCGAACGCGCCGATGGGCGCGCCGCAGCCGGGCAGGCAGTCGACGTCGTCGAGATTGAACAGGCCCATTTTCGTCAGATTTGGGCAGTCAAATGCCTTGCTCTGCGCGATGGCGCGCAGCGTGTTGACGCCGTAATCGCCGAACTGCGCGGCGTCCGGCTCTTCGCCCACGCCGAACGAATCGAGAACCACCAAGAAAACACGCTTTATCATGATAGAACCTCCCTGAATAGGATCTCCGCCATCCTTTCGGCCGCCCCGTTTGGCCGGAATCGCCATCCCCCGGCGACGGGGGTGAACGCATAGCGCTTGGAACCGGCGCGCGGCCATCGCGGTAAATCTATTGTAGCACAGTTTCACCCGGCTGTGCAAAGCGTTTATTTTTTTATAAACACAAAAGGCGTTTACAAGAGAGGAATTTCTCCTGTAAACGCCTTTTTTTATTATATGGAATGCGGAAACTCCTTTTTATATTTATATCGTTTCGGCTGCCATAATTGCGGAAATTCCGCGAAAAGACCGCCTAAAATAACAAAATTGCCGCCGCATTTGTTGCAACGGCAACATTTTACAAAAAGGTGTACCTTTTGGTTTTTTGAAAAGGCGGAAAAATTTGCGGAAAAGGGATTAAGTTTTCGCCAAAGCGCCCGAATATGAAAAGTGAATAGGCAGGGAAACCAGCAGAATTACCAACGCTTGAGCGGCGGTTTCCCCCGACGAAAAAGTACACCTTTTTGCGGAATGTTGCGAATGCCACAAAATGCAAAAAGGTCAAGGGG
>CANRZX010000046.1 GCA_947644575.1 uncultured Clostridia bacterium | reverse complement strand
ATTTGCCGTCGATGCGGGCGCTACGATTTGTTCAGTGCTTACTCAGGATGACGGCGGCTCGGTGCCTGCGGCCCGGCGCCGCGGCAGGCGAAAAATCCGCCCGCCCCTCCGATCCGCCGGGTGAACCCGCGCGTATCTCCGTACCGCGGCCAAAACGGGCAGGCACAGCAAAAACCAGAGAAAGCTGAACAGCGGGCAGATCTGCCCCAACACGTCGGCAAATTCGTGGCTGTAGTCCCATACATCCCAGCCCAGCCACAGGTTGACCACCATGCCGACGGCGAACTCTGCCGCCGTGATAAACGCCGCGCCGAGCGCCGCCTGCCCTGCGAGCGGCATTGCCGGGAAACGCCGCGCGATCCACATCAGCGCCAGCACGCACACGCCGCCGAGCAGTGCCATGCTCCAGTGCGTGCGCCCGCGCGCGATCAGCTCAAGGCACGGGTATCCCGCCGCGCCCACGGCAAACGCCGCCATGTTTTTCTTCATCCCGCCAGCTCTCCCCTCGGCATTGCGCAAAGGAGCGCGCCGCTCCCCCGCTTGCCTCTCTTTTTATACGGGGTTAGGATGCGCCGTTTGGGGAAAAATATAATCGGTCCGGCACGGAAAACACATTCCGTTTCAAAAGCGCTTTTTTCCCGGAATTTCGGGCCGATTTCCGCGCATTACGGCGGAAAAAGCATTGCTATTTGCCGCCGGGCTGTGTTACAATAAAACTGACTTGAAGGAAGGCAAGGGGGGTCGCGATGGCGCGGACAAGGGCCAGCGCGTGCATCGTCGTATACGGCGGCGGAGAGGAAGCGGCGGCGGCCGCGCGCTCGCTGCTCGAGCAGACAAAGGGCGTCGAGCTCTCGCTGACGCTCGTGGATAACGCCTCGCCGGACGGCTCGGGCGAGTGGCTGGCCGCGCAGGACTTCGGCGCGCCGGTGCGCGTGCTGCGCATGACGCAAAACGTCGGCTTCGGGAAAGGGCACAACGCCGTGCTGCCGGGGCTTTCCAGCGATTATCATTTTGTCGTGAACCCAGACGTCACGCTTGAGGACGACGCGGTCTCGCGGCTGTGCGCGTGGATGGACGCGCACCCCGACGTCGTGATGGCGACGCCGCGCCTTGTGTTTCCAAGTGGCGAGGAGCAGTACACCGCCAAGCGGCGGCCCACTGCGCTGGCCATTCTCGCGCGGCAGCTGCCGCTGCCGTTCCTCAAAAAAATCGAGCGGCACTATCTGATGCTCGACGAGGATCTGACCAAGCCGCAGGAGATCGATTTCTGCACCGGCTGTTTTTTTGTGATACGCACCGAGGTGTTCCGCGCAATGGGCGGCTTTGACGAAAGCTATTTTGTCTATGTGGAGGACGCCGACATCACGCGCGAGGCGCAGAAATTCGGCAAAGTGATGTATGTGCCGGACGTGCGCGTCCGGCACGCGTGGCACCGCGACGCCCGTAGAAGGTGGAAAAATTTCTGGCTCCAGATCCTCTCGATGCTGCACTACTGGCACAAATGGGGCTTTGAACTTATATAATCGGAGCGTTTGCAGGCAAATGCAAACGGCGCGCGGCGCAGGGGCCGCAAAAACCATGAAAAAGGAGACAAACGCCATGAAGGGAATTATTTTAGCCGGCGGGGCCGGCACGCGGCTGTATCCGCTGACAATGGTTACGTCGAAGCAGCTTCTGCCCGTCTATGACAAGCCGATGGTCTACTATCCGCTCTCGACGCTGATGCTCGCGGGCATTCAGGATATTCTTATCATCTCCACGCCCGAGGACACGCCCCGTTTTGAGGCGCTGCTCGGCGACGGCGCGCAATTCGGCGTGAAGCTGTCATATAAGGTGCAGCCCTCGCCGGACGGCTTGGCGCAGGCGTTTTTGCTCGGGGAGGAATTCATCGCGGGCGAGCCGTGCGCGATGGTGTTAGGCGACAACATCTTCTACGGCAACGGCTTTTCGCATTTGCTGAAGGCGGCGGTGGAGCGCGCGCAGGAGGGCCGTGCCACAGTGTTCGGCTATTATGTCAACGATCCTGAGCGCTTCGGCATCGTGGAATTCGACGAGGCGGGCAAGGTGATCTCGGTCGAGGAAAAGCCGCAGCATCCGAAGTCGAACTACGCCATCACGGGGCTGTATTTTTACGACCGACGCGTGGTGGAGTTGGCAAAGCAGGTGAAGCCCAGCGCGCGCGGCGAGCTGGAAATCACGACGCTGAATGATTTGTATTTGCAGCGGGGCGATCTGAATGTGCAGCTTTTGGGCCGCGGCTTTGCGTGGCTCGACACCGGCACGATGGACAGCCTTGTCGACGCGGCCGATTTTGTGCGCATGGTGGAAAAGCGGCAGGGCGTGAAAATTTCCGCGCCGGAGGAAATCGCCTATAAAAACGGCTGGATTTCAAAGGAAACGCTGCTGGAGAGCGCCGCGCGCTACGGCAAAAGCCCCTATGGACAGCACCTGCGCCAGGTGGCCGAGGGCAAGCTGCATTATTGAGGAAGCAGCGGCCACTCCAGAGAACCGCCGCGCGGTTCCTCTCTTTTTGATTTCCGGACGGAAGGAAGGAGACCTTATGAAAATCCTCATCACCGGCGCGAACGGGCAGCTCGGCGCCGAGCTGCGCCGCTGCCTTGCCGCGGGGCAGAGCGAGCTGGGCCCGCTGCCCGCGAAGCTGCGCCACGCCACGGTGCTGGCCACGGACGTGGACACGCTCGACATCACGAACCGCCACGAGGTCGCGGCCTATGTGCGCCACCACGCGCCGGACGCAATCCTCTCCTGCGCGGCGTACACGAATGTGGACGGCTGCGAGGCAAACCCGGATGCCGCCTTTGCCGTGAACGCCGTCGGCGCGCGCAATTTGGCGATGGCCGCCGAGGAGATCGGCGCGAAGCTGGTACACCTCTCGACGGACTACATCTTTCCCGGCGACGCCGCCGCGCCCATGCGGGAGTATGAGGAGCCCGCGCCGCGCTCGGTGTACGGCAAGACAAAGCTGCTGGGCGAGCGGTACGTGCAGCAGTTCTGCACGCATTATTTTATCGTGCGCACGGCGTGGCTGTACGGCTACACGGGCAATAATTTTGTCAAAACGATGCTGCACCTTGCCCAGCACAACGGCGCGGTCACCGTCGTGGACGACCAGCTCGGCAATCCTACCAACGCGGCCGATCTGGCGCACGAGCTGCTGCAGCTGCTCGTCACAAAGGAGTACGGCGTCTACCACTGCACAGGCGAGGGCGTGTGCTCGTGGTACGATTTCACACGGGAGATTGTGCGCCTTTCCGGCATCTCCGCGACGGTCACGCCCTGCTCAACGGTGGAATATACCGCGAACGCCAAAAAGACGGTCGCCGCGCGCCCGGCGTATTCTGCGCTGGAAAACGCGATGCTGAAGGCGACCATCGGCAATGAAATGCGCGATTGGCGCGACGCGCTCGCGTGCTTCTTCGAACACTATCAACCGGAACAACTGGAGGAAAACAAATGAAAACGTATCTTGTCACCGGCGGCGCCGGGTTCATCGGCTCGAATTTTGTGCTGTACATGCTGAAAAAGCACGAGGATATCCGGCTGGTCAACGTGGATAAGCTCACCTACGCGGGCAATTTGGAGAACCTGAAAAGCGTCGAGGGCGACCCCCGCCACATTTTTGTGCAGGCCGACATCTGCGACCGCGAGGCCATGACGGCGCTGTTCGGGCAATATGATTTCGACGCCGTGATCAACTTTGCGGCGGAGACGCACGTCGACCGCAGCATCACGGGCCCGGAGATCTTTGTGACGACCAATATCGGCGGCACAATGAACCTGCTGCAATGCGCGAAAAACGCGTGGTGCCGGGACGGCAAATGGGCCGAGGGCAAAAAATATCTTCAGGTCTCGACGGACGAGGTCTACGGCAGCCTCGGCGAGACGGGCTATTTCACCGAGACGACGCCGCTCGACCCGCACAGCCCGTATTCCGCCAGCAAGACGGGCGCCGACCTGCTCGTGAAGGCGTTTCACGACACGTTCGGCATGCCCGTGAACATCACGCGCTGCTCGAACAACTACGGCCCGTTCCAGTTCCCCGAAAAGCTGATCCCGCTGATGATTCACAACGCCAAAGCGAAAAAGGGCCTGCCCGTGTACGGCGACGGTATGAACGTGCGCGACTGGCTGTATGTCGAGGATCACTGCAAGGCCATCGATATGGTGGCGGAAAACGGCCGCGACGGCGAGGTGTACAACGTCGGCGGCCACAACGAGCGGCCGAATATCTTCATTGTGAAAAAAATCATCGAGATTCTGCACGACGCCGTCGACCCGTCCATCGACGAGACGCTCATCCAATACGTCGAGGACCGCAAGGGCCACGACCGCCGCTACGGCATCGACCCGGAGAAGATCAAGAGCGAGCTGGGCTGGTACCCGGAGACGACCTTCGAGGTGGGCATTGAAAAGACGATCCGCTGGTACCTCGACAACGAGGCGTGGCTGGAAAATGTCACCAGCGGCGAATATCAGAAGTACTACGAGGAAATGTACAAAAACAAATAATCAAACGCCAGCCCTTTGAAAAAGGGGAAATCTTATTTGCATGCACAGATGTGAGCCGTAGGCCGCAGCCGGGCATGCAAGCGTTTCAGGAGCTGTTAAAGGGGCAAAAGAGATGGCGATAAAAAGCCTGTCCATCCGGATTGATGAAATTATGCTGGATAAGCTGCACGTTGTAGCCGACTATGAGGGACGCTCCGCGAACAGCCAGATCCTGATTTTAATCCGGGACTGCATCGAAGGGTATGAAGCAAAGCATGGAACGATTTTCGGCGGACAGCAGGAGCGAAAAGAACCATAAAGCGTCACGGGCCAAGGCGTTTGCCTTGGCCCGTGACGCTTCTCTGAATGCGCCCGGCTGCGGTTTGCCGCCCATATCCGGGCAGGCAAACCGAAACGGTTTCTTTTAATTTTGGGCAAAGAAGGTTGCGCTTCGCCAAATGATAAATCGTGAATGGCAAACGCCGCTACGCCCGGCTGAACAGCCGCGCCAGGGCGGCGATCTTTTTCGCGTTCGCCGCGCACAGCTGCTCGGGCAGCGCCCGCCAGGCCCAGTTGCCGCCGCCCAGCGTCGAGGGCGTATTGATGCGCGCGCCCGCGCCGAGGCCGAGATAATCCGCCAGCGGGACGATGCACAGCTCGCCGGGGCTAGCCAGCGCGCCGCGCACAAGGCCGGCGGCATAGCCCTCCGCCTTGCTCAGGCCGAGATACGCCGTCGCCTTCCTGCGCTCGGCGGGCGTTGCGGCTTTGAACCACGCGGCCGCCGTCGTGTTGTCGTGCGTGCCGGTGTACACCACGCAGTGCTCCGGATGGTTGTGTGGCAGGTATTCGCTGTCCCCCGGCCCGAATGCGAATTGCAGCACCTTCATGCCGGGAAAACCGCTGTCCTTCAATAATTGGTAGACACTCGGGAACAATTCGCCCAAATCCTCGGCGATGATGGGCACGTCGCCCAGTTCCTTTTTGACGGCGCGGAACAGTTTCATACCGGGGCCGGTGCACCATTCGCCCGTTTTTGCGGTCTTGGCCCCGGCGGGGATGGCATAATATGTATCGAAGCCGCGGAAGTGGTCGATGCGCAGGCGGTCGTAAAACTCCAGCGCGTACCGGATGCGCCGCACCCACCACGCGAATCCGGTTTTTTCGTGATAGGCCCAGTCGTACAGCGGGTTGCCCCACAGCTGGCCGTCGGCGGAAAACGCATCCGGCGGGCAGCCCGCCACGGCGGCGGGCAGGCCGTTCTGATCCAGCAGGAACAGTTCCGGAGACGCCCAGACGTCCGCCGAGTCTGCCGCTACATAAATGGGGATGTCGCCCATCAGCTCGACGCCCTGTTCGGCGGCATACGCCCGGAGCGCCAGCCACTGGCGGCGGAACTCGTACTGGCAGAATTTCCAGAAATGCACCTCGTCCTCGTGCTCGGCGTACAGGCGGTCGATGGCCTCCTTCGTGTGCAAGCGCACGCCGTCCGGCCATTCCCGGTAGCTTTTGCCGCCGGAAAGGCCCTTGGCCGTCATGTAGAGCGCGTAATCCTCGAGCCACCAGCCCTGCTCGTAGCAAAAGCGGTAGTAATCGTCCGGGTACCACTTGGAAAAGCGCGCGAACGCTTTGCGCAGCACCTGATAGCGCGTCTGGTACATTTTGCCGTAATCGACGGCCGCCGGGTCTGTGCCGTAGTCGAGCGATTCATATTCGCCCTTTTTCAGCAGGCCGTCCCTTTTCAGTAGGTCCAAATCAATAAAATAAGGGTTGCCCGCGAACGCCGAGCAGCTTTGATAGGGGCTGTCGCCGTAGCCCGTGGGCGACAGTGGCAGCAGCTGCCACACCGACTGCCCCGCTTTTTTCAAAAAATCAATGAACGCGAACGACGGCTTGCCCAGCGTTCCGATCCCATACATGCCGGGCAGGCTTGCCATCGGCATTAATATTCCGCTTTTCCGCATATGCTCCTCCTTCAAAACGGCCTCAAGGGCCGCGTCCGTCCAAAGCTTCGGCTTGCGTTTCTTAACAAGGGCACACACGCCGCCTGTGCGAACAGAGCGGCGCGTTTCCCTTGAAGCTTGCCCTTCCGAGGCCCTTATTTGCATTATAGTACAATTTCTTCCGTTTTTGGCAACGAAAAATCGGCGCTTTTTTTAGTGCTTTTGCTAATAATTTATGATATGATATTCATGAAAACAGATTGATATTTTTATATCATAATAATGGGAGACCCGCCGCGGCGGACGGGAACCCCCCGGAAAGGAACGGAGCCCCCTATGCCAAACACAAGAAAGCTTTATTATGAGGATGTCTTTTGCATGCAGTTCTGTGCCCGGGTGCTGAGCTGTACGCCGGAGGACGACCATTTTATTGTAACCCTCGACGCAACCGCGTTTTACCCCGAGGGCGGCGGCCAGCCGGCCGACCGGGGCGCTTTGGGCGGCGCGCGCGTATTGGACGCGCACGAGCGTGACGGCGTGATCCTGCACACCGTCACCGCACCGCTGCGCGTGGGCGAGGTCGTGCAGGGGGATGTGGATCGCCTGCGCCGGTTCGACCATATGCAGCAGCACACAGGCGAGCACATCGTCAGCGGCCTTGTCCACGAGCAGTTCGGCTATGAAAACGTGGGCTTCCATATCGGCGAGCAGGAGGTCACCGTGGATTTTTCCGGCGCGCTTTCCCCGTCGGAGCTGGACGAGATCGAGCGCGCGGCCAACTGGGCCATCTCGCAGGACATTCCGGTAACGATCTCTTGGCCGGACGCCGAGACGCTGCAAAGCCTTTCCTACCGCAGCAAAAAGGCGCTGAGCGGCGCGGTGCGCATCGTCTCCATCGAAGGGACGGACACGTGCGCCTGCTGCGGCACGCATGTGGCGCGCACCGGGCAGGTCTGCGCGGTCAAACTCGCCTCCGCGCAGGCCTATAAGGGCGGCACGCGCGTCACGCTACTGTGCGGCTCCCGTGCCCTCGCGGATTACGGCGTAAAATTTGACAACGCGCGCGCCGTCTCGACGCTGCTGAGCGTAAAGCCGAACGAAACGGCGCCCGCCGTGGAGCGGCTGCTCCATGAAAACGAGGCGCTGCGCACGGAGCGGGCGGCGCTGGAAAACCGCTTTTTCGCGCAGCGGGCCAAATTGCTGGCCGGCAGGCGGGACGCGATCCTGTTTGAGGAGGCGCTTTCCCCGGACAGCCTGCGCCGCCTGTGCGTGGCGCTCTGCGGGGAGTGCCCCGGCGTGTGCGCGGCCTTCTCCGGCACGGACGCGGACGGCTACCGCTACGCCGTGGGCGGCGCGGGCGACGTGCGCGCGCTTTGCCGCCGCATGAACGAGGTGCTGGGCGGGCGCGGCGGCGGCAAGGAGGTTCAGCAGGGCTCCGTCGGCTGCACCCGCGCGCGCATCGAGGCGTTCTTCGAGCAGGCCCTCGGCCCGTGCGGCTGAGTTTTCCGGCTTTCCATATTTCCATATAAAGAAACCCCCCGCGCTTTTCGCGAATCAAACTCCCCCGGAGATCTGCACAGATCTCCGGGGTTTTTGTTTTGCCGTCGCGGGCCTGAGCCGAATGAAAACGGCACACCTGTCAGCGCCAGCGCGCGGCCGCGGCTTCCCCCTGCTCCTCCGGTTCCTCAGGCAGAAGGGCCTCCGCCGCAAAGCGAACGCCCAAACGCACGCCCTGTTCGAAAACGGCATCCTCGCGGCGCGCGGCCGCCTCGGCACAGCGCTCGCGCAGCAGCGCGTACAGCGCGGCCTGCTCCTCCGTCAGCGCCACCGTGAGGCGCTGCTCGAGCGCGCGGATCTCGCGTTCAAGCGAAAGCGCCTGCTCCGTACAGGGGAGCGGCTGGCGCGCGGGGATGCGCTCGCCCCGGTACCAATCCAAAATCACATGTTCCATACGGCAAAGCCTCCCGGGCCGGGTAAACCGGCGGTTTCTTTCCCCTTTATCACCGGATCGGACCCTCTTTTTCTTTTGATTTCACGAATAGTAAAATTTATTTGTATTATAATTCACTATCCGTGAAAAATCAAGAAAAATCCCTTTATGATGAAAGAAGGGGGCGAAGTGCCCGGGCGTCGCCTGCGCCTGCAGAAGGAGGGAGCCGCATGGACTATATCGACCGTTTCCGCGCCTTGCGCAAGGCGCAAGGCCTGACACAGAAGGACATGGCCGACGTGCTGGGCGTGGCGACCTCGATGTACAATATGTACGAGTCGCGCCAGCGCCGGATGTATGTGGAAACCTTCGCCGCGCTGTGCGCGTTTTTCGGCGTGTCGGCGGACGAGTTGCTGGGGTTACCCAAAAGGGAGTGAGCGGCGCGGGCCCGCCGGTCTGCCGCCTTGCCGCGCGGCGAAAATATTCGACGAAAAAACAGGGGGAGACGGGCGTTGTTTCAGGCGAATTTCTGAAAATATTTCCCGCGGGGCAAAACGGATTGATTTTTCCCGGAAAGCATATTACAATAAAATTGTATTTTTGTTGCGAGGGGGCGGCGGTATGTGCTTGACACGGCGCAGGCTGAAGCTGTGTCCGGGGCTGGGCGTGTTGCGCCGCGGCGGGGTCAGTGCGTCTTTGTCGGGCGCTCGCCAGATCGGGAACGTGTACCCTTTGCGCAGGAATAACATCTGAGGTCGTAGTGCAGCCGCACCACGGCTCTTTTCTTTTTATAAGACGTTCCTTTGGGCGCTTTCCCCGGGGACACACGTCTGTCCGGGGCATCTGCGGGACAAATGCCAAAGGAGAGAAAAGCCAAAGTGGAGCCGCTTGGAAGGCTATAAAGAAGGAGAGATCATAATTTTATGGAGCAGAGCAAAAAGGTCGCCATCCTCATGGGCTCGGACAGCGACTGGCCGGTGCTGAAGGCCGCCGCCGCCCAGCTGAAGCGCTGGGGTATCCCCTTTGAGGCGCGCGTGATGAGCGCCCACCGCACGCCGGACGCCGCCGCGAAATTCGCGCGGGAGGCGGCGGAGAACGGCTTCGGCGTGCTGATCGCCGCCGCGGGCATGGCCGCGCATTTAGCGGGCGCGCTGGCCGCGAACACCACGCTGCCCGTCATCGGCGTGCCCGTCAAGGGCGGCGCGGCGGACGGGCTGGACGCGTTGCTCTCCACGGTGCAGATGCCGAGCGGCATCCCCGTGGCCACGGTGGCGCTGAACGGCGCGAAAAACGCCGCCGTGCTCGCCGCGCAGATACTGGCGCTGTCGGACACACGCCTCGCCGCCCTTCTGCGGGAGGACCGGGCGGGCATGGCAAAAACTCTCGCCGAAAAGGACGCGGCCGTCCGGGCCGAGGCCGCGGCGCTGTAAATCGGAGAGAAACGCAAGAGGAACCGTCGCCCGACAGGGGATGGAGAAAACGGAGGATGCAGACATGGAAAAACGGGAACAGCTCTATGAGGGCAAAGCGAAAAAAGTATTCGCCACCGACGACCCTGCGCTCGTGGTCGTCGATTACAAGGACGACGCCACCGCGGGTGACGGCGCGAAAAAGGGGACGATCCGCGGCAAGGGCGTCGTCAACAACCGCCTGACCAACAACCTGATGAAGATGCTCGCCGAAAAGGGCGTGCCCACGCATTTCGTCGAGGAGCTGAGCGAGCGCGAGACGCTGGTGAAAAAGGTCGAGATCGTGCCGCTGGAGGTCATCGTCCGCAACGTGGCGGCGGGCAGCTTCACCAAGCGCCTCGGCGTGCCCGAGGGCACAGTGCTGAAGATCCCGACCATCGAGTTCAGCTACAAAAACGACGCGTACCACGACCCGCTCATCAACCATTACCACGCGCTGGCGCTGGGCCTTGCCGTGCAGGAGGAGATCGACACCATCACAAAATACGCGTTCCGCGTGAACGAGATTTTGTCCGAGTACCTGCTGGGCTTCGGCATCCGTCTGATCGACTTCAAGTTAGAGTTCGGCCGCCTGCCGGACGGCACGATTGTTCTGGCGGACGAGATCAGCCCGGACACCTGCCGCTTCTGGGACGCCAAGACGGGCGCGCATCTCGATAAGGACCTCTTCCGCCGGGATCTCGGCGGCGAGGAGGAGGCGTATCAAGAGGTCATGAAGCGCCTTTTGGGGGAATAATCACATGATAAAGGATTATTTGGACGATAAACTGCACGAGGAGTGCGGCGTGTTCGGCGTGTACCGCCGCGACGCGGAGCTCGACGTAGTCGCCACAACGTATTACGGCCTGTACGCTTTGCAGCACCGCGGGCAGGAAAGCTGCGGCATGGCCGTCAACGACGACGGCGTCTTCTATAAGCGGCGCGAGCTGGGCCTTGTGAACGAGGTGTTCACAAAGGAGACGCTCGACGCCATGCCGCGCGGCAACATGTGCATCGGCCACTGCCGCTACGCCACGACGGGCACGCCCGTGCGCGCGAACGCGCAGCCGTTCGTCATCCGCCACATCAAGGGGCCGATGGCGCTCGCGCACAACGGCAACCTGACGAATTCCGCCGAGCTGCGCGCCGAATTCGAGCTGTCGGGCGCGATCTTCCACTCGACGTCGGACACCGAGGTGATCGCGTACGCCATCACGCGCGAGCGGCTGACGTCGGGCAGCATCGAGCGCGCCGTGGAGCAGGCGATGGACAAGCTGAAGGGCGCGTACTCGCTCGTCGTGATGAGCCCGCGCAAGCTGATCGCCGTGCGCGACCCGCAGGGCTTCCGCCCGCTGTGCATCGGCAGGCTGGGCGGCAGCGACATCATCGCCAGCGAAAGCTGCGCCATCACGGCCGCGGGCGGCGAGTTCGTGCGAGACGTCGAGCCGGGCGAGATCGTAATCTTCGACGAAAACGGCAGCCGCTCCATCCGCACGCACTGCGGGCAGAAGACGGGGCTGTGCGTGTTTGAGTATGTGTACATCGCGCGGCCGGATTCCGTCGTGGACGGGGCGTCCGTGCACCGGGCGCGCCGCCGGGCGGGCGCGCTGCTCGCGCTCGAGCATCCCGTGCAGGCCGACGTCGTGATCGGTGTGCCGGATTCGGGCCTCGACGCCGCGCTGGGCTATTCGCAGCAGAGCGGCATCCCCTACGGCATCGGCTTTTTGAAGAACAAGTACATCGGCCGCACGTTCATCCAGCCCAACCAGAAGCTGCGCGAGAACACCGTTCATATCAAGCTGAACCCTATCTCCGACACCGTAAAGGACAAGCGCGTGGTGCTGGTGGACGATTCGATCGTGCGCGGCACGACATCGAAGCAGATCGTCCAGATGCTGCGCGAGGCCGGGGCGAAGGAGGTGCACTTCCTGTCCTCGGCGCCCGAATTTTTGTATCCGTGCTATTTCGGCGTAGACATCGACAGCCGCAAGCACCTGATCGCCGCGAACCACACAATGGAGGAAATGCGCAAAATTTTGGGCGTGGACAGCCTCGGCTTCCTGAGCGTCGAGGGCGTCGGGAAGATCGCCGAGGGCTGCGGGCTGGGCGTGTGCACTGGCTGCTTTACCGGAAAATATCCCATCGACCCGCCCGCGCACAGGGAGAAAAGCAAATTTGAGCACAAGCTTTCGGAAAACTCGAACGACTGATGTCGTTTTCCGCATCAGTCGCCTGCGGCGACAGCTTCCCCCCAAGGGGGAAGCCCAGCCTGTCGAAAAAGGGGAAAATCTTGTTTGCATGCACGGACATGTGCCGGGCATGCAAACACCTCTACAGAAAAAACAGCTAATTTTGTGTACAAGGTGCGCAAAATTGCCTGTTTTTTCGCCGGAAAGGAGAACTGAGGGAAACCAATAAGCGACTGCGCAGCAAAGCGGAGCACAAAGCGTTTGGTGTCCCTCAGAGACTGTCGACTTTGTCGACAGTCTCAGCTTCCCCCAAGGGGGAAGCCGTTGGCGCTTTGACACCGCTTTGACACCACGATAAAAAAGGAGTGACACGATGAAAAGCTTTTCCGAAAGCTACAAGGCCGCGGGCGTCGACATCACGGCGGGCTACGCGGCGGTGGAGCTGATGAAAAAGCACGTGGCCCGCACGATGACGCCCGGCGCGATCGGCGGCCTCGGCGGCTTCGGCGGCCTGTTCGAGCTGGACATGACGGGCCTTTCGCACCCGGTGCTCGTCTCGGGCACGGACGGCGTCGGCACCAAGCTGAAAATTGCCTTCCTGATGGACAAGCACGACACCGTCGGCATCGACTGCGTGGCCATGTGCGTGAACGATATTGTCACCTGCGGCGCGAAGCCGCTCGTGTTCCTCGACTACATCGCCTGCGGCAAAAACGTGCCGGAGAAAATCGCCGCCATCGTGGCGGGCGTGGCCGAGGGCTGCGTGCAGGCCGGCGCGGCGCTCGTGGGCGGCGAGACAGCGGAGATGCCGGGCTTTTACCCGGAAAACGAATACGACCTCGCGGGCTTTTCCGTCGGCGTCGTGGAGAAGGAGCGCATCCTCGACAACGCCGCAATGCGCCCGGGCGACGCGATCCTCGCGCTGCCGTCGAGCGGCGTGCACTCCAACGGCTTTTCCCTCGTGCGCAAAATTTTCAACGTGGAATACGCCGATATCCACCGCCGCTATGACGAGCTCTCCGGCACGCTCGGCGAGACGCTGCTGACGCCGACGAAAATTTACGTCAGGCCCGTTTTGGCGCTGCTGGAACGGGTGGACGTGCGCGCCGTCAGCCACATCACGGGCGGCGGCTTTTACGAGAATATCCCCCGCGCGCTGGCCGAGGGCTGCGTCGCGAAAATTGAAAAGAGCGCGCTGCGTGTGCCGCCCATCTTCCCGCTGCTGCAGTCGGTGGGCAAAATCCCCGAGCGGGATATGTTCAACACGTTCAACATGGGCGTGGGCATGGCCGTCGTCGTGCCGGGCGAGCAGGCGGACGAGGCGCTGCGCGTGCTGCGCGCCGCGGGCGAGGACGCCTATGTCATGGGCGAGATCGCCGCGGGCGAGGAAAAGGGCGTGACGCTATGCTGAACGTCGCGGTGCTGGTGTCCGGCGGCGGCACCAATTTACAGGCGATTTTGGACGCGAAGGCGGCGGGCGGTCTTGCCCACGCGAGGCTCGCGCTGGTGCTGGCGTCGAAGCCCGGCGTCTACGCGCTCGAGCGCGCGGCCAAAGCGGGCGTGCCGACGGCCGTTGTGTCGCGGCGGGACTATGCCGAGCCCGCCGCGTATGACGCCGCGCTGCTGGCGGCGCTGCACGCGCATGAGATCGACGTCGTGGTGCTGGCGGGCTTCCTCTCCATTTTGGGCAAATCGGTCATCGAGGCGTACCCGGACCGCATTCTGAACGTCCACCCGAGCCTGATCCCCAGCTTCTGCGGCGCGGGCTTTTACGGCCTCAAGGTGCACGAGGCGGCGCTCGCAAAGGGCGTGAAGGTGACGGGCGCGACGGTGCACCTCGTGAATGAGATCCCGGACGGCGGGCGCATTTTATTGCAGAAGGCCGTCGAGGTATTGCCGGACGACACGCCCGAGACGCTGCAAAAGCGCGTGATGACCGAGGCCGAGTGGCTGCTGCTGCCCCGCGCGCTGGACGAATTGACGGCGGCGCTGGACGGCAATGTATAACAGGGAATGAACGATTGCCCAAAACAGATCTGTATGCCGACAGCAATCGTAAAAACAAATCGGGAAAAGGAAATCTGCAATGCGTTCTTTACGATGAATTATGAATGAAAAAAAGAGGGAACAGACATGGACCATCTGAGTCTTGCGGCGGAGCTGGCCGTAAACAGCTATCCCGGGCGCGGCATCGTGCTGGGCCGCTCGGAGGACGGCGCGCACGCCGTCATCGCCTATTTCATCATGGGCCGCAGCGCCAACAGCCGCAACCGCGTATTCACCGCGCGTCACGACGGCATCATCACCGAGGCGGCCGACCCCGCGAAGGTAGAGGACCCCTCGCTCATCATCTACGCGCCCGTGCGCGTGGTGGGCCATACCACCGTTGTGACGAACGGCGACCAGACGGATACCATCTGCAATTACTTGGCGGCCGGCAACGGCTTTGCGAAGGCGCTGCGCTCGCGCACGTTCGAGCCGGACGCGCCTAATTTCACGCCGCGCATTTCCGGCATGGTCAAGGTGAAGGACGGCGCGATGAAGTACCGCCTGTCGATTCTGAAATCCGACGGCGGCAACGCCGATTCCGTCGAGCGCTTTTTCTTTGAGTACAGCCAGCCCGTGGCGGGCGAGGGGCGCTTCATCCACACGTACCGCTGCGACGGCAGCCCCATCCCCAGTTTTTCGGGCGAGCCGGTGCGCGTGCGCCTTTCGGGCGATATCGATACGTTCGGCGGCATGGTGTGGAACAGCCTCAACGAGGACAACAAGGTCTCGCTGTTCGTGCGCTACATCGAGCTCGCCACCGGCAAGGCGGAGGACCGCATTTACAATAAGTACCAGAAGGTCTGAAGAACCGGTCACATAACGCTTAGGAGGGAACATCGATGCAGGAACTGGAACTGAAATATGGCTGCAACCCGAACCAGAAGCCCGCGCGCATTTTCATGAAGGAGGGCGAGCTGCCCGTCACGGTGCTGAACGGCAAGCCCGGCTACATCAACTTTCTCGACGCGCTGAACGCGTGGCAGCTGGTGAAGGAGTTGCGCGCGGCCACCGGCCTGCCCGCGGCCGCGTCGTTCAAGCACGTCAGCCCCGCGGGCGCGGCGCTGGGCCTGCCGCTGGACGATACGCTGCGCAAAATGTATTTTGTCGAGGACGGGCTCGAGCTGTCCCCGCTGGCGTGCGCCTACGCCCGCGCGCGCGGCGCCGACCGGATGTCCAGCTTCGGCGACTGGATCGCGCTGTCGGACGAATGCGACGAGGCCACCGCGAAGCTGATCCAGCACGAAGTGTCCGACGGCGTGATCGCGCCGGGCTATTCCGACGCGGCGCTGGCGATCCTGAAAACCAAGCGCAAGGGCGGCTACAACATCGTCGCCATCGACCCGGCCTACAAGCCCGCGCCCGTCGAGCAGAAAGACGTGTTCGGCGTCACGTTCGAGCAGGGCCGCAACGAGCTTGCGTTCGGCGAGGAGACGTTCGCGAATATCGTCACAAAAAATAAAACGCTGACGGACGCGCAAAAGCGCGATTTGACGCTGTGCCTGATCGCCCTCAAATACACGCAGTCGAACTCCGTATGCTACGCGCAGGACGGCCAGCTCATCGGCGTGGGCGCGGGGCAGCAGAGCCGCATCCACTGCACGCGCCTCGCGGGCAACAAGGCGGACATCTGGCAGCTGCGCCACCATCCCAAGGTGCTGGGCCTGCCCTTCCGCGACGACGTGTCGCGGCCGAACCGCGACAACGCCATCGACGTGTATATCTCCGACGAATGCGAGGATGTGATCGGCGAGGCGGTGTGGGCCGAGACGTTCACCGAGCGGCCCGAGCCCCTGACGCGCGAGGAAAAGCGCGCGTGGCTCGACAGGGTGACGGGCGTGTGCCTTGGCAGCGACGCGTTTTTCCCGTTCGGCGACAACATCGAGCGCGCGCGCCGCTCGGGCGTGACGGCCATCGTCGAGCCGGGCGGCTCCATCCGCGACGCGCAGGTCATCGAGACGTGCGACAAATATAATATCGTGATGGCGTTCAACGGCGTCCGGCTGTTCCACCACTGAGGGCCGCCCAAGGGCCGGCGCGCCTTTCGTGGGGGCGCCCTTACGGCGCGTCAGAGCAGACCGCCGGAGTTCAGATGCCTATATTATAGTTAAAAAGTTAACCTCTTCACCTTCCCCTCGAGGGGAAGGTGGCCGAGCGTAGCGAGGTCGGATGAGGTGGAAAACCAACAGAAGATACTTTGTTTTCAAGTAAAATAATACGTCCTTGAAGAAAAGAAGATTTCCTTAACTTTTTAATAAAATTCAGCGATTTTTCCAAAGAAGGGGGGCGGTTCGCGGTGTACGCCGG
>CANRZX010000045.1 GCA_947644575.1 uncultured Clostridia bacterium | reverse complement strand
AGGAAGAAACGGCGGAGCCCGCCGCCCCTGCGGTAAAGGAGAGCGACACCGGATATTTGTATCCGCCGCTCAGCCTGTTCCAAAAACAGCCGCCCACGGACGAGAAGAACGTGGAGGAAGAACTGACCCATAACGCCGACCTGCTTGTAAAGACGCTGTCCAGCTTCGGCGTGCAGACGCGGATGCTCGACATCAGCCGGGGCCCGTCCGTCACGCGGTATGAGCTGCAGCCGCTCGCGGGCGTAAAGATCAGCAAGATTACCAATTTGGCGGACGACATCGCGCTGAACCTCGCCACGGCCGGCGTGCGCATCGAGGCGCCGATCCCCGGCAAGGCGGCGGTGGGCATCGAGGTGCCGAACCGTTATTCTACCTCCGTCAGCATCCGGAGTATTTTGGAATCGCCGGCCTTCGCCAAGAACAATTCGCCGCTGACGCTCGCGCTCGGCAAGGACATCGCGGGCGCGTGCCAGGTGGCCGATCTGACACGGATGCCGCACCTGCTCATCGCGGGCAGCACCGGCAGCGGCAAATCCGTCTGTATCAACACGATTGTCATGAGCTTTTTGTATAAGTGCTCGCCCGAGGATTTGAAGCTTATCATGATCGACCCCAAGGTCGTGGAGCTGGCCGAATACAATGGTATCCCGCATCTGCTGATGCCTGTCGTCACCGAGCCGCGCAAGGCGGCGGGCGCGCTGGGCGCGGCGGTGGCCGAGATGGAGCGGCGCTATCATTCGTTCGCCGCGTCGAACGTGCGCGACATCAAAAGCTATAACCGCATGGCGGCGGAGACGCCGGGCGTTGAGAAGATGCCGTATATCGCTATCGTGATCGACGAGCTGGCCGATCTGATGATGACGGCGGGCAAAGAGGTGGAGGACTACATCTGCCGCATTGCTCAAAAGGCCCGCGCGGCGGGCATGCACCTGATTGTGGCCACGCAGCGCCCGTCCGTGGACGTTATTACGGGCCTGATTAAAACGAATATCCCGAGCCGCATTGCGTTTGCCGTCAGCAGCCAGATCGACAGCCGCACGATTTTGGACGGCGGCGGCGCGGAAAAGCTGCTCGGCATGGGCGATATGCTGTTTTTGCCGGTGGGCGCGAACAAGCCTATCCGCATTCAGGGCGCATATGTACACGATGATGAAATCAGCGGCGTGCTGAATTTTATCAAAAAGCATTCCAGTGCGGATTACAGCGAATCCATGATCGAGGATATGAACAAGTGCGCCGCGTCTGAAAAGGGTTCGGACGGCGCGGGGGAAGAGAGCGACGCGCACGACCCGATGCTGCAGGCCGCCGTGGAAGCCATCATCGAATCGGGGCAGGCGTCCACCAGCTTTTTGCAGCGCCGCTGCAAGCTGGGTTATTCCCGCGCGGCGCGCATCATGGACGAGATGGAGCAAATGCATATCATCGGCCCTTCCGAGGGCTCGAAGCCCCGGCAGGTGCTGATTACGCGCCAGCAGTGGATCGAGATGACGATGCAGCAGCCGGAGGACGAGGCGTAAAACCGCTTTGCGGTCACCACAGGGAGGGAACGCGATGGCCAATCAAAACCGTTTGGATACGGCGGGCCTCCTGCCCGTCAGCCATGATGAAATGGCGGCGCGCGGCTGGGACGCCGTCGATTTTGTGCTGGTGACGGGTGACGCCTATGTCGACCATCCCAGCTTCGGCGCGGCGATCATTTCGCGCGTGCTGGAGGCGGAGGGATATCGCGTGGGCGTGCTCTCGCAGCCGGACTTTACCACGTGCGGGAGCATGCGGGAATTCGGCCGTCCGCGCTATGGCTTTTTCATCGGCGGCGGCAACGTGGACAGCATGGTCGCGCATTACACGGTGGCGAAGCGCCGCCGCGAGCGGGATGAATACACGCCCGGCGGCGTGACGGGCAAGCGGCCAGACCGCTGCGCCACGGTCTACACGCGGCTGGCCAAGCAGGCGTATCCCGATCTGCCGGTCGTTTTAGGCGGATTGGAGGCGTCGCTTCGCCGCTTCGCGCATTATGACTATTGGGCGGACGAGGTGCTGCCCAGCATTGCCGAGAGCAGCGGGGCGGATCTCATCTCCTTCGGCATGGGCGAGCGCCAGACGGCGGAGATCGCCCGAAGGCTCGCGGCGGGCGAGAGCGCAAAGACGATTACCGATGTGGCGGGCACGTGCTACATGACGGATTTCGGCGGCCTGCCCGCCGCTTACGTGGAGTGCGCCTCGCTCGCCCGCGTGCGCGCGGACAAAGCCGCCTATGCGAGGGCCTGCCGCATCCAGATGGACAATCAGGATCCCATCTCGGGGAGGATCCTTGTGCAGAAGCAGACGGAGCGCTACCTTGTGCAGAACCTGCCCGCGATGCCCCTCACGCGGCGCGAGTTGGACGCGGTGTACGCGCTGCCCTTTACGCGCCGGGTGCATCCATCCTACGAGGCGCTCGGCGGCGTTCCGGCGATTCAGGAGGTGGAATTCTCCATCACGCACAACCGCGGCTGCTTTGGCGGCTGCAATTTCTGCGCGATCCAGCTGCATCAGGGACGGCGCGTTACCTCGCGCAGCGCAGACAGCGTCCTGAAGGAGGCGGAGCTGCTGACGCGTCAGCCGGGCTTCAAGGGCTACATTCACGATGTCGGCGGCCCGACGGCCAATTTCCGTCTGCCAAGCTGCGCGCGGCAGAGGAGGGATGGCGTGTGCGCGGGCGGAAAGCACTGCCTCGCGCCACAGCCGTGCGGCAGGCTGATCGTCAGCCACCGCGAGTATTTGGACCTTCTGCGCAGAATGCGGGCGATCCCGGGCGTGAAAAAGGTGTTCATCCGCAGCGGCATCCGCTATGATTACCTGATCCGCGATCCGGACGAGCGGTTCTTCCGGGAATTGGTCGAGCACCACGTCAGCGGGCAGCTGAAGGTCGCGCCCGAGCACTGCGCGCCGGACACGCTGCGCTGCATGGGAAAGCCGCCCATCGAGGTATACAACCGGTTTTCCAAACGCTTCTATGAGCTGACCAAGCAGGCGGGCAAGCAGCAGTATTTGGTGCCGTACCTGATGAGCAGCCATCCGGGCAGCACGCTGCGCGACGCGGCGCTGCTGGCGGAATATCTGTATAAAAACCACATCCGGCCTGAGCAGGTGCAGGATTTTTACCCCACGCCGGGCACGGTGTCGACCTGCATGTTCTACACGGGGCTTGATCCGTATACGATGAAGCCGGTCTATGTGGCGAGGTCGCCGGAGGAGAAGGCGATGCAGAGGGCGCTGCTGCAATATTATCTGCCGGAAAACGCGCCCCGCGTGCGCAAGGCGCTTGCAATGGCGCACCGGGAGGATCTGATCCCGCTTTTGTGCGGCGTGCGGGCCAAAGAGACGGCGGCCACGCGGGCGCAGGGGCCCGGCGCGCCGCGCACGGCGAAGGCGATGCATAAAAAGACGGAACGGGGGAAGGAATCATGGCGAGCTGCGGCAAAGGGCGGAGCGGGCAAAAAGGGCGCGGGGCGGCGCTGAAAAAGCTGATGGGAACGGCCGCGAGCCTGCTGGTGCTGCTGGCGGCGGTGCTCGGTTTGACGGTGACCAACGGCGGAAAGCTGCCCACGTGGGAGCAGCTGTACGCGCTGTTCGGCGTGTCCGAGCTGATGCCCCAGCTGCCGGAGCAGGCGCAGAACGCCGCGACGAAAATCCATTTCATCGACGTGGGGCAGGGCGACGCCGTGCTCATCGAGCAGGACGGCTGCTTCGCGCTGATCGACGCGGGCGAGCGCGACGCGGCGGAAACGCTGGTGGCCTACCTGCGCGCGGCGGGCGTCGACCGGCTGACCCTTTTGGTGATGACCCATCCGCATACCGACCACATTGGCGGAATGCGCGCGGTTTTGGACGCGTTCCCTGTGGACGCGGTCCTGCTGCCGGATTTCACCAAGGCGCCGATGCCCGCGACGTCGACGTTCACGAAGCTGCTGGAAGCAGTGGCGGAAAAGCGGATCCCGGCGGAGACCGCGTGCACGGGCGATACGTTCGCCGTGGGGAGCGGAACGCTCACGGTGCTGGGCGACGGGATCGAGACGGAAAACCTGAACGACCTGTCCCTTGTGACAATGTTTGAGGCGCCGGGGCTGCGCTATTTTTCGAGCGGCGACGGGGAAAAGCCGGTGGAGCGCGCGGTGCTCGACAGCGGCGCCGGGGTGCGCGCCGATTTGTACAAGGCGGCACATCACGGCTCATCCACCTCGAACACGCGGGAGCTGCTGGAGACGGTGCGCCCGCGCGCCGTCGTGATTTCCTGCGGGAAGGACAATTCCTACGGGCACCCGCACCGGGAGGCGATGGAGACATTCGGCGAGGTGGGCGCGTCGGTGTTCCGCACCGACGAATGCGGCACGGTGATCGTCTATGTGGACGACGCGGGCGCGATGCAAGTCGCCGTGACAAACAAGGAGGCGGCGTGATGTACTACGCGGTGGACGCGATCGAGCAGGGAATCGCGCGCCTTGTGGACGACGAGGAACGAACGGTTTTCGTTCCTCTTGATGAGCTGCCGGGCGGAACGGCGGAGACCGATGTGCTCGAATGGCGCGACGGCGCGTGGAGCGCCGCGCCCGAGGAGACGCAGCGCCGCAGAGAGCGCGCCGCGGCGCTGCTGCGCCATCTTTTGGGCGGCTGACGGCGGAATCGATTCAAATTCTAATTTGAATCAGGCAGGCCCCCGGATTGCCGGGGGCCTGCCTGTCTCTATGGCGTATGCCATGCTCATTTGACAAGGACGGCCGCGCAGCGGCTGCCGTTGTAGCTGCCCAGTACCGCGCGCACGATCTCGCCCTGCCGGTGCCCCGGCGCGGACAGCAGCACCGGAACATATTCCCGCGTATATCCGGTAAACGCCGTGCGGTTGACGGGCGTTTCCAGCAGCACCTCAGCCGTTTTCCCGGCCATTCCGGCGATCACACGCGCGCGTACCTGCTCGGCGCGCGCCTGCAAACGGCGGCTGCGCCGCAGCTTTTCCTCCTCGGAGAGTTGGCCGGGCATATCGTAGGCGGGCGTCCCCGCCCGGCGGGAATAGCTGAACACATGAACCTTCAGAAAACCGATCTCCTCCACGAACGCGGCGCTCTCCTCGAAATCCCGCTCGGTTTCCCCGGGAAAGCCGACGATGACGTCCGTGGTGAAGGCCGCGCAAGGAAAGGCCGCGCGCAGTTTTTCCGTCACGGCGCGAAAACCGCTTGTATCGTAGACGCGCCGCATGCGCCGCAGCGTGGCGTCGCAGCCGCTTTGCAGCGAAAGGTGGAACTGCGGACAGAGCGCGGGCGTCTGCGCCAGCCCCGCGATCAGGGCGTCCGTCATCAAATCGGGTTCTAAGCTGCCCAGCCGGACGCGGCGGATGCCCGGGACGCCGGCGGCCCGCGCAACGACGCGCGCGAGGTCGGTGCCGGTATCCTTGCCGTAGCTGGAAAGGTTGATGCCGGTCAGCACCGCCTCGGAATATCCACCCCGCGCCAGTGCCGTCAGCTCGCGCAGGATATTTTCCTCGTCCCGGCTGCGCACACCGCCGCGCGCGCGCGGGATGACGCAATAGGCGCAGCGGCGGTCACACCCGTCCTCGATTTTCAGAAACGCGCGGGTATGCCCCTCCAACCGCTCCATCGGCAGCTCCTCGAACCGTTCACCTTTTTCATGGGGCGGGATGTCCACGATACGCTCACGCGTCTGCAAAAAACGTAGCACATGCGCGAGGACGCGTCGGCGGCCGGCAGAGCCGGTGACGATGTCCGCCTCGGCTATGGCGCGGGCCTCGTCCGGGAAAGCCTGCGGATAACAGCCTGTCAGCACGGTCACCGCCTCGGGGTTGCGGCGCTTGGCGCGCCGCAGCCACTGGCGGCTTTTTTTGTCCCCGCCCGCGGTCACGGTACAGCTGTTGACAAGGAATACATCCGCGCTTTCCTCCGTCGGCGCGGGCGAAAACCCGTTTTCATAAAAAAGCCGCGCCAGCGCGCCCGTTTCGTTCTGGTTCACCTTGCAGCCCAACGTATAAAATGCGATCGTCACAATCCGACACCTCTTTATTTTACTGTACCATAAAAGCGCGAAAATCACAAGCGCGCAGCGTGCGAAGAAAAGCTGAATGGAACGCGCGGACAAAACATATAGATGAATGGATCAGTGATAATGGGGCGCGACATCGGCCGAACCGAAGGCTTTTCTGACACGGCGCGCCTGTTATGAGGAGGATGGCTATGAGAAAACGGAACCGGGGAATGCGCCTGACGGCGGCGGCACTGTTGGCTATGTGGGCCTTTTGGGGTGCGATGCCCGCGCTCGCGACGGGGGAGGAGCCGGACGACGAGCTGCCCGTGATGCTTTGGACACAGGATGCGGACGAAACGCCGGCGAACGCCGCAGCCGGGGAAATGGCGACGGATCGGGCCGTGGCCGCGGCGGCGAGCCCGCACGAGACGATTGCGTCCGCCGTGCAGGAAAATCCGCGCTTTTCCATGCCTCAGCTTGAAATCCCCTGCCGCAACGCGATCCTGATTTCGATTGACACGGGTGATATCCTTTACGAAAAAGAGCCGGACGCCGAGGTGCCGATGGCGTCCATCACTAAGGTGATGACGCTTCTGCTTACGTTAGAGGCCGTCGAGGCGGGGAAGATTTCCATGACGGATATTGTCCCGATCAGCGAGCATGCTTTTAATATGGGCGGCAGCCAGATCTGGCTGGAGCCGGGCGAGCGCTTCACGTTAGACGAGCTGATTAAGGCAATCTGCGTATGCAGCGCGAACGACGCCGCCGTAGCCGTGGCGGAATATGTCGGCGGCTCCGAGCCGGTATTCGCCGAGATGATGAACGCCCGCGCAGCGCAGCTCGGGATGACGCATACTCATTTTGTCAACGCCTGCGGGCTGGACGCGCCCGGCCACTATTCCAGCGCGCGCGATGTCGCCCTGATGTCGCTGGCGCTTTTGCGCCATCCGAAGATTTTGGAATATTCCGGCATCTGGATGGACACCCTGCGCGGCGGCCAGACGCAGCTGACCAACACGAACAAGCTGCTGAAGAGCTACGCGGGCATCACGGGGCTCAAGACCGGCACCACGAACGGGGCGGGTGTGTGTATTTCCGCCAGCGCCGTGCGCGATGGTATGGGGCTGTTGGCCGTGGTGCTGGGCTCGCCCTCGAGCAAGGAGCGCTTCACCGCGGCCACGACGCTGCTGGATTATGGCTTTTCCGCGTTTGAGGCGAGCCCGTTCCCAGCCATCGACGCGCGCTCGGACGCTCTCTCTGTGACGGGCGGCACACAGCGGGAAACCGGGCTGGTCTATTCCGTGCCCGAAAAGCTGCTTTTGAAAAAAGGGGAGGGTCAGTCTTTGACGGCTGTCGTTACGCTGCCCGAGCAGATAAAAGCGCCCGTACAGGCTGGCGCGCAGGTGGGCACGGTGACGCTGAAGGCCGGCGAGGAAACGCTTGGGGAATATCCCGTTACCGTTCGCGACGCCGTTCCGGAAATGGATTGGAACACCGCGATGTTGCTTTTGCTGAAAGAGCTGTTCACATTGTAGAAATTCCGCTCGTTTCGATTGACACCCGCCGCGTTATCCGATATACTTAATATAAACTATCCTCCGACGAAGCGCGCGTCGGAAAGCCGTTTCGCGCGCTCCGGGCCGGGGGAGGAAAAGAAAAGCGCCGACGGGGCTGCGGTTGACGCGCGTTTACCGCGCGGCGTCCCCCTTTCCGGTGTTTCAGAAATCATATGGAGGCGTATGGTATGGGTGTCAGAATGAATGGCAGACATCTCGCGGGCTTTGTTTCCGAGGACGAATTTGCCGCGATCTTCCCACAGGTGAGGCTTGCGCATGAGACGCTGCATGGCAAGACGGGTCCGGGCAACGACTTTTTGGGCTGGGTTGATCTTCCGGTTAATTATGATAAAGAGGAATTCGCACGCATCAAAAAGGCGGCGGAGAAAATCCGCTCCGACAGCGATGTGCTTGTCGTTATCGGCATCGGCGGCAGCTACTTAGGCGCGCGCGCGGCGATCGAGGCGCTGAAGGGGACGCTGTACAATAACACCTGCAAGGGCGCGCCGCAGATTTTCTATGTAGGCAACTCCATCAGCCCTGCGTATCTGCAAAGTGTGCTGGACGCATGCGAGGGCAAGGAGATTTCCGTGAACGTCATTTCCAAATCCGGCACGACGACCGAGCCGGCGCTGGCGTTCCGCATCTTCAAGGCGCTGCTGGAAAAGAAATACGGCAAGGACGGCGCGAAGGGCCGCATTTACGCCACCACCGACAAGGCGCGGGGCACGCTGAAGGAGCTGTCCGACGCTGAGGGCTATGAGACATTTGTCGTGCCCGACGACGTGGGCGGGCGCTATTCGGTGCTGACGGCCGTGGGGCTGCTGCCTATCGCTGCGGCGGGCTGCGACATCGACGCGCTGATGGCCGGCGCGGCCAAGGCGCGGGAGGAGCTCTCTGCGTGTACCGAGCAAAACGACTGCTACCGCTACGCGGCAGCGCGCAATATCCTGTACCGCAAGGGCAAGAGCGTGGAGCTGATGGCCTGCTATGAGCCGAACTTCACGATGATGAACGAGTGGTATAAGCAGCTGTTTGGCGAGAGCGAGGGGAAGGATCAGAAGGGACTGTTCCCAGCCAGTGTCATTTTCTCGACCGATCTGCACTCGATGGGCCAGTTCGTTCAGGACGGCGCGCGCATCATGTTTGAAACTGTCGTGGACATCAAGCAGCCGCAGCGCGATTTGTACATTGAAAAAAGCGCGGACAACTTCGACGGGCTGGATTTTCTCGCCGGGCAGAATATGAGCGTCGTGAACCGCAAGGCGATGGAGGGCACGATCCTCGCGCACACCGACGGCGGCGTGCCGAACATCCTGCTGGAAGTCGACAGCCTCACGGAGGGGGATCTGGGGTACTTGATTTACTTCTTTGAAAAGGCGTGCGCCGTCAGCGGCTATCTGCTGGGCGTCAACCCGTTCAATCAGCCCGGTGTGGAAAGCTATAAGAAAAATATGTTCGCCCTGCTCGGCAAGCCCGGCTACGAGGCGCAGAAGGCAGAGCTGGAGGCGAAGCTTCGTTAATCGCACCGGACGGTGTTAAAATAAAGGAGGGTAATTCCCATGATTCAACTGATTGTTGGCGGTAAGGGCTCCGGCAAAACAAAAAAAATGATCGACATGATCAATGAGTCCGCGAAGACCACCCCCGGCAATATCGTATGTATTGAAAAATCCATGAAGCTGACATATGATATTAATTATAAAGCGCGCCTGATCGATGTGGACGAGTACAGCATTTCCGGCTATGATATGCTGTATGGCTTTATCGCGGGCATTTTAGCGGGCAACTACGACATTGTCGAGGTTTATTTGGACGGCGTGCTGAAGCTGGGCAACCATGACCTCGAGGGTCTTGGCAAGCTGCTCGGCGAGCTGGAGGCGCTGGTGAAGGAGAATGTCAAGATGGTCGTGACCGTTTCCGCCGATATGGAGATGCTGCCCGACAGTGTGCGCAAATATGTCTGAGCGCTGAAAAGCTGTGCTTGCTCTGCCGTGCAGGCCGCCGGTTGACACAGTAAATATTTCAATACGCAAAAACAGGCTCTCCCGGTGAAAACCGGGGGAGCCTGTTGTGTGCGGTTAACACACGGGAAAAGTACTTGTTTTCAAGAGCCTTGACAATACTTTTTCTGGGAAAAGCCCGAAGAGGGAACTCACCTTTAAGAAAATTTTAAGCTTTTCACCCGACAGAATGTCACGGACGGGTGGTACAATACAAAAAGAAGACGGGGACGGCGCGGCAAAAAACGCGTCCGCCGCCGGTGGGGAGGCACGGAAAATGGGGCAGACGACCATCCTTGTTGTGGATGATGACCGAGAGATTGTCGGCGCGATCGCAAAACTGCTGGAATTGGAGCATTATACGGTGCTGCGCGCTTACGACGGGCTCGAGGCGCTGGAAGCGCTGCACACGCACGATGTGCAGCTGATGATACTCGACGTCATGATGCCGCGCATGGATGGGCTGTCTGCCACGATGCAGATCCGCAAGGAAAAGAATGTGCCGATCCTGCTGCTGAGTGCCAAAACGGAGGACGCGGATAAGATCGCGGGGCTGGCCATCGGCGCGGACGACTATCTTACAAAGCCCTACAACCCGATGGAATTGGTTGCGCGCGTGAACGCGATGCTGCGGCGCTACCTGGCGCTGGGTACCGCGGACCGCTCGGCGGGGCGGGATAACGTTGTGACGCTCGGCGGCCTGACGCTCGATTTGGATGAAAAGCAGCTGACCGTGGACGGTGCGCCCGTGCGCCTGACCGCGACGGAGTACCGCATTGTCGCGCTGCTGATGCAAAATCCCGGCCGCGTGTATAATGCCGAGGAAATTTATGAACGCGTCTGGAATGAGCCGGGCTACAGCGTCGAGAATACCGTGATGGTACACATCCGGCGCATCCGGGAAAAGATTGAAATCAATCCGAAAAATCCCAAATATTTGAAGGTGGTGTGGGGGCTTGGATACAAAATGGAAAAGGTCCAATAATGGCTCAGTGGAGCAAATACTCGCGTTTGCCGCGGTGCTGTTGACAAATCCCTTCCTCGCGGGCGCGATTTGCGTGGGGTTAGGATCCTTTTTGGGCGACCTCGGCGCCATTCTTCTGTTTATCGCGCTGTGCGCCGTCTGCATTTCCTGTACGATATGGCTGTTTATTCGCACGGGCTGTGTGCCGGGTACGGACGAGATCAGCCTTGGCGAAGCGGGCGGGCTACCCACAGAGCTGCTGCTCTTTGGTTTTTTAGTGGTTCCGCTGATGGGGACCGCGCTGATTGTAACAGTAAGCGTCTATAGGCTTTCACTGATTGCAGCCGTGGCTACCGTGGGCGGCGGCGTGATGTTGGAGTGCCTGCTGGCGCTGGCTCGCAAATGGAAGGCAGGACGCGTGCTTGCGGACAGCGCCTTTGTGCGGCTTTGGCCGATGCTTCGGCGCGGCGCGCAATTCGTGCTGCGCGGCTTGCGCGCCGTCCTTACGGGCGACCCCTATTTAGATGCGCGCTGCCCGGCGGGACAGGCGTGGGCGTATCGCATCCTATGGGTTGGCGGGGCGATGGTCGGCCTTGTAATTGCGTCCTACCTGGTTCTTTCCAACCAGCTTCTGGGCATCGGCAGCGCGCGCTGGTTTGGGATCGGTCGGTACACGGCCTTTGCGATGTTCGCCATCGTCGTGGTGATCGCGGGCGCGGGCTATTTGGCGTGGCGCGCGCACCGGGACATGGCCGCATTCGACGCTTTGCTCGCGCAGATTGACATCGCGGCAAAGGGGGAAAGTGCGCCTGTCTGCGTATCGCCCGACAGCGGCCTGTACGCGGCCTCCGAGGCCGTGGCGCAAATCGGCAGCCATCTGCGCGAGAGCGTAGACGCGCAGATGAGGAGCGAGCGGATGAAGCTGGACCTCATCACGAATGTTTCGCACGACCTGAAAACGCCGCTCACCAGCATCATTGGCTATTTGGACCTGTTGGAAAAGCAGGAGCTGAGCCCTGAAACGCGTGATTATGTGCTGATTTTGCGGCAGAAGTCCGAGCGCCTTGCCACGACGGTGGCCGATTTGTTCACGCTGGCCAAAGCGACGAGCGGCAGCGAAACGCTTCGGATCGAACCGCTGGATCTGGTTATGGCGGCGCGTCAAACGTTAGGGGATCTGTCTGACACCATTCACACGGCGGGAATTCCCGTCAAAGCGACGATGCCGGAAAGCGCTATCGTCCGTGCGGACAGCGCGAAGCTGTACCGCGTTTTACAGAATATTTTGGACAATGCGCTGCGTTATTCCCTTGTGGGGACGCGTATCTATTTGGAGGTGTCGCCGGGCGACATCGCCACACGCCTGACGCTGACCAATACCGCGTCCTATGAAATGACTTTTGCGCCCGAGGAAATATTGCAGCGCTTTGTGCGCGGCGACGCCAGCCGCACCACCGAGGGCAGCGGGCTGGGCCTTTCCATCGCGCAGACCTTTATGCAGAATTTTGGCGGCGACCTCGCCGTAGAGGTACGGGGAGACGCGTTTGTGGTAACGCTGGTTTTCCCGAATGGAAGCACGGAAAAAACGGGAGAGAACGGTAAAAAGACCGTCGTTTACAGCGGCGACCGTTCCGAGGAGTCGCCGCTCGAATGGGAGGAAGATTTGTCCGCGCCGGAAGAAGGGCACGCCGCGCAAGGGGAAACCATGCCGGAAGCGGAATCCGTGCCGGAGGATGGCGCCGCAGGGGAAGGGGACGCCGGGACAAAGGAGACACCGGCGGAAGAGATTATTCCGGGAGAAGAGGACGTCACTGAGGAAGGGGAGCCCACAGCGGAACCGGAAACGCAAAAGGAAGAGAAAGCCGAGGATAACTCGTTCGACCCGGAATAGGCGTGATATACTTGAAAACAAATAATTATTTTCAAGCGGCACGTAAAGTGTACGGATTCGCCAAAACGAAATTTTTTGTACCAGTTCCAAAAACTGCCGGATCAGGCGCGGGACGCTATGGCTTTGCCTTCTTCCAGTGCTCTCGGGAAATTCCATAGAGATATAAGTCAACCCATCCGCCGCCGTCTGTCGCGGGGCTTTTTTCGATTCCCTCGGGCCGCATTCCTAATTTTTTCATCAGGCCCACGGACCTTATCCTGTCGATGGTTTCGGCGAAGATTTTGCGTGCGCCCCGGTTGCAAAAGGCGTCGTTCATTACTGCCTTGCAGGCCTCGTGCGCATATCCCTGACGCCAGACATCCCGTCTGAAAAACCAGCCGATCTCATAGACGTCCGCTTCGAGGGAATGAAATAAAATATACCCGATCAGCGTGCCGCTTTCCTTATGGATGGCCGCGACGGCGCCTTTTTTCCCAATGCAGAATTCCGACAGAAAACGGCGCGTCTTCTCAAGGCTGTACGCGGGCTCGCAATTTTTCATTACTTCGTCGTCTCCCAAAATGGTCTGCAGACCCTCAGCGTCGTCAAGCGTGAAAGCCCGGATCAGCAGCCGCCGCGTTTCAATATGCACTTACTTGCTCCTTTCGCTTTGGCAAGCGCCGAGGCATCCCTGACACGTATACACAGCAATACGGCGCGGCCTCCTCCTGTTCTCAGGAAGGGGCCGCGCTGTTCCATCATGGCTCCGGCTCCGGCACTTCGATCTCTTTAATGAGGAATTCGTTGCCCCGGCGCAGATAGGTGTTTTCACTGCCGCAATGCGGACAGATTTTGGCGTACCGTACGGTGGGATACTCCCGTTCACAGTCCTCGCAGAATGAGACCGCGTCGATCTGCTCGATCCGCAGCTCGGCGTCCTCCAGAACGGGCTCCTTCTTTTTGGCCCAGTTCCAGCAGTCGATCAGGTAATCGTGGAGGATCCCCGATACCTCGCCGATTTGCAGCGTCACGGCGGACACCTTGGAGACGGCGTTTTCCTCCGCCACCTGCTTTACGTCCCGGACGACATAAAATACGACTCCCAATTCATGCATGGCCGCGGCCCGCCTTACGGATTCTTGTGCGTCGCGATGCGGATGGCGCGCTTGAGCTGGTACGGGATGATCTGCTTGAATTTGTCCTCGGCCTTGACCATATGGGTGCACTCCGGGCGGTCCCGGCGCAGCGTGATGGCGTCAAACGCGCACTTGGTGGTGCACACGCCGCAGCCGATGCACTTGTTCTCGTCCACGATTGTGGCGCCGCAGCCAAGGCAGCGGGCGGTCTCCCTGCGCACCTGCTCCTCCGTCAGCGTCAGATGCGCATCGAGGAAGGACTTCGCCGGCACGGAAGCGTCCAGCCCCTCGCGCTGGCGCGAGGAATTGTCATAGCTTTCCACGCGGATGTTGTTTTTATCCAGTTCATTGAACTCCCACCGGTTGCGGCCGATGGTCATATGGCCGCCCTGCACATAGCGGTGCAGCGATTCCGCCGCCTCGTGGCCCGCCGCAATGGCGTCAATGGCGAATTTCGGACCGGTGTATACGTCGCCGCCTACGAAAATATCCGGCTGGCCGGTCTGATAGGTCAGCTTGTCGGCGACGATGGCCGGGCCTTTGAATTCGACCTTTTCGCCCTTGAGCAGGTCGCCCCACACGGTTTTCTGGCCGATGGCGAAAATCACACGGCCACACTCCACGGTGATGCACGTATTTTCATCGTAGACCGGCGCGAAACGACCGTCCTTGTCAAAGACGGAAACGCACTTTTTCAGCATGATGCCCGTCACCCTGCCGTCCTGCGTCAGCACCTCTTTCGGGCCCCAGCCGTTCTGAATCGCCACGCCGTCCTCGCGGGCCTCACGCACCTCCTCGTCCGAGGCGGGCATTTCCTTCTCGCTCTCAAGGCTGAACATCATCACGTCGGACGCGCCGCTGCGGCTGCTGACGCGTGCGGCGTCGATGGCCACGTTGCCGCCGCCGATCACCACGACCGAGCCCGAGAAGGAGGTCCTGCCGGTGTTGGCGTCATGTAGATAGTCGATGGCCGTCATGGCGCCCTCGGCGTCCTCGCCGGGCACGCCCGGCAGACGGCCCGCGCCACAGCCGATCGCGAGGTAGAACGCCTTGTAGCCCTGCTCGCGCAGCGCGCCAAGCGTGACGTCCTTGCCGACCTCAACGCCGGTTTTGATCTCGACGCCCATCTGGCGCATCACGTCGATCTCGGCTTCTACGACGTCCTTGCCCAGCTTATAGGAGGGGATACCGTATTGCAGCATGCCGCCCGGCTTTTCCGCCTTTTCAAATACGGTCGGGCGATAGCCGCGCTCGGCTAAATAGAACGCCGCGGAAAGGCCCGCCGGGCCGCCGCCGATAATGGCGATTTTCTCGGAGAAGTGGTCCATATGGATGCTGGCGGGGATGACGACCGGCGGGATGTACCGCGTCTCGGCCCGCAGATCCTGCTCGGCGATGAATTTCTTCACCGCGTCGATGGCAACCGCCTCGTCGATGGTGCCGCGTGTACACGCGTCCTCGCAGCGGCGGTTGCATACGCGCCCGCAGACCGCAGGGAACGGGTTCTGCTTTTTGATGAGCGCGAGCGCCTCCTGATATTTGCCCTGTGATGCTTTTTTCAGATAGCCCTGCACTGCGATGTGCGCCGGGCACGCGGTCTTGCAGGGAGAGGTGCCCGTTTTGTGGCTGTTGATGCGATTGTTGTCGCGGTAATCGGGATCCCATTTGTCCTTGCCCCATTTCTGAGAATCGGGCAGCTCCTGTTTTGGGTACTCGACCTCCTTGCCGTTTTTGTCGCACAGCTTCTGGCCCAGCTTCACCGCGCCGGCGGGGCAGTATTCCACGCACTGGCCGCACGCCACGCAGTTTTCCTTATTCACATGCGCCACATAGGCCGAACGGGACATATTTGGTGTGTTAAACAGCTGGCTTGTGCGCAGGCCGTTGCAGATGTTCACATTGCAGTTGCAGATGCCGAAGATCTTGTTTTCGCCGTCGATATTGGTGATCTGATGGACAAAGCCGTTTTCCTCCGCGCGCTGCAGAATGGCCATCGCCTCATCGTAGGTGATGTCGTGCCCCTTGCCCGTCTCACGGCAGTAGTCGGCAAAATCACCTACGCCGATGCACCAGCCGTAATCGTCGTCGGCGCAGCCGTCGCCCAGCACCTTGCGGGACGCGCGGCACGAGCAGCGGCCCACGCCGATATGGCCCTCGTATTTTTTCAGCCAGTAGGAGAGATGTTCGAGGTCGACCGACTGGTTTTCCATCGAGATGGCCTTTTCCACCGGAATGACGTGCATACCGATGCCCGCGCCGCCCGGCGGCACCATCTGCGTGATGCCCGCGAGCGGGATGTACGTCATGCGCTCGAAGAACGCGGCCACATCCGGATGATCGCGTAGGCGGGGGTTGCTGCCGTCCGGCAGCTCCTCCATGTTGAACAGCTCCGCGGAGCCGGGCACGAACATCGGCAGCACATACCGGCGCTCCGATTGCGGCGCGGTGCGGCCGTTGTGGTCGTAATGATAGCCGTAATCGTATTCCAGCAGGCCGATGTAGCTCATTTCGTCCAGCAGCTTCTGGAATTTTTCCTCGCCCGCCTTGTCGATTTTACACAGGCCGCACATCTCGGCAAACGTGTAGGGCGTGCGCTTTTTCATGGCGAGGCCCACCTCGGCCATCTCCTCGGTGATGATCTCGGCAAGGCCCCAGTATTCCGGGTCCTCCACCTTGACGCCGCCGAGCATGTGCGCCGCTACGTCGGTGATCTTTTTGCCCAGCGCGATAATTTTCTGGCTGGGCTGCTGGTCATGCTTGTGCTTCGCGGGCCAGCGCTCATACTGCTCCATATCGAATACCATAAGGTTCCTCCTTTTCATGCTCGGGCGGCGCCGTTTCGCGCACCCGCAAACGCTTTGCCTTCCAATGTATT
>CANRZX010000044.1 GCA_947644575.1 uncultured Clostridia bacterium | reverse complement strand
TCGGGGGCGGGCAGGTCGATCATGTTGTCGTTGAGGGGGAACCGGTCCGGCGCCGCGACGGGCGCGGCGCCGGGAACGGTGGTCGGATCGGTCAGATAGCCCGTCAGGCAGCTGACGGCGGCCGTCTCGGGGCTGACGAGATACACGCCCGCGTCGCGCGTGCCGCTGCGTCCCTCGAAGTTGCGGTTGAACGTGCGCAGCGAGACGCCCGCGGAATTCGGGCTCTGCCCCATGCCGATGCACGGCCCGCAGGCGCTTTCCAAAATACGCGCGCCCGCGTCGATCAATGCGGTCAGCGCGCTGTTCGCGCTGAGCATCGACAGCACCTGGCGGCTGCCGGGCGCGATGGAAAGGCTGACATCGGGGCAGACTGTCTTGCCGCGCAGAATTTCGGCCACTGTCATCAGGTCGGTATAGCTGGAATTGGTGCAGCTGCCGATGCACACCTGATCCACCTTTGTCATCGAGAGACTTCTGACGGGCTTCACGTTGTCCGGGCTGTGTGGGCACGCCGCCAGAGGCTCCAGCGCGGAGAGGTCGAGCTCGATGATTTCATCATAGACGGCGTCCGCGTCGGCGCACAGGGGGACATATTCATCCTCCCGACCCTGCGCCCGTAAAAACGCGCGGGTAACCTCGTCGCTGGGGAAAATGGAGGTCGTCGCCCCTAACTCCGCGCCCATATTGGTGATGGTGGCGCGCTGCGGGACGCTGAGCGTTTTGACGCCCTCGCCGCCGTATTCGATAATTTTGCCGACGCCGCCCTTCACGCTCATCACGCGTAGCACCGCGAGGATGACGTCCTTCGCGCTGACCATCGGGCGCAGCGCGCCAGCAAGGCGCACCAGCGTTGCCTTGGGATAGGGGATATAGTAGGCCCCGCCGCCCATCGCGACGGCGACGTCAAGGCCGCCCGCGCCGATGGCAAGGCAGCCGATGCCGCCCGCCGTGGGCGTGTGGCTGTCCGAGCCGATCAGAGTTTTGCCCGGCCGGGCGAAGCGCTCCAAATGCACCTGATGGCAGATGCCGTTGCCGGGGCGGGAATAGCGCACGCCGATTTTTTTGGCGACGGTGCGCAGATAGCGGTGATCGTCCGCGTTCATGAAGCCGCTTTGCAGCGTGTTGTGGTCGACATAGGCGACGGAGAGCTCCGTGCGCACGCGCGGCAGGCCCATTGCCTCAAACTCCAAATAGGCCATCGTCCCGGTGGCGTCCTGCGTGAGCGTTTGGTCGATGCGCAGCCCAATTTCATGGCCCGGCTGCATTTCGCCGTCCACGAGATGCGCGGCGAGGATCTTTTGCGCAAGGGTCTGTCCCATAATAAAACCTCTTTTCTGGGTCTGGCCGCCGCGGGGCCGGCCTCTGGGGAAGCCGGTCTGGCAGCGGCCGTACAGACCGGCAAAAAGCCGCCGGCCTATCAGTAATTTCAATCTATTATTATAAACGTTTAGCGGCGGTCTGTCAATTTTTTGCAGTGGAGCCGGGCTGCTTTTGAACAAATTTCCTGATTTTTCCCGTGGAGAAAATTATTGTCACTTTTGAAAAAATTCTTGGTAAAAATGTAATATTTAGCGCTTTTGGAACGTATAATACACAGAAAAGCGCAATTGCTTGTGTTTGTGAGGGGAGGCGGCGCTGCCGCCGGATGGAAAAGGAAAGGACGTGCGGAGCATGGCGAATGGAATTACTTCTTTTGTGGACAGTCTGAAACAGATTTTTGGAATGGTCTATTCGGAATCGCCCACCGAATCATATGAAGAGAGCGAGGAAAACGAGGACTGAGACTTTGTTCAGTGAATGGGGAACTGCAAAAAACATACGGGGCGCCGGTAACGGCGCCCCGTATGTTTTTGTTCTGTCCCATTTGTTCGGGCGCGGGGCGCGCGAGCAAAAAAATATATTCACAATAAATTGGAAATTTTTCACAGAAAGAGGGTTGATTTTTTCGGCCGCCGCCCGTATAATATAAAATGAAGTGGGTAGAAGTGGGGAAAAGTGGGCGATTATTCCCGAAGGGTGGCGTTTTTGTATGCTGATGGGCGAATACAATTATGCCATCGACGAGAAAGGCCGGCTGGGTTTCCCGCCGAAATTCCGCGAGGAGCTGGGGGGCTCGTTCATTGTGACGCGCTGGCTGGACGATTGCCTGATCGCGTTTTCCCCCAGCGAGTGGGAGCGCGTTTGCACGCTGCTCTCGGAAAAAAGCATGGTCAAGTCGCGCGACGTGCAGCGTTTTCTGTATTCGGGCGCCTCTGAGGCGTTGCCGGACAAGCAGGGCAGGATCCTGCTGCCCGCGAATCTGCGCCGCCACGCGGGGCTGGAAAAAGATGTCGCCGTCATCGGTGTGGGCAATCACGCGGAGATATGGAACGCAAAGGCGTGGCAGGAGAAAAACGAGGCCCTGCGCGGCGGCCCGATTGCCGCGATTATGGAAGAACTGGAGTTTTAAGCCATGGGCTTCGAGCATATTCCCGTGCTGCTGGCACAGTGTATAGAGGGGCTTGACATCCGGCCGGACGGGATATACTTAGACGGCACGGCGGGCGGCGCGGGCCATTCCAAGGAGATCGCCGCGCGGCTGACAACGGGCCGCCTGATTGCTCTGGATCAGGATCCCGATGCCGTGGAGGCTGCGTCGCGACGGCTGGCCGGGCTTCAGGCCACGGTTGTGCGGAGCAATTTCCGCGAGGCGGACAAGGTGCTCAAACGGCTCGGTGTGGAGGGGCTGGACGGCGTTTTGCTGGATTTAGGCGTTTCATCCCACCAGCTTGACGAACGCGCGCGGGGTTTTTCCTATCAGGACGACGCGCCGCTCGACATGCGCATGAGCCAGAGCGGGGCGACGGCTGCGGAGCTTGTGAACACGGCGTCCCGCGAGGAACTGTGCCGCATCCTGCGCGAGTACGGCGAAGAGCCGTTCGCGTGGCAGATCGCGGGGAAAATCGTCACCGCGCGGGAGCGCGAGCCGATTGAAACGACCTTGGAATTGGCGCGGCTGATCGCATCCTCGGTGCCGCCCGCTGTGCGCAGAAAAGAGAAAAACCCCGCGCGGCGCGCGTTCCAGGCGTTGCGCATCGCCGTCAACGGGGAATTGGACGCGCTCGACGAGGGCTTAGACATTTTGTTCCGCGCGTTGCGGCCGGGAGGCCGGATGTGCGTCATCACCTTCCATTCGTTGGAGGACAGGCTTGTCAAGCAGCGCTTTCGCCAGTGGGCGACGGCCTGCACCTGCCCGCCGGAGCTGCCCGTATGCGTGTGCGGCGGCAAGGCGCGCGCAAGGCTTATCACCAAAAAGCCTGTTGAGGCGGACAAGCGTGAGCGGGAGGAAAACCGTCGCGCGCGCAGCGCGAAGCTGCGCGTGATCGAGAAGTTGTGAGAATTTGAGAAAATGGGCGGCGCATGGGCCGCGAAGGAGGGGATCTTGCAGATGCGAAAATTTGCCGTAATGCTGTATCCGGATTTTTCCCTGCAGGAGATTACCTGCCTTACCTCCGCGCTGGCCATATGGTTTGGGGAAACGCTCGATTTTATCGCGAGCGAGGATAAGGAATACCGCAGCGAGGAAGGGCTCCGGGTTTTCCCGACCAAGACCGTGGAGTATGCGAAGATAGACGACTATGCCTGTGTGATTTTGCCGGGCACCGTCAACCCACTCCCGGCGCTGTTTGACGAAAAGCTGATCGCTTTTTTGAAAAGCGGCGCCGACGCCGAGGTGGTTTTCGCGGCGATTTCATCGTCGCCCCTGTTGCTGTGCAAGGCGGGCGTCCTGAAGGGAAAGCGTTTTACTGCCGGTTTTTTTATGCAGATGGCGAACGCGTTTCCCTTCGTGGAAAAAGAGAATTTTGTACATCGGGGGATCGTGGAGGACGGGAACGTCATCACGGGAATCGGGATGTTTTTCCGTGAGTTTGCACAGGCGGTGCTGCGCCGCTTTGATTATGAGATTGGAAAAAGCTTTATGCGTGACGCTCCGGAGGAATATACGCAGGAGGAATTGACCTTCTTCTGGACAGAGGACGAATACCGGGAATTTTTAGAGGAGCTGAAGGAGTACCCGGCGTGGCGCGACGAGAAATAGACTGATAAAAATAGAGAGGGTAATTTGCGAAGGGAGGTGGACGCCATGCAGAATAATACCGCGTATGATTTTGCCCGGTTCCAGCCGAGGAAGGAAAAGCCGCGTCTGCGCGTGGTAGAGAGGACAAAGCGTCAGAAGCTCAAGGCGGGCTTCCGCTGGGCCAAGGTGGTGGCGTTCGCCGCTTTGTTTTTGGCGCTGGTGGTGAGCGTGCTCTATTCGCAGGTGCAGTCCACTGAGCTTTCCGCACAGCTTCGCCGGGAGCAGAACGCGCTGGAGGATATGCAAAGCGAATATACCTATTTGACCAATGAGATGGAAATGCGCACGAACCTTTCTGTCGTGCAGGAGTATGCCGCGAATGTGCTGAAAATGATTAAGCTTGACCGCTCACAGGTGACATACGTTACGGCGGCGCAGGAGAACAGTGTGGAACGCTCAGGCGGTGGGCTGAAGCGTTTGACGGACAATCTGACGCGGACGATGGCAAGCTTTGTGGAATACCTCGCGCCCTGAATCATACATATTTATCACCGCCCCTTCCGCGCGTCCTCGGGGATGCTTTCCTCCTTTTGCGCGGAACGGTCGGTGATAACTTCTTTTCACGGAATATCTCCCCTTATTTGCAGAAAAAAGGGAAAGCCTGACGGGGGGAACAGCTTGCTTTCAATCCTTCGCCCCACGCGGATGGGGCGAGCCCAAATGCCTGACCTTGGAGGCGGCAATGGAAAAACAAACGGGATCCAAAAAACATGACGAGCCAAAGCAGCTTTCCGCTGCCCCGAAGAGCACGGTCACACGCAGTATGCGCGTGCGCGCCGCGCTGATGGCGGGGCTGTTTGTGCTTGTGGGCTTCGGCGCGGTGATTTATAATCTGTATCAGCTTCAGATTGTCCAGCACGAGGAGCTGGCCACCCGGGCCGAGAACCAGCAGCTCGCGGACGAGACGATCGTGCCGAACCGGGGCGTGCTGTACGACGCCGATATGAAGGTGCTCGCGCGCAGCAACCGCGTGTGGACCGTGGTCGCATCCCCGCGCGATATGGCGAAGAACGGCACGGATATCGACTATGTGGCCGGGGAGCTGGCCGTGCTGCTCGATATGGAAAAGGACGCCATTTTAGAGCGCCTGCAAAAGACGGACAGCAATTACCAGCGCCTGAAGCGTCAGATCGAAAAGCCCGTGGCGGACGCCATTACGGCGTGGATTGACGAGTATAACGCAACGAAGGAAGGGGAAAATACCCCTATCACCGGCATTACGCTGGAGCAGGACGCCAAGCGCTACTATCCGTATCAGTCGCTGGCCTCCACGGTGATCGGCTTTGTCAACGCGGACGGCGATGGTGTGTTAGGGCTGGAGCATTATTATAACGACCTGCTCAAGGGCACGGCGGGGCGCGTGGTCGGCATGAAAAACGCGTGGGGCTACGATTTGCCAAACGCGTCCTATGAGGCGGCCTACGACGCGCAGGACGGCTACGGCCTTGTCCTGACGCTGAAGGCCAGCATCCAGAGCACGCTGGAGAAATATTTGCAGAACGCGGTGAACCAATATCATGTGGAAAACCGCGCCGTGGGCATTGTCATGGACGTGAACACGGGCGCGATCTATGCGATGGCCACCATGCCGGATTACAATTTGCAGGATCCTTATACCATCGCGGACGAGGCGCTGGCGGCGCAGATCGCGGCCATTGAGGACGAGGAAGCCCGCGCGAACGCGCGCTATACCGCCCAATGGGCGCAGTGGCGCAACAAGGCGGTGTCGGACCTGTATTATCCCGGCTCGGTGTTCAAGACCATCACCGCGTCGGCGGCGCTCGATTCAGGCACGTCGGATCTGACGACATCCTACACCTGCCACGGCTCAATCACGGTAGCCGGACTCACGATGCGCTGCGCGCATACCAATCACAGCACGCTGGATTTCTTCGGCGGGTTGGACGGCTCGTGCAACCCGTATTTCGTCACGCTCGGCCAGCGCATGGGCGCGCAGACCTTCTGCGATTACATGCAGGCGTTCGGCTTTTATGAAAAGACGGGCGTGGATATGGACGACGAGGGCACGACGCAGTATGTCCCGCTCGAGCGCATGGGCCCGGTGGAGCTGGCGTCCTGCTCGTTCGGACAGACGACGTCCACCACGCCGCTCCAGATGATTACGGCGGCGTGCGCCGTCATTAACGGCGGGTATCTGGTGCAGCCGCATGTGCTCAAGCAGGTTTTGGACGCGGACGGGAATTTGATCCGGAATATGGAGCCGGAGGTCAAGCGTCAGGTGATCTCGTCCGAGACAAGCGCCACCATGCGCGAGCTGCTGGTGCGCAGCGTCAATATGACAAACGCAAACGGGAATTATGTCGGCGGCAACGCCACGGGTCGCGTGCCGGGCTACAGCGCGGGCGGCAAATCCGGCACCAGCCAGCGCCACCAGTCCCGCGGGGACGAGGAGCAGACCTACTATTCCTCCTACTGGGGCTTTGCACCGGGGGACGACCCGCAGATCGCCGTGCTGGTGATGCTGGATACCCCGCACGATGAAAGAGGCACCTATTACGGCGGCCGTCTGGCCGCGCCGGTGGTGCAGAATGTGCTGGACGAGGCGCTGCAGACCCTTGGCATCCCCAAGCAGTACACCGAGAGCGAGCTGGCGCTGGCGGAGACGACCGTGCCGGACGTGGTGACGAACGGGCAGGCGGTGGGCCAGCCCGTGAACGTGGCCTCGGGAAAACTGCGCGAGGCGGGATTAAATGTCGACATCAGCCGCGTGACGGGCGACACGGTGCTGTACCAGTACCCGGCGGCGGGCACCTCCGCGCCGCGCCAGTCCACCGTGATCCTCTATTCCGAGGACCGCACCGACGGCGGCGGGGACCTCGTCACCGTGCCGTCCCTTGCCGACCTCAGCTATGAGGCCGCCTGCTCCACGCTGAGAAGCCGCGGGCTGAACATCCGCGAAAAGGGCGTGATCGGCGGCGGAAAAAATATCATCGCCGTGGAGCAGAGCATTCCGGCGGATACGCAGGTGGAGATGGGCACGATCATCGAGGTGATGTTCCACAATACGCAGATGCTGGATTGACGCCGCTTGGATCGAAGGATGAAAACGCGGCGCGGAAAGGGGCGTTTCGGGTTGAAGCTGGAGACATTATTTCATGAAATAGCATATACCGGCACCCTGCCGGAGGGCGAGGCGGCGCTCGTCACGCAGGATTCCCGCCGGGTGTGCCCGGGCGCGGTATTTGTGTGCGCGAAGGGCCTTACATCAGACGGACACGACTACGCGCGGGCGGCGCTGGAAGCGGGTGCGGCGTGCGTCGTCACCGAGCGCCCGCTGGGCCTTGCGCGCGAGGTGCAGGTGGAGAACGGGCGCAAGGCGTACGCGCGGCTGTGTCAAAATTACTTTGGCCGTCCCGCCGAGCGGCTGCGCCTTGTCGCCGTAACGGGGACGAACGGGAAGACGACCGTCACCACGCTCGTCAAGCAGATTTTGGAGCAGGCCGGCTATAAGGCGGGCCTGATCGGGACCATCCATACCGAGATCGACGCAATGGACGTTCCCGCGAAATTCACCACGCCCGAGCCGTGGGATCTGAACGCGCTGTTTAGCCGCATGGTGCGCGCGGGCTGCGCGTTCGCGGTGATGGAGGCGAGCAGTCAGGCGCTCGACCAGCTGCGTCTTTGGGGGCTGCGCTTTGAGGTCGGCGTATTCATGAACCTGACGCAGGATCATTTGGACTACCATAAAACGTTTGAAAACTATTTCGCCGCCAAAAAGAGCCTGTTCGCGCAGGTGGAGCACATGGTGGTGAACTTGGACGACGCCTATGGCCGCCGCCTGCTGGAGGAGGTGTCCGGGCCGGACCGCCTGACCTTTTCCGTCCGGGACGACGCGGCGGATTACACCGCGCGCAATATTCGGCTTTCGGCGTCCGGCGTGCAGTTTGAAATGGTCGGCCGCGGGTTTATCCGGCGCGTGCGGTTCCCGATGCCGGGCGATTATTCCGTCGAAAACGCTTTGGTGGCGGCCGCCGCCGCCATCGCGCTGGGCATCCCCGCGCAGGCCGCCGCCGAGGCGCTCACCGCGTCGCGCGGGGTACGGGGCCGGTGCGAGGTGCTGTATCACGGCGCGTTCATCGTGCTGTGCGATTATGCCCATACCGGGGACGCGATCGAAAAGGTGCTTTCCGGGATCGCACCGTTTGCCGAGGGAAGGCTGATCGTCTTATACGGCTGCGCGGGCGAGCGCGACGCGAAAAAGCGCCCGCTGATGAGCGCGGCGGTGGCGAAATATGCGGATTTCGCGGTGCTGACGTCCGACAACCCGCGCAGGGAGGATCCCGAGGCGATCCTGCGGGACGCCGAGCCGGTCCTGGCCGAATCGGGCAAGCCGTATGTGGTTGAGCTCGAGCGGCGCGCGGCGGTGCTCCGGGCGCTGGAAATGCTGCGTCCGGGCGACGTGCTGGCGCTGTGCGGGAAGGGCCACGAGGATTATCAGGTGATCGATGGCGTGACACTTTATTTGGATGAGCACCGTATTGTGCGCGACTGGCTCGCGGAAAAGGGGCTTGCATAGGGGCCGGTATCCGCATTGCTGATCATAGAAGGGGAGAAGAGAGATGCAGCCGATCCGATCCAGTATTCTGCTGCGCGGGCTGGGAGAGCTGCCGGGCGACCCGGAGATCACCGCCGTCGTGACGGACAGCCGCGCGGCCGCGCCCGGCAGCTTGTTCGTATGCATTCGGGGCGAGCGCGCGGACGGGCACGACTTCGCGGAAAGAGCGCTGGCCGCGGGCGCGGCGGGAATTGTGGCGCAGCACGAGGTGCCGGGCGTGGAGCCCGGACGGCGCGTGCTGACGGCCGACCCGCTGGACGCGATGATCGCGATGGGCGCGAATTACCGCGGCCAGTATCACCCGCTTTTGGTGGGCGTGACAGGCAGCGTGGGCAAAACGACGACGAAGGAATTCTGCCACGCGGTTTTTTCCGCGTTCGGAAAGACGCTCAAAACCGAGGGCAACCAAAATAACGAGATCGGCATGCCGAACACCCTGTTCCGCTTGGACGCGGAAACCCGCTACGCCGTAATCGAGATGGGCATGCAGGGCCTTGGCGAGATCGAAAAGCTGACGCGGGCCGCGCGGCCGGACGGCGCGATCATCACATGCATCGGCCGCTCGCATTTGGAGCAGCTGGGCACGCGGGAGAATATCCTGCGCGCGAAGTTAGAGATCTGCGACGGCCTGCCGGACGGCGCGCCGCTCGTCGTGAGCGGCGACGACGATTATCTTCCGGGCGCGGCGATCCGTCCCGGGCTGAGGAAGGTGCTCTTTGCCGTCGATAACGAAGATGCGGACGTCCGCGCGTGCGAGGTCGATTCCCGGCCAGAGGGGACGCACTTTGTGATCCGCGACCGCGAGCACGGCGAGCTGCCCGCGTTTATCCCGGCAATGGGGCTGCACACTGTGCGCGACGCGCTTTCGGCGTATGCCTTAGCGACGCGGCTCGGCCTTTCGCCCGAAAAGGCTGCCGCCGCTCTGGCGGATTATCAGACGACGGGGCACCGCCAGCACGTGGTGGAGCATGAGGGCGTGACGGTAATCGAGGACTGTTATAACGCGAACCCGGACAGCATGCGCGCCGCACTGCTGACGCTGCGGGATTTCCCCGCGCGCGGCCGCCGCGTCGCGGTGCTGGGGGATATGTTCGAACTGGGCGCGATCGCCGGGCAGGCCCACGCCGAGGTGGGGATGCTCGCCGCCGCGTGCGGCGTCGATCTGCTGGTGACGGTGGGTGAGTTCGCGCGGGCCGCGCACCGGGCGGCGCTGTCCGAGGGCGTGGACGCGCGTCACTGCGCGGGCCGCGAGGAGGCGGTTGATCTGCTGACGGAATACTGCCGCGCCGGGGATGTGCTGCTCGTTAAGGCCAGCCACGGGATGGCGTTTGAGAAAATTTTAGAGGGCTTTTATACCCAGAACTTTTGAACTGTGCGCCGCCTTTTGCCTCGGTGCCGTGCGGTATTTTCCAAGGGGGACGCCGTGCGTCTGTACAAAACGCCGCGGAGGGTGTAAAATGGATTTATAAAAGCGGGCCTTGGCCTTGCCTTGAAATCAAACGGTTTTGAGATTGCTCCCCGCCGCGCGGGGGGAAAACTGCCTGTGCGGGCCGGCCCGCGCCGGTGCTGCTTGGAGTGTGACGCTATGGAAAAAAATGCCCAGATGGCGGCGTCCTTCGGCGCGCTGCTCATAACGGCGGGATCCGGGCTGCTGATTATTCCCGCGCTGCGTCGGCTGCATTTCGGCCAGACAATCAAGGAGATCGGCCCCACGTGGCATCAGGGGAAAAACGGCACCCCGACGATGGGTGGCATGCCGTTTTATCTTGGCGTTCTGGCGGGGGCGGTGATGGGCTACGGGTTGCTGGCTGTCAGCGTGCCGGGGCTGCTGGGCGGCTGGCTTTCAGATCGCTGCATCTCGCTGCTGCTCGCCGTGCTGACGGCCTATCTGTTCGGCTTCGTCGGCTTCGCGGATGATTACATCAAAGTCGTCAAAAAGCGGAACCTCGGTCTCAAGGCACGGTATAAGATTGTCGCGCAGACGCTGATTAACGGCGCTTACCTCTGCGCGCTGCAATTGAACGGGACGCTCTCCACTGTCGTGGCGCTGCCGCTGCTGGGCCGTGTCGATTTAGGCTGGGCGTTTTACGTGCTGTCTTTTCTGCTGATTATCGGCATGGTGAACGCCGTCAATTTGACAGACGGCATTGACGGCCTTTGCTCCTGTGTGACGTTTGTGGTAATGATGGGCTTTATGTTTATCGCGAGCCTTTTGGGGAACACTACGATGTCGCTGTTCGCGGCGGCTGTCGCGGGCGGGTGTGCCGGCTTCCTTGCGTGGAACTTCTACCCCGCGAAAGTGTTCATGGGCGATACGGGCAGCATGTTCCTCGGCGGGGCCGTGGTGACGGTCGCGTATGGCCTTGGCCGTCCGGAGCTGCTGCTCTTTCTCGGCGTAATCTACCTGATCGAAGCGTTCAGCGTGATGCTGCAGGTATCCTATTTCAAGCTGACGCACGGCAAGCGCATTTTCAAAATGACCCCGATTCACCACAGCTTTGAGATGTCCGGCTGGAGTGAAATCAAAATCGACTGTGCGTTCAGCCTTGTCGCGCTGGCCGGCGCGGTTCTGGGCGGCGTGTTTGTTTATTTGACTTGATAACGGCTTTGTAAAGGGGACGGCTTTATATAAAAGGGAAACGCCGCGCGCCTTGCCGCGCGGAAGCTTTCCCTTTTTCCGGCCACCTCTGATGGGAGGGATTCTATGCCGGGAGCGGCGAAAGCAAAAGGGAAAAAACGCGGGGCGGACTGGCTGCTGTGGCTGCGCAGCCAGCCGCAGATGGATTGGCCGCTGGCGATTTTTGTCGTGACACTGGTGTTCTTTGGGTTGGTGATGCTATTCAGCGCCAGTTACGCGACGGCGTATTACCGCTTCAAGGGCGACAGCTTTCGCTTTATCCGGCAGCAGGCGATATGCGCCTTTGTGGGGCTGGCTGCGATGTACGCCGCCTCCCGCGTGGATTACCACATTTTCCACCGGCTGGCGTGGCCTCTGATGGCGCTGACAGTCGTGCTGCTGGTCATCGTGCTGTTCATGCCGGAACTGAACAACGCGAGGCGCTGGATTTTTTTGCCCGCCGGCGGAAACCTTCAGCCATCCGAAGTGGCAAAATTCGCCGTCATTGTACTGTTCGCGCATATCATATCCGTCAATCACAAGAAGATGAAAACCTTTTCCTACGGCGTTTTGCCGTTTCTCGTGATCCTTGGCGTGATCGCGGGCCTGATGCTGCTGGAGCCGCACCTTTCCGGCACGATCCTGATCCTTGGCATCGGCGGCCTGATGATGTTTGTCGGGGGAACGGGCCTCGTGTGGTTCGGCCTCGCGATCGCGGGCGTCGTTGTCGCTGTCGCGGGGGCGGTCGTGATGGTGCCCGACCTTGTGCCCTACGCGATGAGCCGCATTGAGAGCTGGCAGAACCCGTGGGCCGACGCGCTGGGCAGCGGGCATCAGATCATCCAGAGCCTGTACGCCATCGGCTCGGGCGGCCTGACGGGCCTTGGGATCGGCAATTCCAAGCAGAAGCACCTGTATCTGCCCGAGCCGCAGAACGATTTTATTTTCTCCGTCGTATGCGAGGAGCTGGGCTTTATCGGCGCGCTGCTGGTGATCCTTTTGTTTGTGGGCTTGCTTTTGCGCGGCGTCTATGTGGCCTGGCATGCGAAGGATAAATTCGGGTCGATGTTAGCGGTGGGTGTGATTGTTCAGGTGACGCTTCAGGCGGTGCTGAACATTGCTGTTGTGACAAAAACGATCCCCAATACGGGGATCAGTCTGCCGTTCTTTTCCTATGGGGGCACGTCGCTGATGATGCTGCTCGGTGAGATGGGCGTGGTGCTCTCCGTCTCGCGGCAGGGGAACGAGGAACGAATGTAGCCGTTTATCGCCGTCCGACCAAAGAAAACGAGGGGTAGTCATGCGTATTTTGATCGCCGCCGGCGGCACCGCCGGACACATCAACCCGGCGCTTGCCATTGCCGCCGCGCTCAAAAAGCGCCGTCCCGACGCGGAAATTCACTTTGCCGGGCGGCGCGGGGGAATGGAGTACCGGCTGGTTACCGCGGCGGGATACCCGTTTCACCCCATTGAGGTGAACGGCATCCAGCGGAAGCTGACGCCGAAAAATATCGCGCGCAATGTGGCGGCGCTGTATCACCTCGCGCTCAGCGCGCCGCGCGCAAACGCCATTCTGAAGGAGGTGCGGCCCGCGCTGGTCATCGGCACGGGCGGTTATGTCAGCGGCCCTGTGGTGCGTGCCGCCGCGAAAAAGGGCGTTCGTACGGCAATTCATGAGCAGAACGCTTTCCCTGGCGTGACCAATAAGCTGCTGGCCAAGCAGGCGGACATTGTGTTTGCCGCGATGCCGGACGCCGTGCCCCGCTTGGGACAAGCGGAAAAGACCGTCGTTACGGGAAACCCCGTGCGGGAGGAAATGTTTTGTCAGGACCGCGCCGCCGCGCGCCGCGCGATCGCGGCGAGGGACGGGCAGATCGTCATTATCTCGTTCGGGGGCAGCCTTGGAGCGCAGGTGCTGGGCGAGCGTATAGCCGAGCTCGCGAAATGGGAAATAGAAAATCGGGATTTCCTGCATATCCACGCTACGGGCACGATCGAAAAAGCGGATTTCGCGGCGCTCGCCGCGCGGCTCGGCATCGATCACAGCCCGCGCTTCGTGATCCGCGAGTACATTGACAATATGCCGCAGCTTTTATCCGCGGCCGACCTCGTCATCAGCCGTGCAGGCGCGCTGACGCTGGCGGAGATCGCCGCGGTGGGCCGCGCGTCCGTGCTGATCCCCTCGCCGAACGTGGCGGAAAATCATCAATATCACAACGCCATGCAGCTGCAAAGGTTAGGCGCGGCGGTCGTTGTCGAGGAAAAGGAGCTGACGGGCGAAGGGCTGGTCGGGATTGTGGATCACTTGACGGGCGACCCCGCCGGTCTGATGGAAATGGGCATGAAGGCCCGTGCGCTGGCGCAGCCGGACTCCTTGCGGCGGATCTGCGATAATTTGGATAAATTGCTGGAAACCGCGCCTTGATCCCGCTTTTTTAACACAAATCCCCCGGTTTGCATAGGATGGTTCACAACCATTTAAGTAAACGGGGTGCGCGAGATGAAGGCTTTGACCATTTGCGGCACACGCGGCCTGTTCGGCAGCGTGCGCATACCGGGCGCGAAAAACAGTGTGCTGCCTATGTTGGCGGCGTCGGTGCTTTGTCATGGAACGGTAACGCTGACAAATGTGCCGTGCCTGTCGGATGTGGCCTCCTCGGTGCGCATCCTGCAAAGCATCGGCTGCAGGATTACGCAGCACAGCGGCTGCATCAGCGTCACTTCGCCGGAGACGCCCGGAAACGCTGTTTCCGAGGAGCTGATGCGCACAATGCGCTCGTCGCTTTTTTACCTCGCGCCGATGCTTGCGCGGACAGGGCGGGCGCGCATTGGTACACCGGGTGGGTGCCGGCTGGGCGCGCGGCCCATTGATATGCACCTTTCCGGCCTTGCCCGCATGGGCGCGCGGGCAGAGGAAAACGCGGACGGTTCGCTGACGCTGTCCGCGCCTGATGGCCTTTCCGGCGCGGATATTACGCTGCGGTTTCCCAGCGTGGGTACGACGGAGACACTGCTGATGGCCGCGTCCACTGCGCGTGGAGAGAGCGTTTTGCGCGGTGTCGCCACAGAGCCTGAGGTGACGGACCTCGCGCGTTTTTTGCAGAGCGCGGGCGCGGACATCACGGGCATCGGCACGCGGACGCTGCGGGTGCGGGGCAGCGATTGCTTGATGGGCACGCGCTACGCCGTCTGTCCGGATCGCATCACCGCCGCCACCGTACTGTGCGCTGTGGCGGGCTGCGGCGGCGAGGTGCTGCTGACCAATATCCGCAGTGCGCACATGGCCGAGGTGCTCCGGGCGCTGCGCGGGGCGGGCTGCATGATTTCGGCCTCGGGCGAGGATTCCGCCGCGCTGGCCAGTGACGGGACGCTGCGCGCGGCTGGCGAACGGGAAACCGGCGTATATCCGGCTTTTCCGACGGACGCCGCCCCGCTTTTGGCCGCCGCGCTGCTGCGCGCGGAGGGCGAAAGCCGCGTAACGGACACGATCTTTGAGAACCGTTTTGCCTGCGCGGAGGGCTTTGCCGCGCTGGGAGCGCGGGTATCGGTGCGCGGACGCACGCTCGAGGTGCGCGGCGTTCCCCGCCTTGCGGGCGCCGCGCTGCGTGCGCCTGATTTGCGCGGAGGAGCGGCGCTTGTCATTGCGGCGCTGCAGGCCGAGGGAGAAAGCCGCATCGCCGAGGCGCAGCACATCAGCCGCGGGTATGAGGACATCGCGTCGCTGTTCGCGTCGCTTGGGGCGGACATTGCCTGGGTAAATCAGTAGGCTCCGCCGCGCGGGATAATACTTCCCGCACAGGATAATACATAGAAGGAAGTGAAACGCGTGGCACGCAAGGTATCGCCTCAAAAGCCTGTTTATCCGAGGCAAGAGGCGCCGCGCCGGCCAAAGCCGGCACGGCCGGTTTATCCTCCCAGCGCGCGTGAGCCGCGCGGCCCTGCGGATCGACGCATGATTTTTGATTATGATAAGGAAACCGCATCCGCGCCCGCGCGCGGCGCGGCCCTAGGACAAGGCGCCGCGCCCTTCGTCAATATGGCGTCACAGCGCGCCGAACCGCCGCCCGTGAGGGATGCGCAGCAGGGGGGGGTGGGACGCGCCGTGCAGCGGACACCATCCGCTCTTCGTCCCGAGCCTCGCCGGCCGGTTTTGGAGAATACGTCGCCGCCGCATCTGCTGCCGCGCGCTCCGGAGGAGCGGCGCGGAAAAGCGCATGATGGACAAAGACAGCGGCGGGGCGCGCCACGGCAAGGACAGTCCGCCCGCGCGCCGCAGGGAAAGCGGCCGCAAAAGCGCGCGAAAAAACAGCCGGTTCCGCTCACGCCGGGGCAGTTGCGCCGCCGTCGCCGCCGCCGCGCTATATTGGCGGGCGTGTTGGCCGCGATACTGCTTGTGGTGGGGCTTGGAGCTTCCGCAATGGTTCTGTTCAAAATCTCAGCGATCACTGTGGAGACGCCGGAGGGCGAGGTCGCGTATGACAGCAGCCAAATTATCGCGGCCTTCGGCCACGAGGCCGGCGAAAACCTGTTTGGCTTCAACGCGCGGGAGGCGCAGCAAAATCTCGCGTCCGCGCTGCCCTATTTGGAGAAGGTGGAAATTCGCCGCCGCATGCCGGATACCGTTCTCATCACCGTGACTCCGGCCGTGGAGGCCAGTGTGGTGGAGAGCGCGTCCGGCTGGGCCGTACTGAGCCAAAGCTATAAGGTGCTTCGGCTGGAGGCCGAGCCGCCCACCGGGCTGGTGCGTGTCGGCGGCGTGCAGGCGGACGCGCCGTCGCCCGGGCAGCCGGTTAAGTTAGCCGAAGAGGACAAACTTCCCTTGCTGCAAACGCTGCTGGAGAAAACAGCCGCGCAGGGCCTTTCGCCGATCAATGAGATTGATCTGTCCAATACGCTGGAGCTGAGCTTTTTGTATCAGGGACGCATCCGCATTGTGCTGGGCACGGCCAATGACATGGACTATAAACTGAAATGGGCATGGCGTATGGTGACGCCCGGCGAGACGAGCGACAGTCTGGGCGAGGAGGCGCGCGGTACGCTGGACGTCAGCGCCCGCGGAGAAGACGGCCTTGGCCGCGCGCGCTGGCGTGCCGGCATTTTATAGGGCCGACGGCTTAAAAACGGGCGTTTTGCTTTCAGACGGCGCGCAAAGCGCGCGTCGAGTACGGATTCGGCGGGAAATCCCCGCGGGCGGTTCCCACGCGGCGTAAATACCGCGCCTTGAAAAGCGATTTTTTTCGAGCGTGTCGGTTATAAATCAAGCGAGCGGTAATTTTTTTATCTTGAAAAATAGTGAAAAGTTTTTAAATAGTGTTTACACGGGCGATATGGTATAATGGGAGCAAGAGATCCGAAAGA
>CANRZX010000043.1 GCA_947644575.1 uncultured Clostridia bacterium | reverse complement strand
ACCGCAGGTCTACCGCGTAGTTCAGACGGTACAACGCCACCCGCGTGCCAAAGCTTTTGGCCGCGTATTCAAACATCCGCTCGCGCCCCTGGCAGGACATGCAGTATTCGCCCACGGCCTCCGTGCGCGTTTCTTCCGTGGCGCCGCCGCCGGATACCGGTACCTTGGGGTATAGGTTCCCGCTGGAGAATACCACGATACGGCTGTTTTTGTACCGCTCCGCCACCCGGCTGGGCAGCCATGTATTCATAGCCCATGTGATGGATTCATTGCCGTCCGTGCCAAATTTTTTGCCAGCCATATAGATAATGTTCTCCGCGTCCGGCAGGCTGTCCAGCGCACCGGGCTGCAAAAGATCCGCGCTGATCATCTCCACGTCGTTTTCCCGCAGCAGCTCCGTTACCATTGGGTCGGTGAAGCGCGATACCGCGAGGACGCGCTTTTCCACGCCCGCCGCCCGCAGGGCGTTTTTTGCCAGCACACAGAGCGTGGGGCCCATTTTCCCGCCCGCGCCCAACACTAAAATATCGCCCTCCAGCGCGCCCAGCTCAGCCGAAAGCGCCGCGCTGGGCGTTGTGAGCATTTGATTCAGCTTTTCCTCTGTCCACATATGCCGCTCTCCCTTCTTCCTTCAAAGCTTGTTTTCAATAAACCGTCCGCAAGACATTACGGCTTTTACGTCCAGATGGTCGTCCATCCATACAATATCCGCGTCAAATCCCGGCGCGAGGCTCCCTTTTCTGTCCGCAAGGCCGATCAGACGGGCCGGCGTGGCCGTGGCCATGGTCACCGCGTCCCAGAGAGGTATCCCCGCTAACCGCACCATATTGCGCACAAGGCGGTCCATTGTGGCGACGCTGCCCGCGAAGGCCTGGCGGTCCGGCAGCTTCATTACGCCGTCCTCCAGAATGGTCTCCATGCCGTTGGCCTGCTGCAGTACCGTGCCGTCCGGCAAATCGCTGCCCGCGGCGAACAGCGCGTCGGTGATCAGTGAAATTTTGTCTGGGCCCTTACATTTATAAATCAGGCGCAGCAGCTCCGGCGGCAGATGCCGTCCGTCCGCGATGACCTGTACGGTGAACGCGTCCTCCAAAAGGCCGGCTTCCACCACGCCGCCGAAGCGGTAGCCGTTTTTGCGGTGCACCATGGAACAGCCGGAATAGATGTGGGTAATATCAGAAAACCCATGCTCCAGCGCCCTGCGGCAGGTTTCGTATTCTGCGTCCGAGTGGGCGATGCTGGCCAGAACGCCCCGTTCCCGCAAGGCGTCTCCCAAAGCCATCGCGCCGGGCAGCTCCGGTGCGGCGCCCATGACGCGCACACCGTCGGGCCATTCGTCCAGCAGCCTTTTCCACAGAGCCGGCGCGGGCTGCGCCAAAGCGTCCGGGCTCTGCGCGCCGCTTTGGGCGGGCGAAAGGAAGGGCCCCTCCAAATGTACGCCCGCGATGGTGCATTCCGTTGTGTCCTTTTGCGCCTGCCGCACCGCGCGGATCATGCGCAGTGTCATTTCCTCCGGCGCGGCCAGCGTGGTGGGCAGCAGCGTTGTGGTGCCATGGCGGGCATGCGCCGCGCAGCCGGCCCGGATTTCTTCCGGCCCGGCGTTCATGAATTCCACCCCTCCGCCGCCATGCAGATGAATATCCACAAAGCCGGGCACGGCGTAGGCTCCTTTCGCGTCAATGCTTTGGACGTCCGCGGACGCGGGGGGCGTCGTATCATAGACGGCGGCAATCACGCCGCCGTCTACGTCTATGGCGCTGTGGGGCACAAGGCCCGTGCGCGTTACGCGTGTAATGTCACAAAAACGGGTACGCATTTGAATCCCTCCCTCAAGTATTCCGCAGCAGCTCGCGCAGTGCCGCCGCGTCCTGTAAAAACTGCTCCTCGCTGTCATTCAGAACAAATTCAAGCGTGGCGTACCGCCGCGCGCCGTCTTGGGGGGCCGCGGCAAAATAAGCCCGCCAATCTGCGCCGCCCTCCGCCAGAGGGCGGCACGCTCCGCCGCCGTCCCGATGGTAAACATGCAGATTTTCCATTTTTGTTCCCAGCGCGCGCAGCGCGCCGAGGTTCTCCGCGACCGTCAGGCCGACGGGCGGCTGCCAGAGCGTGCGCAGGTCCGGCGCTTCCTCCAGCAGGGACAGGGCGGAGGCCAGCGTATCGGTGAGCGTATTGGCGTGGTATTCCGTCGCCACAACACAGCCCGCCTGCGCGGCCAGCCGCGCGGCGGCGGCAAGGCGCACGGCAATGGCGGCGCGCTCGTCTGCCGTGCAGGCCGCGCTGGCCTGCCGTCCCGCCCAAACGCGGATCACGCGGCAGCCCAGCAAAAGCGCCGTCTGCAGCACGGGCTCGAATGCTTCCTCCGCGCCGGCTCGGTAATAGGAGCCGTAGGCGGAAACGGCAAGCCCGTTTTCCCGCGCGGCGGCAAGCGCCAGACGGGCGGCGGCTTCATCTCCGGGCGGAACATGGACATCCCCGCCCCACTCGACGGCATCCAGCCCGGCGCGCCGCGCAAGGCTCGCAATCTCAGCGACGCTTTTTTTGCGGAACGTAACGGACGCGACACTGGTTTTCATATCGGTTTTCCTTTCTTTCTGAATTTCTCTGCGTTTAGACGCGGCGGCAAAAAGCCCGCGCCGCTTTCCCAAAACCAAAATTATCTTGACAAAACAGACGGGGAATGGAACAATATAGGAAAATGCCCGTTGACCCTTTGCTTTTCTCTGAAAGGAGCTTCGCCTTGAAAAAACTGCGCGGCTTATCGCTGAACCTGAAACTGCTGGCGTGCTTTCTGATCGCTGTTTTTATCCTTTCGGCTTTTCATCTTGGCTCTTATATGCGCCTGATGAAAACCATGACCCACGAGGCGGAAACCGGCGCCAACGAACGGATGGCCAGCGCCGTCGCGCGTTTGGAGGAGAGCTTTTCCCAGATTCACAGCGCCTATTATTCTTTGACCTATACGACGATTTTTCGCAAGGTGCGGCAGCTGGGGACGCCGATGGAATACGAAATGATTGATCTGTACAATCAGGCCGCGCTGTACCTTGGCGATAACAGGTATATTGAGGCATACGCCATCTTTTTCCGCAATACGGACCAGATTGTGACCTCCGGCGGCAATTACCCCGACGACAGCTTCTTTTCCCGCTACTATATCAATGAACGGTACGGTGTGGATTTCTGGCGGGCCGAGAAAACGGCGTCCTTTTCACAGCGGCTTTATCCCGCGGCCATCTTTACGCGCAACAGCCCGTTTCCCTCCGGGCAAAGCGGTATGCTGCTGCCGGCGGCGTTCAAATCGTACTGGAACAACAATGTTTCCGTGGTGTTCTTTTTGGATATCGCGCGGCTCTGCGCGGATGCGGATCAATATCTTGCGGAGGACTTTTATCTGTTCAGCGCCGACGGGCAGCTGCTCTATTCCAGCGAGCCGGAGCCGGCGCTTTCCGCGCCGCCCGATCAGACGGAGTCGCTGTCCGCGGCGTCCGACGGCGGCTACACCGTGCAACGCGCCTGCTCCTATGGGGACCTTGTCTGCGTAAAGCTGCTGCCCCGCAGCGCGGTGGTGGGGCAGGTGACGAGCAGCCTGTACGTCAGCCTGTTTACGGCGCTGGCCGCGCTGGTGCTCGCTGTGATAATCGGCATTATTTCGATCCGGCGCGTGCTGTACCCGGTGCATGATATTCTGCGTCTTTTGCCCGAGCGGGACGCCGCGCCCGGGCGCACGGACGAGCTTTTATATATCCAGTCCTCCGTGGAGGCAATGCTGCGCCAGCGCGAGCAGTACGCGCGGGCAATCTCGCAGAAGGACGCCGCGCTCTCGGGCTTTTTATTGCAGTCACAGCTGAAAAATATTTATGTGGAGATCAACGCGCCCGAATCCGCCAGCGATACGCCGGAGCTCGTGTTCCACATCCTCTACTTCCGCATTCACTACCGCAGCGGCACGCTGGACAGCATTTCCGCCGAGCCCTCGGCGGTTTCCTATCTGCTGATGGAAAATCTGCGTCAGACGCTGACGCAGCTGTTTGACGCGGCGCTGATTTTCCAGTTGGAGCCCACGCAGTTTGTGGCAAAGGTGGGGCTCGCGCCCGCGCGCGGTGCGCTGGAGCAGTGCATGGAGCGCCTGCTGGAGCGTTTGGAGAACGAACGGGAGCACGCGTTCTTTACCGTTGTGCAAAGCGGGGCGGTGGAGGCCGGGGGCGAATTTACCGGCGTTTATGAACAGGTGCTGGACGCGGCGCAGTACGCGCTGGTGGAGGACCGCACCCAGCTTTTGCACCTGCCGCTTGAACCAGACGCCGCGGGCAGCTTTTTCTTCCCCTCGGATCAGGAGCAGCAGCTGCGCGTGCTTGTGCGCGACGGCCGTTCGGACGAGGCCGCCGCGCTCACCGAGCGTATCCTTGCCCACAATTTAGACAAGGGCATCCGCCACATCCATATGATCCTGCTCTGCTCGGGCATTGTGGGCGCGGCGCTGCACGCGCTTGGGGAGCTGCGCCGCGAGGGCGGGATTCCCAATGTGAACAGCGGCGGCGTATACAACGCGCTGCCCCGGTGCGACACCGCGCGGGATTATCAGGAGCTCGTTTCCGGCTTCGTGCGCAGCGCCGCCTTGTGCGCGGCCGAGCAGCCACGGACGGAGGATGCCATTTTAGACGGCGTGCAGGCCTTTTTAGAGCAGAACTACCGGCGTGAATTTTCGATGGACGAGCTGGCGCAGACGCTGCACCTTTCCAAGAGCTATCTGTCCACCTATTACAAGGGAAAAACCGGCGCCAACCTCAGCGACCGCATCCAGTATTTCCGCATCCGGAAAGCGATGGTACTGCTGGAGGACCCCGGGCTGCGCATTGCCGACGTGGGCGCGATGGTGGGGATCGGCAATATCAACACCTTCCTGCGCCAGTTCAAAAAATATACCGGCATGACGCCAAAGGAATACCGTATGAATCAGCGCTCCGGGCAGTAGGGCGGTGAGATAAGAAAACGAAATGCCCCGAAGGGCCGCGCCCTTTGGGGCAGGCGCCGCCGTTTTGTTTTCTTATGGAACCGCCTGTAGTAGAGCGGATTTTTTATCAAGGGCTTCTCTCTTTTATGGGAGAAGCCTTTTTTTTACCCTTTCAGCTTGCCATAACATGCGTGCGGTTGTCTATTGTCAAATTGTTGGCTTTTTCTCAAATGATCCTTTAAGGCTGGTTTTCCCGCCAAATGACAAAAAACGAGGGAATTGAAAATTGTTTTTTTGCCGTGGCGTTGGTATAGTGAGCTTATCGAAAACGATGCATCGTGTTTTTGGCTCTTATTCTTTCATAAAACGGATGAATTTTCAGAAGGTTCATGTGAAAAGAGTACACAACGAAAGGAGTTTTCCAATGAAGAAGCGTTTCCATACCATGATTTCGCTGTTGTGCATGGCTGCGCTGCTGGCTGGTATGCTGGCGGGCTGCTCGTCCGCCTCCTCGAGTACACCTGCGCCGGCTCCGTCCGCAGCGGCATCGACCTCCGCAAGCGGCGGATCCGATGCGAGCGAGCCTGCGGCAAGCGGCCCGGTGTTCGAGAATCCGGTCACAATCTCCATGCTGGCGGCCTCCCATGCGAGCTGGCCGTTTCAGGACGATTGGTATGTGCTCGACGTCATTAAGGACTATACCAATGTTGACCTCGAGGTTACTACGGTTGACACAAGCGGCTTCAATGAAAAAGTGAATCTGACCATGTCCGGAGGGGACTTGCCCGACCTTATCTTTCTGACCTCCAATGCCGTTGTCCGGCAATATGCCCCACAGGGCGCGTTTGTCAATGTTCTGGATTATATTGATCAAATGCCGCATTTCAAGGCATGGTTCGAGAAAAACCAGCAGTATGCTTTGAACTATATGTCCGCCGACGGAGGCCTGTATCTGCTCCCGCAGCAGGGCGTGGAGGAAACCGAGCGCCGCGGCTGGCTGTACCGCAAGGACATTTTTGAGGATTTAGACATAGAAATGCCCGCGGATAAGGACGAATTCTACAATGTGCTTGTAGAATTGAAAAAGGCGTATCCCGACAGCTATCCGCTCGCGTTTCGCTCTTTTTCCGGAACGATGGCTCAAATGATTATGCTCAGTCCGTCGTGGGGAGCCTATTATATCGACGAGGGCGACTGCCGCTTTTTCGGCTATGACTATGATACTGGCGAATGGACGTTCGGCCCTACGACTCCGGAATTTAAGGAAATGCTGGAATTCTACAATAAGCTGTATGAAGAAGAGCTGCTGCTGCCGAACTTTCTGACGATCGATACCAAGGGCTGGCAGGACGTAATGGCCAACAGCGATTCGTTTGTCACATTGGATTACCTCTCCCGCATCGACTTTTTCAACAATGCCATGCGCGACAGCGAACCGGGTTTCACAATGGCGTATATGGTTCCTCCCGCGTTCAATGCGGATGTGGGCAATCGGTTCGCTTATTCCGCGAAGGTTATGATCGGCATGGTGGTTTCCAGCCAGTCGAAGCATCTGGACGAGGTGCTGGCCTATGTGGATTGGATGTACTCTGACGAGGCCTATGACGTTCTGACCTGGGGACGTCCGGGTGAATTGTACGACGAAGCCGCCGACGGTACGCGCACGTGGAAAGAGTTCGCCACCGCCGCCGAGATGAAGCAGGCCACCGGCTTTGAAACCTTCGGCTTCTATGAACGGTATGATTTTAACGGGGAATTGGCCACATTCTCTCCGGAATGCCGCGAGGCAACCGAGACCGCCCGCAAATATGATTTGCCGCAGCTCCCGATTCTTGCGTTCAATGATGCGGAGCAGGAAATTGTGAGTACGGTAGGAAATAATATTGTGACGTTTGTCAATGAGCAGGTGTCAAAGTTCCTGATCGGCGAGCGCAGCTTCGACGAATGGGATGCCTATGTGGCCGAGGTTGAGGCGCTGGGCCTGGATCAGCTGAAAACGGTACACGAATCCAGCTATGCCCGCGTAGTGGCGGCGCAGGGCTGAAAGAAAGACACAAAGCGGCTTATTCCGAGCTTGCTCAACGCAGAAATGCTCCGGACGGTTTCCCGCCCGTCTTCGAAAGCGCGGGAGCCCGCCGGCTGTTGAGGAAGATCGCACATGAAAGGAGAATTTCCAATGAAGAAGCGTTTTCACACCATGATTTCACTGCTGTGTCTTGCCGCGCTGCTGGCCGGCATGCTGGCGGGCTGTTCGTCCGCCTCCTCCGGTACGCCCGCGCCGGCCCCGTCCGTCTCTGTTTCCAGCGCCTCAGGCGGGGACGAACCCGCCGCGTCCGGCCCGTTGTTTGCCGAACCCGTTACCATTTCCATGCTTACCTCCTCTCACGCGAGCTGGCCGTTCCAAGAGGACTGGCAGGTGCTGGACATCATCCGTGAATATACGAATGTCAGCTTTCAGGTGAATGCGGTTGATACCGAGGGCTTTCAGGAAAAGCTGAACCTGACGATGTCCGGAGGCGATCTGCCGGATCTCATTTATCTTACGGGCAATGCTGCGGTACAGCAGTATGGCCCGCAGGGCGCGTTTGTAAATATTCTGGACTATATGGATCAAATGCCGCATTTCAAGGCGTGGTATGAGGAAAATACCGCCTACGCGCTGAACTTCCTGTCCGCGGACGGTGCGCTGTATCAGTTCCCGGAGCAGGGCGTCGACGAGACGAATCGCCGCGGCTGGCTGTACCGTAAGGATATTTTCGACGCGCAGGAGCTGAGCGTTCCCACGACTCAGGAGGAATTCTACGAGGTGCTGATGGCGCTGAAAAAGGCGTATCCCGACAGCTACCCGCTCGCGTTCCGTTCGTTCGCGGGCCAGCTGAACCAGTTGAACATGATCGCGCCCTCATGGGGCAGCTCCTTTATGGATAGCGCGGACAACCGCTTTTTCGGCTATGATGAGAGTACCGGGACATGGACCTTTGGCCCGACCTCCGAAGAATTCAAGGAGCTTGTCACGTTCTATCACAAGCTGTACGAGGAAGAGCTTTTGCTGCCGAATTTTCTGACAATCGACACCAAAGGCTGGCAGGATGTGATGGCCAACAGTGATTCCTTTATTACGATCGACTATCTGTCCCGCATCGATTTCTTCAATAACGCTATGCGCGACAGCGAACCGGATTTTACAATGGCCTATATGGCTCCGCCCTCTTTCGGTGAAAACGGAGTAAATAAGTTCGCGTTTTCGGCCAAGGGCGTATACGGCTTTGTTGTGTCGAGCCGGACAAAGCAGCTTGATAAGGTGCTGGCCTATGTGGACTGGATGTATTCCGACGAGGGAAAAGAGCTGCTGACATGGGGCCGTCCCGGTGAGCTGTATGACGAAGCTGCGGACGGGACGCGAACATGGAAAGAGTTTACAACCGCCGCCGAGATGAAGCAGGCCACCGGCTTTGAGACCTTCGGTTTTTATCAGCTATATGATTTTGACGGCGAATTGGCCACTTTTACCGACGAATGCCGCGCCGCAACAATGGAAGCGCGCAAGCATGATCTGCCGCAGCAGCCGATTCTCGCGTTCAATGAGGCGGAAAAAGAAGTTTTTGACACGGTGGGCACCAACATCCAGACAGCCGTTAACGAGCAGCTTTCGAAATTCCTGCTGGGTGAGCGCAGCTTGGACGAATGGGACGCTTATGTCTCCGAGATTGAGGCGCTTGGGCTGGACCAGTTGAAAGCCATCCATGAATCCGCTTATGCCCGCGTATTGGAGGCGCAGGGCTAAAGCGCGGAGCGCAGCCTGAAAAATATACGGTACAGGGGCCATGCGCCGGGCGGCTTCGGCCGCGCCGCGCATGGCCCCTGACAGGATAAGGGCCGGCCTTGTGAGCCTGCGGAGGAACGCGCCCGCATGACTGGCCCGTCGCTTTCTGGAAGGGGAGAGGAACGCATGTTTTCTGTCGGCATCATCGGCGCCGGAATCATTGCGGCGAGCCATCTCGAGGCAGTGGAGCGCCATCCCGAAACGCGCCTTGCGGCGGTGGCGGATCTTGTGCCCGAGCGCGCCCAAAAGGCGGCCGCGCCCTATGGCGCGAACGCGTACAGCGATTATAGGGAGCTGCTCCAAAAGGAGCGCCCGCAGCTTGTAATCATCAACCTGCCCCATGCCCTGCATGAGGAGTGCGTGCTAGCCTGCGCCGAGGCGGGCGCGCACATCCTGCTGGAAAAACCCATGTCCGTTTCCTACGACTCCTGCCTGCGCATGGATGCCGCGTGCAAGGCGGCGAAGGTGCTTTTACAGGTGGGCCACGTGCAGCGCTATATCCCGCAGAACCGCGCCGCTCGTGCGCTGATGGAGGACGGGCGGCTGGGCGGGCTTGCGATGATCTGCGATCTGCGCACCGTCAACTATTTCACGCCGCAGCGCCCGCGCTGGTTTTTGGACCGTGCTATGGCGGGCGGCGGCATCTCCATGAATTACGCCGCGCATGCGCTGGACAAAATCCAGTATCTTACGCAAAGCGGCGTTGCGCGCGTCACCGGGAGCTGTACCTATCTGCAGCCGGGAACGGACGTGGACGGCAGCGCGCAGATGCTGCTCTCCACGGAAAGCGGTGTCAGCGCCAGCGTATCCCTGTGCGGCTATTCCGTTGTGCCGGTGCACGAGACCATGCTGTTTTTCGCGCATGGCGCGATCCGCCTGCACACAGGCAGCGATCTTGCGGTTACCTATGGCGACGCTTACGAGGCCGTGGACTGCTCCGTGTATCCGAGCGCGTTTGACGCGCAGTGGGCGGATTTCATCGCCGGCGTCCGGCAGGGGCGGATATTGCACTGCGACGGCCTGTACGGCGCGGCCATCCTGCGGTGTATTGAGCGGCTTTACGGCGGCGCATAAGAGTATGTGCGCCGCCCGCTCTGAAATTTTTGCGATTTGATAAAAAGGAGGTTGCCCTATGGCGTTCCGTTCCGCTTTTGCACGGGCCGGCGCGAAAAAGCAGGTTTCCCCGATAGCGAACCGTGGGCGCAAAAAAAGCTTTTTCCAGCGCGTCTACCGGGACCGCTATCTGCTCTTGCTCTTTTTGCCGTGCCTGATTTACTATATTCTGTTCAAATATGTCCCCATGTGGGGCGTATTGATCTCGTTTAAGGATTTTAAGCCTTTTATCGGCTTCGCGGGCAGTAATTGGGTGGGGTTCAAGCACTATATCAATTTCTTTTCCAACCCCGACGCGTGGCGCATCATCCGCAATACACTTTTGTTGGGCGTCTACTCCCTTTTGTGGTGCTTTCCGTTCCCCATTATTTTCGCGCTGGCGCTGAACGAAATTTCCCGCGCCAAATTCAAAAAATTTGTCCAGACCGTCAGCTATATGCCGCACTTTTTATCCGCCGTGGTGGTGTGCGGCATGCTCAATAGCTTTTTATCGCCCATCCGCGGTATCGTCAATACCCTGATTAAAATGTGCGGCGGGCAGGCAATCAACTTTCTGTCCATCTCCGGCTGGTTCCGCACTATCTATGTGGCGTCGGAGGTCTGGCAGACGCTGGGCTGGGGCGCCATCGTATATCTTGCGGCCATCAGCAATGTTGACCCGCAGTATTACGAGGCCGCGCGTTTGGACGGCGCTTCGCGGCTGCGTCAGGTGTGGTCGATTACGCTGCCCTGCATCGCGCCTACGGTGGCGACCATGCTCATTTTGCGCGTGGGCTCGGTGCTGGAGGTGGGGTTGGAGAAGGTGATGCTGCTCTATTCGCCCGCCATTTACGAAACCTCGGACGTCATCGCTACCTATGTCTACCGGCAGGGCCTGATGTCCGGCAATATGAGCTATGCCTCGGCCATTGGTCTGTTCAGTTCGGTTGTGAATTTAGTGCTGCTTGTGGCCGCGAACTACGCCTCTAAAAAGTTCAGCGACACTGGCTTATTCTGACGCCAAAGGAGGAAAGGCTATGCTGAAAAAGAAAAAAATCAGGATCACGCTGTTTGATATACTGCTGTATCTGTTTATGCTTGCCGTTGTCCTGCTGATTCTGCTGCCGATGATACATATGATTGCGGTTTCGTTTTCATCCGACGTCTATGTAATGAAGGGGCAGGTGGGCCTGTGGCCTAAGGGTTTTACCGCCAAGACCTTCGGCTATGTTTTTGAGGATACGCGTATTTTCCGTTCCTACGGCAATACGATTTTATATACGGTGCTGGGCACCGCCATCTCTTTGACAATCACCGCTATGGGTGCTTACGCGCTAAGCGCGAAGCGCATGATCGGCCATAAGCTCTTTTCCATGATGATTGTGTTCACGATGTTCTTTCAGGGCGGCATGATCCCAACGTATCTGACCGTCAAAAATTATCAGCTTTTGGATACTATCTGGGCCGTGATCCTGCCCGGCGCGGTGTCCACGTGGAATTTCATCGTTATGCGCAGCTTTTTCGACAGCTATCCCTCAGAAATTGAGGAATCCGGCAAGGTGGACGGCCTTACGGATGCGGGCGTATTCTTCCGTTTGGTGCTGCCCACCTCCAAGGCGGTGCTGGCCACCATCGGCCTGTACTACGCCGTCGGCATCTGGAACGCCTACTTTACGCCGTTTATCTATCTGAACAGCCCGGAGCTGTTCCCCCTGCAATTGATTTTACACGAGCTGCTGTCCGCCGGTTCCTCCAACAACGCCACCGTGGGCGTGGGGGATGTTCTTGTGGTGGAAGAGTCGCTGAAATATGCCACGGTGCTCGTTTCCATCGCCCCCATTATGTGTGTATATCCGTTTTTGCAGAAGTATTTTGTCAAGGGCGTCATGATTGGCGCTGTCAAAGGATGATTGCTTTTGAGCCCGTTCGGGCGGTTAGAAAGGAGATTTACTATGGAACTTGTCCGTTCTTTTTGCAAGGATTTGCTCGCCGTGCGCGTCTACGCCAGCCGCGCCGCGATGGGCGCGGCGGCGGCTGGCGACGGCGCCGCGTTGCTGCGCCGCTTGTTGGCGCAGCAGGAGACCGTCCGCATTATTTTTGCCGCGGCGCCCTCTCAAAACGAATTCTTAGAGGCGCTGTGCGCCGCGCCGGACATCGACTGGAAGCGCGTCGACGCCTTTCACATGGACGAATATGTGGGGCTGGACGCACGTGCGCCCCAGGGCTTTGGCAACTTTCTGCGCGCCCGCGTATTTGGCCGCCTGCCCTTCGGCCATGTGTACTATTTAGACGGCAACGCGCCTGATCTCGCCGCCGAATGCGCCCGCTACGCCGCCCTGCTGGCACAAGCGCCCATTGATATTGTTTTCATGGGGATTGGGGAAAACGGCCACATCGCTTTCAACGACCCACCCGTGGCGGATTTCAGCGACCCGGCCGCCGTAAAAATCGTGGCGCTGGATGAGATTTGCCGCAACCAGCAGGTACATGACGGCTGCTTTACCGAGCTTGACAAGGTGCCCACCCATGCCCTGACGCTGACGGTTCCCACCCTGGCCGGCGCAAAGCATCATCTATGCATTGTGCCCGCGCCGTCCAAGGCGCGGGCCGTCCGGGACACCTTGGAGGGCCCGGTTTCCACCGCGTGCCCGGCGTCGATTCTGCGCGGCTGTCCCGAAGCGGTGCTGTACCTTGAGCGCGAAAGCGCCCGGCTTTTGGAGGAGGGATAAAAGATGGAGCTGTTTTTCATTCCCCAGCCACAGCGGTGCATTCGTCTGACCGGAAACGCGGAAATTGGGAGGGAGACGCCGGTTGTGCTCTGTATGCCGCAGCCGGACGATCGCCTGACAGAGGCCGCCGGAAAGCTGTTTTCACACGTGCGCGCCGCCACGGGGCCGTTTGCACTCTACTCGGAAAACAGCTTTTCACCCGAATGTCCCGTAAAGCGCCCGGAGGGGTATCTGCTGAGTGTGCGCGGCAGCACGGTTCAGATCGCCGCCCAGGATGCGCCGGGGCTGTTTTACGGGATGCAGACGCTGCGCCAATATTTAGAAATGCCGGATCATCCCGCGCTGGAGATCAACGACTGGCCCGAATTAGCGATGCGCAGCGACTATTTGGACATGCGCGGTCTGTTCCCCAAATTTGAGAACCTTTTGGGGTATGTGGAGGAAATGGCCCGCTATAAGCTGAATACGCTCGTGATTGAATATGAGGATAAGCTCCCCCGCGCCCGGAAGGAATTTTGCCATCCGATGAGCGCGCTGACGCCGCAGCAGCACGCGCGGCTGCTGAAAACGGCGCATGATCATTTTATCGACATTATCCCCCTACAGCAGAGCTTTGGCCATTTGGAATACGCGCTCGGGCTGCCGGAATACGAGCATCTGCGGGAAATTCCCGAGGCGCCCGGCGAGATGTGCCCGCTGCGGGAGGGCTCGTTTGAATTAGCGGCCTCCCTCATCGAGGAGACCGCGCGTCTGCACCCGGACAGCCGGTATCTGCATCTGGGATGTGACGAGGTTTGGAGCTTAGGCCAGAGCCCGGAGTGCAGGGCCAGCGGGAAAAGCCGCGGGCGCATCGCCATTGAGTTCATCAACCGGCTGGCGGAAAAGGTCCTCTCTCTGGGCAAAACGCCCATCGTGTGGCACGACATGCTGGCCAACGTCTGGAAAGACGGCAGTATGGGGGAGGCGGGGAATTACGACGAGCTCGGCCTCATCAACAAAAATATCGTGGTTGCCATTTGGCTGTACAGCCCGGACCGCGTCAATCTTGTAGCGCCGCCCCTGATGGAGGCCCTGCACGCCCATGGCGTCAAAACGCTGCCCTGCTGCGCTATCCGCGCCAGCGACCGCTGCGGCATGCAGAATTATCCCTGTATTGAACAGCGCCTGCGCAATGTGGACGCGTGGTGCGAGCTCATCGGCCAAAGCCGCTGCGACGGCATGGTAAATACCAATTGGTGCAGCACCTTTTCCTTCGGCAATCCCTACGGCCTGTTTGAAACAAGCCGCTACACCGCTTTCTATGCCGCGGATCGCTGTTGGAACCTGCGTGCGGACAGCGCGGCCTTTTTAGAGCGCTTCATGGGCGTCTATCACGGCGCGTATGAGATTCGGCCGATAACGGGCGCGGAGCGGCGGTACGATTATTATAAGCTGATCGGACAGTATCTGCCCTCTGTAACGCGCAATGCGGACACCGCCCGTCTGATTGATATTCTGTACCGGCAGGAATATGCCGCATCCGTCAATTTTGCCGCTTTCCGCGGGGATATGTTCCCCGACAGCAAGGTGGAGCTGGACTGCCTGCGGGAGCGTGCGCCAAAGCAATATGCCAGCCTGCGCAAAATCGAGGCCGAGCTGCGCGAGCTCCTTTCCCGGCTGCTGTCCCCGTCTATGGCGGAGCTTTTCTTTGAATCCCGCAGCTATCCGAACCGGCTGTATCAACGTGAGCTGGAGCGAATTTTGAATATGCCACTGGCATAAGGGCGTTTTGTTTTCTTATCTCACTGCTCTGTAATGCCGTGGCTTCTTGGGAGGAAGCTGTATGGAGTTAAAAATTGTACTTTCCGGCGAGCTGCCCGTGCGCTGCGCCGAGGCGCTGGAGGCGCTTGCCCCGGAGCTTGGCATAGCCGTCGCTCCGGACGGTATTTCTGTGCGGGGCCACCGGGGCGGTGCGCTTGCGGTTTGCTGTGACGGAGAGGCCGTTTGCGTCGAATGGGCGCAGCCGGTTCAGTTTTACCGCGCGCTCAGCTTGCTGCCCCGCCCGCTGGCTGCGTGCGAGATTCGGGAAACGCCCTGCTTTGAAACGGTCGGCATGATGTTTGACGTCTCCCGCAACGCGGTGCTGCGGCCCGATACGCTTCGCGGCTTTTTGCGCAGGATGGCCTTGATGGGGATGAATCTGGGCATGATGTATACCGAGGACACCTACGAGGTGCCCGGCCAGCCCTATTTTGGCTACCAGCGGGGGCGTTATACCTATGAGGAGCTGCGCGCGCTCGATGACTACGCCGATCTGCTGGGTATTGAGCTTTGTCCCTGCATACAGACGCTGGGACATCTGAACCGCGCGCTGCACTGGCCCGCGCTGCGCCATCTTCAGGACAATGACGAGGTGCTTTTGGCGGACAGCGAAGAGACCTATTTTTTCATCCGCCAGCTTCTTGCCGCCGCCAGCGCGCCATACCGCTCCAAACGCATCCACATTGGCATGGATGAGGCGCATGGCGTGGGCATGGGTGCTCACTTGCGCCTGCATGGCTACGAAAAGCCCTACGATATACTGCACCGCCATTTAAGGCGCGTGCTGGAGCTTGCGGACGAGCTGGGCCTTTCGCCCATGATGTGGAGCGATATGTATTTTCGTTTGGAATCTCCCACCAACGGTTATTATGACGGCCCCATGCCCTCGCGGCAGGCCGTGGATGCTGTGGCGCCCGGCGTAAGCCTCGTCTATTGGGATTACTACCATATGCGCGAGGAGGAATACACGGAACAGCTGAAAAAACACGCCGCGCTGTGCGCGCCTACCGTATTTGCGGGCGGCGTTTGGACCTGGTGCGGCCCCGCGCCCGATTATGAAAAAACACGCGCCGCCACGCTGGCCGGCCTTTCCGCCTGCCGCAAAGCCGGTGTGCCGCTTGTATTTGCTACGGCCTGGGGCGATAACGGCGCCGAGGCAAACCTGCAGACCGCTCTGCTTGGCATGCAGATGTTTGCCGAATTTACGTATCATGGCTCCATGGAGGATGATTGGCTTGCGCGGCGTATGCGCGCGTGCTGCGGGGCCAACGCGCAGGCCTTTTGGGATTTGACGCTGTTCAACCATATGCCGGGCATGCGTTCGGGTGAGTTCCGGCCGGTAAACGCCGCAAAAATGCTGCTGTATCAGGATCCACTGGTCCAGCTGTTCAGCGCGGACGTGCAGGGCTTCGCGCTGGCCGGCCATTATGCCGCCCTTGCCTTACGCTATGAGGGCTATGCGTCCGAGGACGGCGCATTCGCTTCGCTTGGGAAATTCTACGCGCTGCTGGCGGACGTTCTTGCGAAAAAATGCGTTTGGCATGAACAAGCCTCACAGGCTGTCATCAGCCATAATACAGCACTGGCAAAACAACTTGCGGACGGCCTTTCAAGCGCCATCGACGCGGTAGAGACGCTGCGCGCCGCATGGCTGTCGCTGTGGAACGCTACCAACAAGCCGTATGGCTTCGAGGTGATTGACGGGCGCTTGGGCGCGGTGGCGGCGCGTTTGGATACCGCCCGGCGGAGAATGCGCGCCTTCGCGGCGGGCGAATGCGATACCATTCCTGAGCTGGCCGAGCCGGCGCTGCCCTATACGCGCCGCCCGGACGGCACACTGGATGGCAGCTACCATGTAGGAGAAATTTTTTCCGCCTGTAAGATCGACGGCTAAAAAGCCAACAAAACGCCGCCCGACGCGCTCTTTTGCACGCTGGGCGGCGTTCCTGCAAAGCGGGAAATTTAAACAAAATATATGTTTTGTTACAACAAGAACATAAATTGTTCTTGAGCACAGAACGCGCTGCCCGAGCGGTTCCAGGTGGAAATTCGGGACAAGCCTGTAATGCATTCCCGTCAAAAGTAACGCTGTGACGCAGAAATGTGGTCACAGCGTTATTTTTTGCTATAAAACCCCGAAAAGCGGGGGCGGCCCGAGTCGAAAACACAGTGTTCAAGGCTTGCGTTCCAAACGGGATGATGATATAATGCTATCTGAGAGACTGTCCACAAAGGGGAAAGTGCGCCCTAATGCGCCCCAAAATGAAACTGAATATAAATTCTGTTTCATTTTGAGTCTGCCGTTTTTATTGACTTTTCTGAAAAGCATGATTTTTCAGGAAGAGGGCGCGGCCGCGCCAGCCCTTCGCTTGAAATGTCCGCCGCTGCCCTTCCCGAAGAAGAGGGGGTGAAAGGCGGGTACACAGCGTTATTTTGATCCGTATAGGGAGGGTAATCATGATCATCACACGCACACCATTCCGGGTGAGCTTCGCGGGTGGAGGGAGCGATC
>CANRZX010000042.1 GCA_947644575.1 uncultured Clostridia bacterium | reverse complement strand
TGTAAAGGGTGTGGGGGGGGGTCGGGTTGGGGCTGCGGGCGCTGCTGGCCGCGACGGGCTGCGACGGTGTGGCCGTGGGGCGCGGCGCGATGGGCGACCCGTGGCTGTTCACGCGCATCGCCGCCGCAATGCGCGGAGAAGCGCCGCCCCCGCCGCCAACGCTTTCCGAGCGCTTTCGTGTGCTGCGGCGGCACATCTATGAGATGTGCGAGGAAAAGGGCGAATTCATCGCCATGCAGCAGGCGCGCTCGCACGCTGGGTGGTATATGCGCGGCCTGCGCGGCGCGGCGGCCTTACGCCGCGAATGCTGCGCGCTGCGCCGCTTTTCCGATCTCGATGCGCTGATCGAGCGCGCGTGGGAGCTGCAGGAGCAGAGAGGAATGAGGAGTGAGGAATGGTAGAGTGAACGCTTTGTGTTCACTCGAAAGAGTCCCGGAAGGACACGTTTCCGCTAACCGCGTACCGATCTCATTCCTCACTCCTCACTGATTCCGCACTCCGTCAGCTCATCCAGCGTCCAGTCGTAGCACGGCAGCATATGCTCCAAAAAATAGTCCGCCTCGGGGCAGCGCATCGCGGCGAGGGCCTCGCTCTGCTGGCGGCGCGCGCCCGCGAATTCGCGGTTGCCGCTGTGCTCTTCCTCCACGCATTTGATCAGCGCGGAGAGTCGGTCGGCGGCCTTCAGAAGCTGCCTCTCCTTATCCGTCAGGACGCTGCCGGAGAGGTACCCCTCCATCGCGCCGCGCACCGCCTCGGGCAGTAGCGCGCCCAGCGTCGCGGCGGCGTCGGCCTCCACGGCCTTGTACGCGGCGCGCAGGGGCTCACTTTTGTATTTGACGGGCGTGGGCATGTCGCCCGTCAAAATTTCGCTCGCGTCATGGTACAGCGCCGCAACAGCCACCGTCTCGGCGCGCACGTTTGTGCCGAAGACGATGTTAGAGACAGCGCACAGCGTGTGCGCGAGGATGGCCGTGTCGGCCGTGTGCTCGCACAGGGATTCCGTGCGCGCCGAGCGCATCAGCCCCCACCGGGTGATATACTTCATGCGCGCCAAAAGCGCGTTGAACGGATAGACCCTTCTTTGCAATTTTATCCCCGCTTTCGTCGTTATTCTTATAGCCAATCCTTTACAATGGATTTTATCCCCCGATCGATCCCATAAAGCGGTCTTTTTATCGCGGAATTTCCCGCGCCAAAACCATCATCCCATGTGGAAAGGGGAGCTTCTATGAGCCGCCTTGCAAGGCAAGCGCCGCGCCCTGCCGCCCGCGGCGCGCTGACCGCGTTCACGCTGTGCGCAGCGTCGGCGTTTTTCATCTTCCTGCCGTTCCTTGTCGTGGACCGGGGCCTGTTCCAGTACTGCGGCGATTTCAACGGCCAACAGATTCCATTTTACACCTATATGAACGGCTTTGTCAAAACGAGCGCCGGCCAGTGGAGCTGGGAGACGGACCTCGGCTCCTCGGCGGTAAACGCCTATTCGTTCTATCTGTACGGCTCGCCGTTTTTCTGGCTGACGGCGCTGCTGCCGCAAGCGTGGATCCCCTTTACAATGGTGCCGATGTTTCTCGTCAAATTCGGCGTCGCGGGCCTCGGTGCGTACTGGTACCTGCGCCGCTATGCCTCGGCCGACCATTGGGCCGTCCTCGGTGCGTGCCTTTACACGCTGTCGGGCTTTACCGTGTACAACACGTTTTTCAACCATTTTGTCGACTGTGTCGCGCTGTTCCCGTTTTTGCTGTGCGCGCTGGACAAAACCGTCTATGACGACGCGCGCGGCCTGTTCCCGGCGGCGGTGGCCGTCAATCTGCTGAACAACTACTTTTTCTTTGCCGGGCACATCGTCTTTCTCTTTGTCTATTTCTTCTGCAAGGTGCTCGCGGGAGAATACCGCGTCACGGCAAGGCGGTTTGGGCGGCTGGCGTTTGAATCGCTGCTCGGCGTGGCGATGGGCTGCGCGCTGCTGCTGCCCGCCGCGCTGTGCCTGAAGGACAACCCCCGCACGATCGATCTGTCCAGCGGCTTCGGCTTTTTGCTGTACGGCCGCGTCCAGCAGTATTTCGCCATTTTTGCGTCGCTGTTTTTGCCGCCGGACCCGACCTATCTGCCCAACATCTTCACCGACGCGGTCGTCAAGCACACCAGCATGACGGCGTTTTTGCCCGTCGTCAGCTGCGCGGGCGTGTGGGCTTACCTGAAGGCGCGGCCGAAAACCGCCCTTTCCAAAATCCTGTGGACATGCCTTGTGATGGCGCTGGTGCCGGTGCTGAATTCCGCGTTCTACGCGCTGAACGCCAGCTACTACGCGCGCTGGTACTATATGCCCATCCTGATGATGTGCGCCGCCACGATGCGCGCTTTGCAGGATGAGCAAATCGACCCCGCGGACGGCCTGCGCCCCGTGGCCGTGGTGACGGCGCTGTTCGCCGTGTTCGCGCTGGTGCCAAAGTGGGAGGACGGCGTGTGGAGCATGGGCGTCGTCAAGGAGCAGGCGCAGTTCTGGCTGACGTACCTGACGGCGATCCTCGGCCTGCTGCTGTTTTACGGCGCGCTGCGGCTGCGGCGCGAAAGAGCGTTCCCGCGCGTGCTGCTGGCGTGCGTTCTCGGCTTTTCGGTGTTTTATTCGGTGGCGCACATCGCGCTGGGCAAATTTCCCCAATGGCAGGGGGACGCCAACTACCGCGCCGAGTGTGTCGTCGCGGCAAAGCGCGCCGATTTGCCGGACGATCATTTCTACCGCCTCGACGCCTACGAGTGCTACGACAACCTCGGTTTGTGGATGGAGCGCCCCGCGCTGCAGTGCTTCAACAGCGTCGTCACGCCGTCCATCATGGATTTCTATCCGCGCGTCGGCGTGAAGCGGGACGTCTCGTCCAAGCCGGAGCAGCGGCTGTACGCGCTGCGCGGCCTTTTGAGCGTGGAATATGCCGTGATGCCGCGCGGCAAAATGGAGGCGTTTGCCGGCGAGGACGGCGTCTCCGGCTTTGTCTATGACCACGAGGACGATACCTTTGCTTACTACCGCAACGAGGACTATGTGCCGATGGGTTTTGCCTATGACAAATATATTCTGCTCGAGGAGGAGCCCGAGGAGCTGCCGGAAAACGCGCCGGAGGGCGAGGCGGACGGGCAGTTGACAGAAGCGGAAAAATCTGTCACACTAATGGGGCTGGCCGAATCATCCCGTTCGAATATGCTGATGCGCGCCATCGCGCTGACGCCCGAGCAGATCGAGCGCTACGGCGCATGGATGACGCCCGTGGCGCGCGGGGATACCGGCGGGCTGACGTACGAGGCGTATACGCGGGACGCCGCCGCGCGCCGCGCGGCGGCCTGCGATTCCTTCGCGGCGGACGGCGCGGGCTTCACCGCGCACATCACGCTTCCGGGTGAAAATTTGGTGTTCTTCTCCGTGCCGTATGACGACGGCTTCACCGCCACGGTGAATGGCGCGCCCGCGCCCGTCGAGCGCGTGAACGGCGGGCTGATCGCCATCCCATGCGGCGCGGGGGAAAACGAGATCGCCGTGTCCTACGAAACGCCCGGCCTGCGGCTTTCCACGGCCGTTTCCCTGCTCGCCCTGCTCGTCTGGCTCGCTTATCTCGGGTGGAACGCGCGGTGGAGTGCGCGGAAGAAATTTATATAAAAGCCTGTTCGCCCTTGTTTAGCGATGACTTTAGAGGAGGATACCGTATGCGCTGCTTGGAATACCCGTTCGACTGTGCCATGATCCTGCAAAAAAAGCGCGCCCTGCGCCGGGAGCTGCGGGAGCAAAAGGACCTTGTGCCGAAGAAGGTGGCCATCCTCAGCGGCTCGACCGTGGGGGAAATCAAAAATATTTTAGAGCTGTTCCTGCTCAACGCCGGGATCGACCCTACCTTCTATGTGGGCGAGTACGCCCGCTTTTACGAGGAGGGCATGTTCGATCCGTCCGGCGCGCTGACGGCGTTCGCGCCCGATGTGATTTACGTCCACACGTCGGTACATAACCTCGACCATCTGCCGCTGCAGACGGATACGCCCGAGCAGGCCGGGCAAAAGCTCCATGACGAGACCCAGCGCTGGATGGGGCTGTGGCGCGCCATGCAGCGCTTCGGATGCCCGATCATCCAGAATAATTTCGAGCTGCCGGACGCGCGCGTGATGGGCAATCTCGACGCCGTCGACCCGCGCGGCCGCGTGCGGTTTGTCCGCCGGATGAACGATATGACGGCGCTTTGGGCCGAAAAGACGCCGAATTTCTACCTGCACGACCTGTGCTGGCTGTCCGCGAGCGAGGGCGTCGCCCGCTGGTGCTCGCCCGCCGCGTGGTGCGCCTATCAGTACGCGCTGGACGTACCGTATATTCCGGTTTTGTGCCACAGCCTCGCGAGCATGATCAAAAGCATCTTCGGCAAAAATAAAAAGGGCGTCGTGCTCGACCTTGACAACACGCTGTGGGGCGGCGTGATCGGCGACGACGGCGCGGAGGGCGTGGCGCTGGGCGAGGAATCGCCCGCGGGCCGCGCGTTTACGGCGTTCCAGCGCTATCTGAAGGGGCTGTCCGGCATGGGCGTGCTGCTAAATGTGTCCAGCAAAAACGAGGACGCCGCCGCGCGCTCGGGCTTTGCGCGCGCGGACAGCGTGCTGCGGGCCGAGGATTTTGTGTGCTTCAACGCGAATTGGGATCCGAAGCCCAAAAACGTCGAGGCCATCGCGCAGGCCGTCAATATCCTGCCCGACAGCCTCGTCTTTCTGGACGACAACCCCGTCGAGCGCGACCTGATGCGCAGCGCCCTGCCCGCGGTTTCCGTGCCGGAGCTGGACGCGCCGGAAAATTACGTGCGCATTCTCGACCGGGGCGGCTGGTTTGAGCCGGCGTCCGTCTCCGACGACGACCGCCGCCGGGGCGAGATGTACCGCCAGAATGCGCAGCGCGCCGCCGAGGTGCAGTCGTTCGCGAATTATGACGACTATCTGCGCAGTCTTTCGATGCGCGCGGAATTCGGCCCGTTCGACGCGGCGCATTTGGAGCGCATCACGCAGCTCATCAACAAAACCAATCAGTTTAACATGACGACGCGCCGCTACACCGCCGCCGAAATCGAGGCGCTGTGCGCCGACCCGGCGCACCTGACGCTGTACGGCCGGCTGGCGGACAAGTTCGGCGACAACGGCATCGTGACGGCGCTGATCGGCCGGCAGGACGGGGAAACGGTCGAAATCGAGCTGTGGATCATGAGCTGCCGCGTGTTCAAGCGCAATTTGGAGCAGACGCTGTTCGACCGGCTGGTCACCGTCTGCGGGGAGCGCGGCGTGCGCACCATTATCGGGCGTTTCCTGCCCACCGCGAAAAATCTGCCCGCGAAGGAGTTTTATCCATCCGTCGGCTTCGAGCGCGTCAGCGAAAGCGAGACGGAGACGGTGTACCGCTTTGAAATCCCCGACGCCTATGAGCCGCGCGGCAATGTGATGGAGGTCGTCTCTCTGTGAGCGGGCAGGCGCACGCACCGCGGACGCTGCGCTTGGCGCGGCCGGACGAGGGGCCGGACATCGTCGCGTTTTTGGACGAAAACTGGGGAGAGAAACACCCTTTAGTCCACATCCCCGAATTTTTTGATTTTTATTACCGCCCGTTCGGCCCGGACGGCCCGCTGCAGTTCGCCGTCGCCGAGCAGGACGGGCGGATCACCGCCGCGGCGGGCTATGTGCGCGCGAACCGGCTCGCGGCGCCCGACATCTGGGTGTCGATCTGGTGCGCGGCGCGGGATAAGGCGTACAGCGGCAGCGGGTTGGAGCTGCTCGATGCCCTGCGTGGCCTCACGAGCGCGCGGCTGGCCGCCTGCAACAACATCCGGCCCCGGGTTGCGCCGCTGTACCGGTTTGTGGGCTACGACGCAGGACGCCTGCCGCACTATTACCGCCTGACCGACCGGGCGGCGTACCGTGTCGCGCGCGTTGCCGAAAAAAAGATCCTGCCCGTTTCGGGCGACGCCGCGCTGCGGGCCCTGCCTACGGAGGACGACCTGCGCGCCAGCGGCTACGCGCCCGACAAAAACCGCCGCCCCTACAAGGATCTCTGGTACCTTACGCGGCGGTATTATTACTATCCCCATCAGCGGTACGACGTGTGGGGCGTCGAGGAAAACGGCGCGGGCAGCCCCGTGACGGCGCTGCTCGTGACGCGGCGCGTCCCGGTAAACGGTACGGCGGTGCTGCGCGTCGTCGACTACACCGGCGCGCCGGACGCGTTTCCCCGGCTGGGCGCGGCCGTCGACCGGCTGATGGCGGAATCCGGCGCGGAATACGCCGACTGCTACTGCCTCGGCATCCCGCCCGGAACGATGGCCGCGGCGGGCTTCTGCGAGCGGGCGGCGGACGAAGCCAACATCTTGCCCAATTACCTGACGCCGCCGCTGTATGAAAACACGGAGTATTATTACGCCGCGTGGGACGCGGACAGCTTTACGATGTTCAAGGCCGACGGCGATCAGGACCGGCCGAACCTGTCCGTGCCGTGAAGGCGCGCCGCCCACTCCTCCCTGGTGATCGTAGTGAAATGCTCGGTGCGCGTCTCGCCAATGAGCGGGCATTCTACGTTTTCGACCGTATGGTGATAGACAAAGCCGCATTTTTCCTGCACGCGCTTTGATTTCTCGTTGCCGTCAAAATAGCCGCACCAAAGGCGCGCCATGCCCAGCTCCTCGAACGCGTAGCGCTGCGCGCGGCGCACGGCCTCGGGAATCAGTCCCCGCCCCCAATAGGGCTTACCGATCCAGTAGCCGATTTCTGCCTCGTTTTCCGGCAGCTTCCGCCCACTCACGCCGTCGGCCATCACGCTGAGGCTGCCCACAGGCAGGCCGATTTCCTTGGGCACAACCGCCCAGGTAACCGGCTCGGACAGCACGCCCCGGAGGATCTCGCGGCTATTTTCCACGCTCATGTGCGGCGGCCACCCGGCAGCCGGGCCGACGTCCAGATCCCTCGCGTATTGATACAACGCCTCCGCGTCATCCTCGCGCCACGGGCGCAGCAAAAGGCGCGGGGTTTCCAAGTTTGGAGTTTTCCATTCCAAGGTTTTCGATTTCATTGAAGTCCTCCTTATACGCCAGAAAAGGATCGCCCGCCTTTGTCCAAAAAGGCGAGCGTCCTGCGTTCAGCCCTTTCCCTGCCCGGCAAGCTTGCGGTCGCACTTCTGCACGGCCTCGAATCACGCGCGGTGCCAGAGCTCGGCAAATTCCTCGTTCGCGGCCTTTTCAGCCAGATCGGCCTCCGTTTGCTTCTGGTCCTCCCTCCGCGCGTTTTGATAGCGGAAGGGATGATCGCCCAGCCAGTCCGTCGACGTCCCGATAGGCCATGCGCTTGTCTCCGGCCCGTATTTTACCGGTTTGTTTTCATGGATTCCTCTCTCTTTGGTACTCTTTCCTTCGGCTCCCTTTCTTTCGCTTCCCTTTATTTCAGCTCCGCCACCGTGACGCCGGCCTCACCCTCGCCGTAGACGCCGAGGCGGAAGCTGCGCACGCTTTTGTGGTGGCGCAGATGCTCGTGGATGCCCTTGCGCAGCGCGCCCGTGCCCTTGCCGTGGATGAGGTACACCGTCGTCAGGCCGCTCATGACGGCGTTGTCGATGAATTTATCCGCCTCATGCAGGGCTTCCTCCACCGTCATGCCGATGAGATTGATCTCCATCCCCGCGGTGCGCATCACCTTGTCCGGGGATGTGCCGCCGGACGGCGCACGGCGCGGCTGATATTTTTTCTGCGGCGCTTTCGGCTGCGGCTGCACCGCGCACAGGCCGCTCAGAGGCACTTTTGTTTTGATGATGCCCGCGCGCACCTCCACCATGCCGTCGCGGTCGGGCAGAGCCGTCACAATGCCGGGCTTGTCCAGTTCGGCGATCAGCACCTCCTGCCCCAGCGTCACGCGCTCCAGCGGCTCCAGCACGCGGCGCGGCGCGCGCGCCGCGTCCGTTTTGCCAAAAAGCTTTTCCGTCTCTTTTTTCGCCACCTCGCGGGCGCGGGCCGCGCGCTGGGCGGCGCTGGTCTTCTTGTCCTTTTCCAATCTGCGCAGCTCGTCCAGCAGGCCGTAGGCCGTGTTCTGCACGTCCTGCACCATGTTGTGCGCCTTTTCCCGGGCAGCGGACAATTCCTCCTCGCCCTGACGGATCAGCTCCGCGCGCTTGGCCTCGGCGTCGGCTAAGGCGTTCGACGCGGTGCTGCGCAGGCGCTCGACCTCGTCCTCGCGCGTCTTCAGCTCTATTTTCAATTCCTCCAACTGGCTGAGGATGCGGTCGAACTGCTGCTCCTCGCTGGACAGGTGCCTCTGCGCGTTCTCAATGATCGCGTCATCCAGCCCGAGGCGGCGGCTGATAAGGAACGCGTTCGATTTGCCCGGCACGCCCACCGAGAGGCGGTACGTCGGGCGCAGCGTTTCCACATTGAATTCGCACGAGGCGTTCTGCACGCCCTCGGTCTCCAGCGCGAACAGCTTCAGCTCGCCGTAATGCGTCGTCGCCATGACGCGCGCGCCCATATCGCGCAGCGCCTCGAGGATGGATACCGCCAGCGCCGCGCCCTCGGCCGGGTCGGTGCCCGCGCCAAGCTCGTCCATCAGCACGAGCGTGCGCGGCCCAGCCTGCGCCAAAATACCCGTAATATTGCGGATATGGCCGGAGAACGTCGACAGGCTCTGCTCGATGCTTTGCTCGTCGCCGATGTCCACGAGGATTTTTTCAAATACGCACACCGCGCTGCTCTCGTGCGCGGGGATCAGATAGCCGTACTGCGCCATTGCGCACAGGAGCCCGGCGGTTTTCAGCGTGACGGTCTTGCCGCCGGTGTTTGGGCCGGTGATGACCATCGTGTCGTATGTATCGCCCAGCGCGATGTCCACGGGCACGACCTTGTCCGCGTCGATCAGCGGATGGCGCGCGCGCACTAAACGGAACGCGCAGGCGTCGTTCACCTGCGGCTTCATCGCCTTCTGCTCCAGCGCAAGCTTCGCCTTGGCGAGCAGCACGTCCAATTCGAGCATCGCGTCGTAGCCAAACGTGAACATCGGCTCCAGCGCCGCCGTCTGCGCCGAGAACGCCGCCAAAATGCGCTCGATCTCGGCCTGCTCCATATTGCGCAGCTGCATGATTTTGGCGTTGGCCTCAACCACGGCGGTCGGCTCGACGAACAGTGTCGAGCCGCTGGATGAAACGTCGTGAATAACGCCGCCCACCTCGCCGCGGTATTCGGCCTTGACGGGCACGACAAAGCGCCCGTTGCGCAGCGACACGACGGAATCCTGCAGGTATTTCGACATCGACTGCGATTTTGTGATCGCGTCCAATTTATCGCGGATGGAATTTTCCGCCGAGCGGATTTTCCGGCGCACGTCGTACAGCGTGTCGCTGGCGGTGTCCGCCATCTCGTTTTCGGAGAGAATCGCCTCCGTGATCGCTTTCTCCAGCGCCGGCTGCGGCGTCATCGCGTAAATAAGATCGTCCACGGGCAGCGCGTCGTGCTCGGTGACGGAATACCACTTGTTCAGCTCGCGGAAATTGCGCAGCGTATCGGCGACGGTCAAAAGCTCCGCCATCGAGAGCACGCCGCCCTTTTCCGCGCGCCGGACGATGCCGCGCACGTTTTCCACGGGTTGAAAGCGCGGCGACCCGTTTTTGATGAGCAGGCTTGTCACCGCGTCGGTGCGCTCGAGCGCGGCGCGCACCTCGTCGGGCGTCTCGCCCGGGGCCTGCTCCAGCAGCAGCGCGCGCGCCTCGGAGCAGACGACGCCCTCGGCGGCGCGCGCGAAAATTTTGTCCAGTTCAATGGCCGTTAAGTATTTCTGTTCCATGATTCCTTTCCGTTTCCTGTGTCGCCGGCTTTTGTTCGGCGGCTTATGTTTCTTGTGTCCTTTCAAAATCCCCGGGAGAGAGGGGCGCGCCCTGTGCGCTTTCCGCGTCCTCTACGCCCGGCGCCCAAAGCGTATGCAGAAATTCGAGCGAGCGCAGCGGCCGGTTCAGGCAGACGAGCGTCCAGCGCTCCGCCACCGCGCCAAGGCGCAGGGCCGTCTGCTCCGAGGCGGAAAAGGAGAAAAGCTTTCCGTCCTCGCTGAATACGACATACCGCATCGCGGCCAGCGACGCGGCGTCCAAATTACAGGCGAGTTCCCGCTTTGCGGCGCAGTCCGCGCAGTACAGGCGGCCGCGCAGCGCGTCGAAGCAGAACGCGCCGCCCTCGTATTTTACACAGTCCGCGCAGGCGACAAGGTCGGGCATAAAGCCCGCGAGCGTCATCGCGCGCAGCTCGTACACGGCCTTCAGCACGCGCGGCGGGCGCTTGCCCTCGCTCAAAAAGTACAGGCAGTTCAGCAAAAGCCGCAGCTGGGCGTCCGCCTCGGCCCCGGTCGGCGAGAGCGTGGCCGCCAGCTCGGCATAATACATCGCCAGCGCCATGCGCTCGACGTCCTCGTGCAGGCCCCAGAACACCTGCTTCACCGACGCGGCGTCCACAACATGCATCGTCTTGCCCTCGAACAGCACAAATTCGCTGTAGCAGAAAAGCCCCGTGCCGCTGAACAACTTGCTGCGCATACGCAATGCGCCCTTGGCCATCGCGCTGACAAGGCCGTCCGGCGTCAGCAGCAGCAGCGCGCGGTCAGCCTCGCCCGTCTTCGTCGCGCGCAGCACCAGCCCCGTCGTCGTCATCGTTGTACGCATCCCACTCTTCCCTTCGCGCGGCGTCGGATTCCTCGGATTTATAGGCAAGATAATCCGTGATCCGCCCGCTGCTCTCAAACCGTTTCCACGATCCGCCCGGATTCATTCAGAACACCTCCGCCCAAAGTCAGCGCCCGCGCGCCCTCTTCGGCGGCGCAGGCCGGAATGCTGAGAATCCGCCCCTGCGGATTCTCATTCCTACTATGCGCCTATTGTACCGCGCGTAGCAGCGGAAATGTTGTCCAAATCGGGAGGAGCCTTTTTTCGACCAGCCCCGCCTACCGCTTGTCCGGGAACGGCGCGAGCAGCAGCACGGCAGCGGCGGCAAAATACGCGGCATAGAGCGCGTAGGTGACGCCGTTCGGCCACGGGAAGCTCCGCTCCGGGTGGTTCGCGGCATAGAGGACAAAGCACAGCGCCGCCGCGAGCATCCCCGCGGCGGCGCTGCGCGCGGACTTTTTCGTCATAGGCTTCTCCCTTCCTCGGCGCGTCCTTTATTTTGAAAAACCGAAGTTGTTCAAAAGAAAATCGTTGTCGCGCCAGTCGTCCTTGACCTTGACCCAGCACTGCAGGTTGACGCGCACGCCGAGGAATTCCTCGCATTCCATGCGCGCCTCGGTGGCGATCGTTTTCAGCATCGCGCCGCCCCTGCCGATGATCATACCCTTGTGGCTCTTCTTTTCACAGTAAATGTTGACGTCGATGTCCACGAGCGCGCCATCCGGCCGCTCGTGAAAGCGCTCAACCGTCACGGCCGTGCCGTGCGGGATCTCGTCGCGCAGATGCAGCAGCAGCTTTTCGCGCAGCACCTCGGCCACAAGCGCCTTTTCGGGCAGGTCGGTGTAAGCGTCGTCCGGGAAATAGTGCGGGCTCTCGGCGGCGTACCGCCCGATCGCGCCCAAAAGCGCCTCGCAGCCCGCGCCATCCGCCGCGCAGACGGACAGTACCTCCTCAAACACGCCCAGCCCGTCCAGAAACGCCTCGCGCGCGGCGAGGTCGGCCGGCTTTTTCAGCGTGTCCGTCTTGTTGACGACGGCGAGGGCGGGCGCGCGCTGCGCGCGCAGCTGCCCGAGAAGCGCCTGCTCTGGCTCGGTCAATTCGCCGTAGGGCTCAAACAGCATCACCGTCACGTCCACCTCGGCCACGCAGTCCTCCGCTGTTTTTTTCATGCGCTCGCCCAGACGCGTGCGCGGGCGGTGGATGCCAGGCGTGTCCAAAAACACATACTGCACCGCGCCGCGCGTCAAAATGCCCGTGATGCGCGTGCGCGTCGTCTGCGGCTTCGCGGTGACGATGGCCACCTTCTCGCCCACCAGCCGGTTCAGCAGAGAGGATTTGCCCACGTTGGGCCGCCCCACTAATGCCGCAAACACTGATTTTGTCTGTTCCTGCCGCAATTACGTCTCTTCCTTCCCGCCGCTTTTTCGTCCGCCGTACCGGACAAACCGCCACGCAAGCACCAGCGACACGGCCAGCGGCACAAGCTCGAGCGGCCTTTCCCCATAATGCGCGAGGATTTTTCCGAGAACCGAAAAATCCAAAAACAACGCCGCGCCGCACACAGCGCAGCCGGCGCTGAACACGAGCACCGCGCCCGCAGCCATATCCTTGGCCGCGCCCGCCGCCCGGTCATGCTCGGGGCTGGGCTTGTCCACCGCGCGCTCGATGGCGGAGTTCACCAGTTCCAGCGCCATCACGCCGCACACCATCAGCGTGATGAGCAGATACTCCGCGCGGCCGAACGGGTAAAACAGCGAAAACCCGTACACGTAGCACGCGGCGCACACATGGAAGCGCAGGTTGCGCTCCTCGCGCAGGGCGGCGCGGATGCCCTGCGCGGCATAGCGGAAGCTGTCCCTGAACCGGCGGCTCTTCATCAGTCCACCTGACTGTAGGAAACGGTGCGCGGCAGGCCCAGCTGGATGAGCGCGGCCTCCTCCTTTTCCCGCATGCGCACGGCCTCGAGCCCGCCGGCCTCGTGGTCGTAGCCCAGCAGATGGAACATCGAGTGCACCGTCAGGAACGCGACCTCCCGCTGGAGCGTGTGCCCGTACAGCGCCGCCTGCTCGACCGCGCGCTCCATCGAGATGACGATATCGCCGAGCATCGCCGCGCCGGTTTCCTGATTGACGTCATACTGCCCGTCCTGCCCCAGCGGAAAGCTGAGCACGTCGGTGGCCTGATCCTTCCCGCGGTACTCCAGATTCAGCCGGTGGATCTCGGCGTCGTCCACAAAGGTGACGCTGATCTCCGCCGGGCCCTCGAAATGCTCGGCCTCGAGCACGGCATGGCACGACCGGCGGATCAGGATCCGCAGCCCGGAGGGCACCTTCACCGCCTTCTGCTTGTTCGTAATGTACACCTTGTGCGACATGGAACGACACATCCTTTCTTTGGTTTTCTCTCTTTTTGGAAAAATGCTCCCGGAGCATATAATCGACACACTCGAAAAGAGGTCCTTTTCGAAGCGCGGCAACAAGAACCTTGTTTTCCAGTGTGCTGACTATAAAGTACAAAAACAGCGTATCGTGTGTACAGGCCCTGCGCCGGCGCCGCTCATTCGATAAACCGGAACTTGTCAGTCTATAATTAAATTTTCCATTGATTTTTGACCTGTCACTCGTTCGCCCAAAAAATTCGCCCACTTTTCTGTAAAAAAAGAAAAATAGGATATGCTCTTTGTTTTTCGTCTTGTATTGCAACAGGGCAAAAACCCCCACAATGTTGAAGGTATTCCTATTATGATGAGATATAATGGACCTAAAATAAGTGACTGTATCGTGTGACCATACTCATGCACAAGAAGTCGTTGAGAAAGCTCATCTATTGTATATTTATTTTTCAGCTTATCATAAAAATATGGTTCTTTTGTTACAAATATAAACATTCCCAAAGAAACGCTTGACTTAGCGTTCCACTCAGTTACAACTGCACCATGATAAAAATAATGCCTGTCTGAGAAATAAAAAATAAACTGAATCAGACCTAATGTGGATTGTACGACTCCCCATGTGCATTGTATCAAATAATATAAAGCAATACGCATAATGCCATTCTCCTATAAATTCCGATTGATCCATCTGCCGCTTACGCTGGATGTGGAGCAGCCGTTTTCTAACGGTGATATCCTTCCAAAAAGGTTTTTCTTTCGATGACCGGCGCGCCCGAAAAGCCGCCCGTTACCGGCGCGAGCGCTGCGCGGCGGCCCTGTCGTAGGCGCGGATGATCTCCTGCACCAGACGGTGGCGCACGACGTCCTTTTCCGAAAAGCGCACCATCGCGATGCCCTCGACGTTTTTGAGCACGCCGAGCGCATCCACGAGCCCCGAGCGGGACTTGTCCGGCAGGTCGATCTGCGTGATGTCGCCCGTCACCACCACGCGCGAGCCCGCGCCCATGCGGGTGAGGAACATTTTCATCTGCTCGGGGCTGGTGTTCTGCGCCTCGTCCAAAATGATGAACGCGTCGTCGAGCGTCCGCCCGCGCATATAGGCCAGCGGGGCCACCTCGATCAGCTGCTTTTCCAGCAGCTTCTGATAGTTTTCCGCGCCGAGCAGGTCGAACAGCGCGTCGTACAGCGGGCGCAGATAGGGGTCGACCTTGTTCTGCAGATCGCCCGGCAGAAAGCCGAGCTTCTCGCCCGCCTCGACCGCGGGGCGCGTGAGGATGATGCGGCTCACCTCGCGCGCCTTGAACGCCTTCACCGCCATCGCGACGGCGAGATACGTCTTGCCCGTGCCCGCCGGGCCCACGCCGAACGTCACGGCGTTTTTCGTGATCGCCTCGATATACGCCTTCTGACCCAGCGTCTTGGGGCGCACGGGGCGTCCCTTCGCGGTGATGGCGATGAAATCGCCCGTCAGCTCGCCGACGCGCTCCTCCTCGCCGCTTGTGGCCAGCGCGATGCAGTAGCGCACCGTCTGCTCCTCGAGCGGGGTGCCGCCCTCGCGCAGGCGCAGCATCGCGTCCACGGCGCGGCGGGCGCGGCGCACGTCCTCGTCGCCGCCCGTCAGCTTGACCAGCGTGCCCCGGCACACCGCCGTCACGCCGAACGCCTGCTCCAGCAGGCGGATGTTTTCGTCACAATTTCCAAATACGGCCAGCGCCGTGTCGACGCTGTCTAATTCCAGCAGCTCTTCCGCCATTTTTCACCTCTCGCCGCGCATTCCGGCGGCCCGTTCGCCCGCAGTTCTCCGCGAAAAGCTCTATCCGTCCCTGATTCGCGGCTACAAAAAATACTGCCTATACCTTTCCATTTTTATTATAGCAAATTTTAACAAAAAGTAAAGAATCATTTTGTACACATTTCATACAAATTTTTCACTCGTTTTTTTGGGAATTTGTATCAGGCTCCGTTTCGGGACGCATTTCGTCAGGAAAAGGAACCATTTTTCCGATGTCTGCCAAAAAACGGACGTGTAGCCGAAGCGTCAGGGCCCCGCTGTCCACGCTTGTCTCGGCGCGCTCCTCCAGCAGCTCATAGACGCCGAACTCAGTGCGCAGCATATCGAGCACACGCGAGCGCGCGATGTCCCGCGCCTGATCCTCTGTCAGCGTCCACTCGGTTTGCCGCGTCTGACGCACCTGCAATTCCTCGATCAGCACCGGCAGATGAAAGCCCAGCGGCGCGGCGGGGCGGCGCAGCACGCGGCGCTGAGACGCCCCGGAAAGATCGACGCTGCGGTACAGCGGCAGCTCGCCCCACGGCAGATACAGCGTATAATAGCTCTCGCATTCCCCCGTGGGCAGCAGCGTGGTGCCATGCAGCGGCTGCGTGTAAATGTAGGTGTTCTCCACCTCGGCCCAGACGGCGGCCTCGGCGTGCGTATACATCGGGCGCTTGTAGCTGTTCAGCTTCATCCCACTGACCAGCACCTGCCCACGCGCCACATACTGGCCGGACACGACGCCGGGATAGCCGCCCGCCAGCTCGACGCGACGCACGATGCCGTCGCAGACGGCCACCACGTTGGTGATCTCGGCGCTGACCGGCTCGGGCGGGCGCTCGCGCCGGGTGTTTTCCACCACCAAGCGGCCCTTGACAAAATTGAGCGTGACCCAGCCGTAATCCTCCGATTCGATGAACAGCTCCCCCGCCGCGCGCATCAGCGCCTCATGGCTCTGGAACGCGCCCTCGTAGATCCCCTGCTCGAACAGCATGGCGCGGGCCGACGCCTCCTGCTCGGGCGTGAAATTCAAAAAGCAGATGTTCCAGATCAGATCGCCGCCCAGCGCCAGCGCCAGCGCGCACAGCGCAAGGCCGCACAGAATGCCCCAGCGCCCCCGGTAGGCCGCCAGCGCGAAATACGCGCCGTACCGCTCCCGCACGCGCAGGCGGCAGCGGTTGCGCCGTGCGAAGGGGTGCAGCCGCCGGTAATCGCGCAGCGGGACGGTCGCCTCGTAGCCCGTAGCCGTGGGATGGATGTGCTCCACGGGAATGCCCGCGCCGACGCAGGCATTCAAAAAGCGTTCGCCGCGCCCGCCCGTCACCTCGAACCGCACGCTGCCCGCCGCGTACCGCGCCAATCCCCTCATGCCGTGCCCCCCGTTCCGAAATGGATAGAAAAAACCCGTCCGCGCACCGTCATCGTCGCCCGCTGGTAATTGTCGACCGTCAGATCGTCGCCTTCGACCGTCACCGTCCAGCCGCCCATATCCAGCCGCAGGTGCTGCGCGTCATATTGCAGAATGCCGCGGCAATTCTCGATTTCCAGCGCGCCGCCGCACTCGACGTGCAGCGCCGGAACACCATACAGCGCGCGCACCGGCTGCGTGGCAAGGCCCATCGCCCGCCGGAAGGAATAGCGCTCGCCCCGCTTCTTTTTCGCGCGCAACGTCCGTCTCCCCCTTTTTTATCAAATCCCCTGAAATGATCCCCAAAAGCCGCGTCCGCCGGACGCCCCGGCCTTTGCTTTGCCTGCGGGCCGTCTGAAAAACGCGTCCGGGAAAATATTGCTCCCTGGCTCAATCATATATATATCGACGGGGAGGGACGGTTTATGAATGCTTTGCTGAGAAAGGCGGCGCGCGGGCTGGGCCTGCTCGCGCTGCTGTTCGCCGCCGCGTGCGTGCTCGTGCGCCCGGCCGCGGCCGCAAACGGCGTGCTGCGGGGATTGGGGCTTTGTTATCAGACGGTGATCCCGGCGCTGTTCCCGTTTTTGGTGCTGTCGCGCCTGATCCTCGAAAGCCCGGCGGCGAAATGGCTTGGGCTTTTGCTGCGGCCCTATACGCGGCTGATCGGCGTGCGCGGCGAAAAAGCGCCCGCCGCGCTGCTGTGCGGGCTGCTTGGCGGCTTCGCGTGCGGGGCGCAGTCGGTGGACGCGTTGTACCGCGCGGACGAGCTGGAGCGGGACGAAGCCGCGCGCCTACTGGTGTGCGCGATCGGCTCCGGCCCGGGGTTCATTGTGGGCGGCGTGGGCGCACTGATGCTCGGGCGC
>CANRZX010000041.1 GCA_947644575.1 uncultured Clostridia bacterium | reverse complement strand
GGCTGTCCTGAAGTAACCGCTGATTACGAAAGCGGGACGGCGTTGGAACGGCTTGACAAAGAAAGAGAGGATCATATGGAGAACAGAATCGCATCCGCTTTGCGCCGCCGCATCGGGCTCGGCTGCTGGGCCATCGGCGGCGCGTTCGAGGATTTGGGCCGCCCTGCCGGATGGGGCGATGTGGACGACGCGGAATCCCTGCGTGCGCTTGCCGCCGGGTTGGAGATGGGTGTCCAGCTTTTGGACACGGCCAACATCTACGGCGCCGGGCACAGTGAGCGGCTGGTGGGACAGGCTGTGCGCGGCCGGCGCGAGGACGTCGTGATCTGCACCAAATTCGGAATTTTATGCGACGAGCAGGCAAAAAAGACGACGGGCCTGATTGAGACGGCGGACGATATCCGCGCCTCCTGTGAGGATTCCCTGCGGCGGCTTCAGACCGATTACATTGATATTCTGCTGTTTCATGTGTCGGATTTCCCGCTCGAAAAGGCGCCGATGGTGCAGGAATGCCTTGAGCGGCTGGCCGACGAGGGAAAACTACGCGGCTACGGCTGGTCTACCCCAGACCCCGAACGCGCGGCGCTGTTTGCGCGCGGAGCGCACTGCGTGGGCTTCGAGTTCCCGGAAAACGTGCTCGAGGACGACGCGGCCATGATCGGCTTGTGCGCGGGCCCGGGGCTGAGCGCGATCTGCCGCACGCCGCTCGCGATGGGCCTGCTGACGGGCAAATACAACAGCGAAACGCAGTTTAAGCCCGGGGATCTGCGCGGCAAGGGCGGCGCGCCGTGGATGACCTATTACCACGACGGCAAGCCGGACGAGGAAATGCTCGGGCGGCTTGCCGCGATCCGTGAGATATTGACGTCCGACGGGCGGACGCTGGCGCAGGGCTGCCTGTGCTGGGTGCTCGGGCGCGGAGCTCACACCATTCCGATCCCGGGCTTCCGCTCGGAAAAGCAGGTGCGGGAAAACGTTTCGGCATTGGAGCACGGCCCGCTGACAAAGGCGCAGATGGAGGAGATCGAGGCGATTCTGCGCGGCTGAGCCGGACGCGCGGCGCGTCCCGCGCATTTACAAGTCCAGCGGGTTTGTTTATAATAATATCATGGCATAAGATGTAACGGAGCAGCTTTATATAGTCAGCACACTTGAAAACAAGATTCTTGTTTTCAAGTGGCGCGCTTTGCGCGCCGCACGCGGAGCGTGCGTGCTGACTAACAGAATCGACAGGCCGATCCCTGAAAAGCTCGGCGGCGGCACTCTCCCGCCGGGCGGCAGGGGGCTTATGGAAGGTGGCGACTTTCGCGGAGGGAGGCGGTGTGATGCGATGGCTTCGGAAATTTCAAACGCTGCGGACGATGCAGATGAAGGTTATGCTCTCCACAGTGCTTGTGGGCACGATCGCGGTGGCGATCATCGCCGGGACATTTCTGCGCAAAATGCCGGAAATGCTGCTTGCCCGCACCAGCGAGGCCACGCTGGCCAAGCTGGAAAATATCGGGGGTATTATTGACGTGCGGCTGAAAAATGTCGTCACCTATTTGAATTCCCTCGCCTCCAACACTGCGGTCAACGCCGCGCTTTTAGGCGACGCGCGCCAGTACACAAACGCTGAAGCCACGCTGGTGAGCACGCTGATGAAAACCGGCATCAGCACGATGGATGATCTGCTGGATTCCATTGTGATGTATACCTACAGCGGCAAATTTTACGCGGGCGGCAACGGCGGCTTTCTCTATGTGGACAATCTCAAGCGCGTGCTGGCGGACCCGGAATGGATGATGCCTGTCAGCTGGAAGCTGGTGCTGGAGCGCAATCCCAACAACGGCTCGGCGTTCCGCTATGTGCTGTCGCTGTACTATCCGCTGCGCGACAACACCCATTTGGAGCCGATCGGCCTCATCAGCGCCTCGCTGCTGCCCAACAAGCTGATCGCGGCGAGCGATGCGAACCGGAGCATCACCGTGCTGGATGGGGATATGCGCGTCATCTACCACCCCGACCAGAGCAAAATCGGAATGCCGTATGAGGACGCGCCGGCCGCAATGCTGGCGGACGAGGAGGGGATGTTCAGCTACGCGCTGGACGGAAAGCCCTATTTTATGGTCTACACCACGGTTCCGCTCACAGGTTGGAAGATCATTGAGCGCATCCCGCAGGCCGTTGTAATGGCGGATGTGGAGGCGTTTGAGCGCAGCTTTCTTGTCGTGCTGCTCGGAACGGCGGTGCTTTTGGTGGTGCTGTCGCATTTCATCTCGAGAGGCATTTCCCGCTCGCTTGTCGCGCTGAACGCGGCAATGGACCGCGTGCGGCAGGGTGATTACACCGCCCACGTCGAAGTCGCGGGCAACGATGAGGTCGCCCAGTTAGGGCAGACCTTCAACAAAATGACGGTGCGCATCAGCAAGCTGATCGGGGAAATTTACGAGACCGAGGAAAAGAAGCACCGAAGCGATATGCTGGCGCTTCAGGCGCAGATCAACCCCCACTTTTTGTATAATACGCTGAATTCCATCCATTGGATGGCCGTTTTGCACGGCTTTGACAACATCAGCAAAATGGTGAACGCGCTGGTTCAGATCCTGCGCTACAGCCTGAATTCCACACAGTTCGACACGTCGGTGAAGCAGGAGGTCGAAATGCTGTCGCCCTACCTCTTCATCCAGAATGTCCGTTATAACAACGGTGTTTCGTTCTCCAGCACCGTCACGCCCGAAGCGGCAGAGAGCGCCATCCCAAGGCTGCTGCTCCAGCCGCTGGTGGAGAACGCGATCAGCCACGGGCTGCGCCCCAAGGGCGGCGCGGGGCGGATCACCGTCTGGTGCCGCAGCCATACGGATCTGCTTTTGATCGACGTCACGGACGACGGCGTAGGCTTTCCCGAGCCGGTGCCCGAGTTTGAGCCGTACGACGAGCTCGTCGAGAGCGGGCGCGTCGAGCGGCAGACGGGCACGGGCATTGGGCTGGAGAATACGAACAGCCGGATCAAGGTGCATTTCGGCGAGCAGTACGGCCTGTTGGTGCGCAGCCGCGCGGGCGAGGGCTCTACTGTGCGGGTGGTGCTGCCGCTGCGGCAAAGGGGTGACACGGATGCTGAAGGTTATGATCGTGGATGACGAGGTGTTTGTGCGCATCGGGATCCGCTCCTCCATCGATTGGGAGAAGAACGGCTTCGAGGTCGTCGCCGAGGCGGCGGACGGTCAGCAGGCGCTGGAGTTGTGCCGCCGCCACAGACCAGACATCCTCATGACGGACATCAAAATGCCCGGAATGGACGGGATCGAGCTGATCCGCAGCCTGAAGCGCGAGCAACTTGACTGCAAAGTCATCGTTTTGAGCTGTTTAGAGGAATTCCACTATCTGCGCGAGGCGATGCGCCTCGGCATTGAGGACTATCTGCTCAAGGTGGGGCTGATGCCGGATCACATCCTTCGCGTGCTCAATACGGTAAAGACGAAATACTGGGGCGAGGTCGCCGCTGCGGAGGGCTCGGACAGTGACCGCATGCAGGCGCTGGAATCCATCATTATGGGATATGTCGACAGCGGCAGCGAGATACAGCAGCTCATTTCGCAATACAATTTGGAGCTGCCGCTGCAAAGCTATTATGTACTGCGCGTCCGCGTCGATCAGGGCGCCTCTGCAGATCGTTTTCACGAAAGCAAGGTTTTGTGCAAAACGCTGCTCGGCCTGCTGCGGGATGCGGTCGCGCAGCAGTGCTGCGGCGAGGTGGTGCAGTGCGGCGGCGATGTCTTTACCGCGCTGGTCTACCCGCGCGAGGCGGTCAGCGAGCAGCAGGCCGGAAAGGCGGTCGTGGCGCTGGGCAACCTGATCATTTGCACGGTGTGGCAGGCGTTAGGGCTGAAGGTCGGCATCGGGATCAGCAACCCGCACCACGGCGCGGAGTTTCTCGCGCAGGCGGGCAAGGAAGCGCGCGAGGCGCTGAACATGCGCTTTTTCTCGCAGAACGGCGACCGTGTTTTCTTCGCGAGCCACACTCCGTCCGCGCTCGCGCAGGAGCAGCCGCAGGACCGCCCGCGTATGCAGAAGGGCGTGCAGATCATTTGCGACGCGCTGATGTGCGGGGACAAGGAGAGCATCGTGCGTGCCGTGGAGGAGGTCAAGGCCGAGCTACGGGAAAAACGGATGGACGAGGTTTACGCTCGGCTGTATTTTACCAAGGTATATCTGGCTGTGCTGGATCTGCTGGAATCGGCCGGGCTGCCCTTTGATAACGCAAAGCGGCAGTACGCGGGGCTGGAAAACATCGTCCTATACGGCAATTCCTTAGAGGAAATTGCCGCCCGCGTGCAGGAGGTGTCGCTTGAGGCGGCAGACAGCTACGCCGAATTCAAGCGCAGGAAGAAAAGCGACGTCATTACGCAGGTGCTCGATTATGTGGAGCAGAACTACGCGGAAAACATTTCCCTGTCACTGGTCTCGCAGAAATTCAATATCAATTCCGCCTATTTCTGCAAGCTGTTCAAGCAGGTGACGGATAAGACCTTCGTCGAATATCTGACGCAACGGCGCATCGCGGCGGCTCAAAAGCTGCTGCGGGAAACCGAGCTGCGCAGCTATATGATCGCGAAGGAGGTCGGCTTCATGAACGTGGAATACTTTTCCAAAGTGTTCCACAATCAGGTCGGCATGTCGCCGAAGGAATACAGGAACCGCTGCCGCCAATCAGGTAAGTGCTGAATAAGTCGGAGTGTACATCGGCCGCGTTTGGAACGCGCGGCCGATGCTTCCCCGCGAGAATATGCGGGGTCGCGAAGCGGCGAGCAAATTTTGCGTCAGACAAAACAAAAAACGCAGGGGTAACGCCTGACGGCGTTGTCGGCTTGCCGGCCAAAATCACGGCCGGCATTCCGCCTGCGGCGGACACGCCGTACTTTGTGTATGAACGAGTATTTTTGTAAAGTCTCACGAAACAATTTGCCGTCGATGCGTGCGCTACGATTTGTTCAGTGCTTACTCAAGCGGCGGCAATTCATAAAAAGAAAAAGGAGAATCAGAACAATGAATTACAGAGAACGCTTTTTCAACGCAATGGATCAAAAACCTGTGGACCGCGTGCCCGTAGGATTCTGGCACCACTTTTTCCATGCGGACGGCTCGTTTGTCGTCGGCCAGGAGAATGTTGACGGCCACCTGAAATTCATGCGGGAAACCGGCCTTGACTTCGTCAAAATTATGTGCGACGGATATTTTGAGTATCCGTTCAGCACGAAGATCCAGACTGCCTCAGACTGGGGCCGCCTGAAGCCGCTGGGCAAGGACAGCCCCTATGTGCGCGAGCAGATCGAGCGCGCCAAGATTTTGTGCGATGCCCTGCAGGGGGACCGCGCGTGCCTGTATAACGTGTTTGTGCCGTTCACGGTCATCCGCCATTCCACCAGCAGCGAGCTGGTCATGGCGCACTTGGCCGAGGACCCCGCTGCGGTGCGCCGCGGGATGCAAGTCATTGCCGAGGATACCATCGACTTGATCCGCGGGCTGATGGAGGAGGTTGGCTGCGACGGCCTGTACCTGCCGCTTCAGGGCGCGGAGTACGGCCGGTTCACACGGGAGCAGTACGACGAGACCGTCCGCCCGTTTGACAAGGTGGTCTTTGATCTCGCGCAGTATTATTCCGACTACAACATTGCGCACCTGTGCGCGTGGGCGGGCGATAAGAATCAGCTGGAATTCTGGCGCGACGTGGACGTCAAATGCGTGAACTGGGCGGTGTCCATCGAAGAAATGAGCCTGACGGAAGGTCGGCGCTTCTTTGGCGGCAAAACCTGCCTTGGCGGCTTCGACAACCGTCCGCAGGGCGTGCTGGCCAGCGGCACGAAGGAGGAGGTCCAGGTGTACACCAAGCAGCTGATCCGGGATTTCGGCACGCGCGGCCTGATGCTGGGCGCGGACTGCACGATTCCCGCCACCATCGACTACGAGCGCATCCGCTGGGTCATCGAGGCGTCGGAGGAGATGGGCGCGTAAAAACGACGCGCCGCTGATGTCTGTAAAAACGGAAGGAGCAGGCAAATGAGCTATACCGCGAATGAGAAAAGATATGACGTCATGCCCTATCGCCGCTGCGGCCGCAGCGGCCTGAAGCTGCCGAGGATGAGCCTCGGCCTGTGGCACAATTTCGGCGCGAAGGCCGATCCGGACAACGCGCGCGAGATGCTCTTGGGCTCGTTCGACCTCGGCATTACGCATTTTGACATTGCCAACAACTACGGCCCGCCCGACGGCGCGGCGGAGATCACCTTCGGCAAAATCATGGAGAGCGACCTGCGCCCATACCGCGACGAGATGATTATTTCCACCAAGGCGGGTTACTATATGTGGCCCGGCCCGTATGGGGAATGGGGCAGCCGCAAGCAGCTGATGGCGAGCATCGATCAGAGCCTTTCGCGCATGGGGCTGGATTATGTGGATATTTTCTATCACCACCGCCCCGACCCCGACACCCCGCTCGAAGAGACGATGCAGGCGCTCGTCGACATTGTGCACAGCGGGAAGGCACTGTATGTGGGCATCAGCAACTATAACCCCGAGGACACGCGCCGCGCGGCAAATATGCTCGCCGAAAAGGGCGTGCCGTGCCTGCTGCATCAGATGAGCTACTCCATGCTGAACCGCGACAATCAGGCGGTGATCGACATTCTGCCGGAGCTCGGGATGGGCAGCATCGCGTTTTCCCCCTTGGCGCAGGGACTGCTGACGGGCAAATACAACAGCGGCATCCCCGCCGATTCCCGCGTTATGACGGACGGGCGCTTCCTGAACAAGGACCGCATTCAGGAGGAGCAGCTGGACAAGGTGCGCAGGTTGGAGGATGTCGCCCGCGCGCGGGGACAGAGCCTCGCGCAGCTGGCGCTCGCGTGGGCGCTGCGCGAGCAGGGCGGCGTGACGAGCGTGATCATCGGCGCGAGCCGCCTTGGGCAGATTGAGGAAAACTGCCGGGCGCTCGAGCGGCTGGACTTCACGCCCGAGGAGCTGGCGAAAATTGACGCGATCCTCGGCTGAGCCTCCGGGCGGCCGGGAAAGAAGTTTTCTATCATCATCGACACACTTGAAAAGGGTCGCTTTTCAAAGCGCGGCATGGTATGCCGTGTGGGCGCACTGCAGAAAGAGATTCTGCGGCGCGCCCTTTTTTTGATGAAACCGCAAAGGCGGCTTTGACCGCCGTCTCCCGCGAACGGACGCGGCCCATAAGCCAATCCTTCCTCAAAAAAGGAGTGTATCACGGCTGTGAAAACAGGTATAGTAGAGTGGAGCAAGGCCGGAGCCTTTGGCTCCGGCCTTGTAAATCACGAACAATCTATTAGATCTGCGGGAGGACACCAAATGGAAAAATACGAAGTCATACAAAAAGCCGTATCCGCTAGGGAGGACGACGCGCCGTACCGTATTTGTATCGAGCGGTATCAAAGCCACCTACGCGCGGCGGAGCGCAGCAGCGCGACCGTACGAAAATACGGGCGGGATGTCGAGCGCTTTCTGCGGTTCGCACAGAAGGCCACGGGGGATCCGGTCGCGCATGGGATCGACAAGCCGAGCCTTGTAGCGTGGAAACGGAGCCTGATCGACGCGGGCTACGCCCCGCAGACCGTCAACACCATGCTGGCGGCGGTAAACGGCTTCGTGGCGTTCTTCGGGCGAAGCGAGCTGCGCGTAAAGCCCGTGCGGCGCCAGCGGGCCGTGTTCCGCACGCGCGGAAAGGAGCTGACAAAACCGGAATACCTGCGTCTGCTGGCGGCGGCAAAACGGCACGGCAGACGCAGGTTGTTTTTGGTGATGCAGACAATATGCGCCACCGGCATCCGCGTGTCCGAGCTGCAGTACATTACAGCGCAGTCGGCGAAGGAAGGCCGAGCCGCAATCCGCTGCAAAGGGAAATGCCGCGTAATCCTCATTCCGCGCAAACTGTGCGGGCAGCTGTTGGCGTGGGCCAGAGAAAAAAAGATCGCCGCGGGTCCATTGTTCCGGACACGCGGCGGAAAACCGATCGATCGTTCCAATATATGGCGCGATATGCGCAGCCTGTGCGGCGACGCCGGCGTGGAACCGGGCAAGGTATTCCCGCACAACCTGCGCCATCTGTTCGCGGTGGTGTTCTATAAAGCGGAAAAGGATCTCGCGAAGCTTGCGGACGTCTTAGGGCATTCTAACATCAGCACAACGCGCTTATATATCATGGAGACCGGTGCGGAACACGAAAAGCTGCTCTCCATGTTGGGGTTAATTGTAGAAAATTGACAACGAAATAACTCTTTTGTTGTTTCTTTTGTCTATCATACACCATCTTTTTGAAAAAATCAATAGCTTTTATAAGCGTAAAATGCCGTCCTCATATGGCTCAGGGCGATCCAGAAAGGTGTGGTGTCTGAAAAGAGACACGGGAAATAGGCCGAAAAGCTCATTTTTCTTTCCGGCCTGTTTTCCGTGTCCTTTTTTATATTTAGAGATGTAACCAGACGGGAGCTTTCTTTTTCGGCACGCGGAAAGCTTTCGGCGCAGGGTGTTTCGCCGCTTGCGAGGGAGCTTTTTGCGCAGGCAAACAACAAAAGAGTTATTTTGTTGTTTCTTAAGGTGTTTCAAGCCGAACGGCGCATCTGAAAGCGCCCGCGCCCCTCCGGCGTTTTGGTACGCAGACCTTGCGCCGCCGCTGCAAAATACATCCTCCTCTGATGCTTTTTATGCAGTATTGGTCTCGGGCGCTTTCAGGTGCGCCGCAAGTGAGCTTCGCCGCCGTCAAGGCGTCCCGCTTTCCACGGAAAGCGCGGCGCGACCTATGTGGCCGGCTCAACGCTTGCGAAAAGGGAGTGTGCCCGGTGTGGTGATCGATTTTCACAGCCATGTGCTGCCGAAAATGGATGACGGCAGCAAAAACACGGACATGAGCCTTGCTATGCTGGAGGAATCCCGCGGACAGGGCGTGGAGGTGGTTGTCGCCACGCCGCATTTTTACGGCCATCGGGAGAGCGCCGCCTCCTTTTTGGAACGGCGCGGGCAGGCGCTGCGGCGCTTGAAAGGCGCCGTCGCGTCTTCGGGCAAGGCCGCTGGCGGTGAGCTGCCCTTTGTGCTGTTCGGCGCGGAGGTCGCCTTTTTCTCTAAGCTGACAGAGCTGGACGAGCTGGACAGCCTTTGCATCAACGGAACAAGGACACTGCTTCTGGAAATGCCGTTCGCCCCCTGGACGCGGTACGAGCTGGACGCGGTGTCAAGCTTGTGTCTCGACCGGGGGTATCAAGTGATTCTGGCACACTTGGAACGCTTCTACGCGCTGCAAAAGGATGAATATGTGCTGGAAAACCTGCTGCGGCTACCGCTGTGGGTGCAGGTCAACGCGGGCTCGCTGCTGCCGCTGACGCGGCGCGGCCCGTGGATCAGGCTGTTTCGGGAGGGACGCGCGCACCTGCTGGGCAGTGACTGCCATGATCTCGCGAAGCGTCCGCCCAATCTGGCGGCCGGGCGCGGTATGCTGCGGCGCAAGGCCGGAGAGCCGACGCTCGCGCGCATGGACGAATTGGGCGCGCGTCTGCTGGGCTTGTACGCGTAGGAGGCGTTGGATGAAAACGAGACGAAACCAGCGCTGGACCGCGCTCCTTGTCACGGCTGTCACGGCGCTCGCGCTTGTGTGCGCCGCAGCCTATTGGGCAGGAAACGCAGCCACGCCTCAGCCCGTTTCCCAGCCGGAAAGCGAGCGGGGAAAAACAGTGGAGGAAATGCTCGGCGCATCCGACGCGCAGGAAGCCCCCGTCTACTGGGAGGGCAAATGGTACTGGCGCGCCGCGGAGCGCGAGGCCTATCTTTTTATCGGCGTGGACAACAAAGGCGACCTCGAAGAAGCCCGGAAACAGTTTGGCGGCGGGCAGTCGGACGTACTACTGCTGCTTGTGGTCGACCACGCGAAAGCAACCTTCCGCGTGCTGCAGCTCGACCGGGACACGATGACGCAGGTTCCCGTGATCGGGTTTGGCGTAGGCGGCTCCGCCGGCAACGTGCTCGGCACGGAATATATGCAGCTTGAATTTGCCCACACCTACGGCGACGGGCGGGAGCAAAGCGGCGAAAACACCGTAGACGCCGTATCGGGCCTGCTTTACGGGGCTCCGATCGACGGCTACGCGGCGCTTTTGATGGATGCGATCCCGATTCTGAACGACATGGTGGGCGGTGTTACCGTCACCGTAGAGGACGACCTCACCGCGATGGACGCCACACTGGTACAGGGCCGGACGGTTACGCTGTACGGTGAGCAGGCCATGCACTTTGTCCACGCGCGGCGGGGCGTCGGGGACGGTTCCAACGTGGCGCGCATGCGCCGCCACAGGGCTTACCTGCACGGCTTTGAGCAGCAGCTGCGCGCAAGGACAGCGGAAAACCCGCAGTTTGTGCTGGAGCTGTACGCGGCCCTGTCCGATTATCTCATCACCGATATTTCCAGCGGCACACTCAGCCGCATCGCGCAGCAGTGTCAGGGATACGAAAACAGCGGCACGCTCACACTCGAAGGGGAATCCCGGCTGGGTGAAAAGCTGATGGAATTTTATCCCGATGAAAACGCCCTTCGCGGGCTTGTCCTCGATCTGTTTTACGAGGAAACGCCCCGGGACGCATATCCCGAAGAATAAGAGTTTGTTTTGCGTCTCAGCGCGACCGAATCGACGGGGCGGAAGGACGCCGGACAGACTCTGAGGAATTTCCGGAAATTCCGATTCAGCCGGCGCGCCTGCCCGGCTGGCCCGGCGTTTCCATAAAAAACGGAGGAAGACAACTTGGACGAAACAAAGCAGCAGAAAGCCCCGGCCGACGAAGACCTTGGCATCGATCTGTACGATCTATTCTACTTATTTCGCCAAAAGCTTGTTGGCATTCTGATCGCCCTTGTGCTGGGCGGCGTCGTAACAGGGCTTTTCACCTACTTTTTCATCGCACCGAAATATCAGGCCACCGCAAAACTTTACATCGTATCCGCCTCGAATGATTCGGTCGTGAACCTGACGGATCTCCAGCTTGGCGCCTCGCTCACCGCGGACTATGAACAGCTCGTGCTGGGCCGTCCCATGCTCGAAAGCGTCCTGATCAATCTGCACCCTCATGCGGAGGATATCGAGCAGTTGAAAAAAATGATATCGGTTTCCAACCCCAGCAACACGCGCATCCTGAATATCACCGTCACCAGCACCGACCCGGCCGAGGCCATGAACATCGCCAATGAGCTGGCGCGGCTGGCCATCGATTGGCTGCCGGAGGTCATGCGCTCCAACGAGCCGAGCATCGCCGAGGAAGCGGTGACGCCCACCAAAAAGAGCAGCCCCAGCTACGTGATAAATACGCTGGCCGGCGCGCTGGCTCTCGCGGTGTTCTATTACGGCTTCGAGCTGCTGCGCCGCCTGCATGACGACACCATCCACACCGGCGAGGATTTAGAGCGCTACTTCGGCGTCGTCGCGCTCACCTCCATCCCCGAGGAAAAGGGCGTGCAGGATCATTCCGAAGACAAAAAGCCAAAGCGCGGCGCGAAAAGGGGGCGTAACTAACCATGAATTCCATCTTTCTCAATCATTTGGAAAAGCTCCCCTACGGGGCCGAGGAGGCGCTGAACCGCCTGCGCGTAAATATCGGCTTCTGCGGCGACCGTTGTAAGAAAATCATCATCACAAGCAGTACGCCGAACGAGGGCAAAAGCTTTGTATCCACAAATCTGTGGCGCATGCTGGCCGAAGCCGGGCTACACACGGTGCTGGTGGACGCCGATATGCGCAAATCCGTCATGCGCAGCCGGTACCAGATGGTGACAGGAGGGCGCAACCCGCCGGGCCTTGTTCATTTTCTCGCCGGACAGGCCGAGCTGGACGACGTCCTGTATCATACCAACATCAACAACGGATACTTACTGCCAACCTCCTATACGGTAATGAATCCGGCCATTTTGCTGCAAACCGACCGTTTCACGGGTATGCTCGATTCACTGAGCCGTGTGTTCGATTATGTGCTGGTGGATACGCCCCCGCTGAACAGTGTAGCGGACGGCGATTTGATCGCCTCCCAATGCGACGGCGCGCTGCTTGTAGTGCGTAGCGGCGTAACACCCCGCACGCTGGTGGGCGCGTCGCTCAAGCAGTTAGAGCGCGCGGGCTGCGAGTTGATGGGCGTGGTGCTCAACCGCGTAGAGGCAAAGAACAATCCCTATTACTACAAATACAGTAGGTACGGCTATTACAGCGATTACTACAGCTCCGACAGCAAGGAGGCCGCCAAGAAATGAACGGAATGCGCAGATTCCCCCTTCGAGCTTTTCTGTCCGTATCCGCCGCTCTGCTGCTGTGCGCAATGCTTTTTTCTGGATGCGGCGCGCAAAGCACGTCCTCCCTGTCCGTTTCCTCGGCTCCGGCCTCTCTTTCACAGAGCGCCGCGCAAAGCGCGCCGTCCTCCGGCGAGCCGGCCGAAACAGTTCCCGTGGATTTCGACGCGCTCAAGGCGCAGAACGCCGACATCTACGCGTGGCTGAGCATGCCGGACGCGGGCATCGATTATCCCGTCCTCCAGCGCGAGGGCTCAGATGAGTATTATCTGCGGTTGGATCTGGACGGCACCTATTCGATCGGCGGCAGCCTTTTTACGGAGGGCAGCTACAACGGAACCGATTTTTCCGATCCTGTCACGCTCATCTATGGGCACAGCATGGACGACGGCTCGATGTTCGGCCAATTAGAAGCCTGGTGCCAGCAGCACGCCTTTGGCGAGGATACAACATTTACGATTTACCAGCCGTCGCGCCGCCTCGTTTACCGCGTGTTCGCGGCCGTTCCCTACGACGACAGCCACGTGCTGTATTATCACGATTTTTCCGACGAAAAGGTGTTTCGCGCCTTTTTCGATCAAGAGGTATTCGGCGTGCGCGACCTGCACGCGGTGCTGGATCCGGACTGCAAGCCGGAAACCGGCGATAAAGTGGTCGTGCTCTCCACCTGCCTGCGGGGCGACAGTACCCGCCGCTACCTCGTCATGGGCCTGCTCGTCAGCGACGAGTCTTTCTGAGCCGCTCTCCCGCCCCAAAACCTTCCCCTCGAGGGGAAGGTGGCCGAGCGATAGCGAGGTCGGATGAGGTGGAAAATCTCCAGATCCCATCCCCTCAAAAGCCCCCCTCGCTTCAAACTTGTCATATCGGCTTTGGCGATTCAAGGCCGCCGGAGCCTTTATGAAATAAATTTTATTCTATAAGGAGGAAATCCGAAAATGAAACGCAAAATCCTTTCCCTCGCACTCATTGCCGCGCTCGTTTTCGCTCTGTCTGTCAGCGCCTTTGCTGCCACAGATGTGCCGAGCGGAACCGACACGGACGTTCTGCCTGATTCTGAGCAGGGAACGCTTGTGTACGATCCTGAGGAGATCAAGAAAATCGAAGATGAGGTCTGTGCTGAGGGCTTTATCTCCAATAGCGGTTTGACAACAGATGTGCGGGCCGCTGTGAATGCTGTCACTCCGTCTGGTAAAAAAGTAGATGACTATAAGCTGGATTTAGTTGCTGCTTTTAACTTTGCTGCCGATGAAGCCACAAAGGCTGCTGCTACTGCAAATGGTAGTGTCGACGTCACTTTCACCAACATCGCTGGTGTGAAAGCGGGCGCTGCGGTTGTCGTGTTGCATCAGAAATCCAATGGCGAATGGGAAGTACTTCCCGCTAAGGCAACAGCGGATGGAACCGTTGTCGCAACCTTTAAGGAGTTCTCGCCTGTAGCAATCGTAGTTGCTACTGTAACTTACAGCGATGCCACCACCCCCAGCACTCCCAGCACCGATACGACCGTTCGCTCTCCGCAGACGAGCGACATCGGCTAATTGTCAGCCTTGAGACATTACCGATGGCTTCTGGTTTGTACTGATCAGTGCAAAGCGTAAAAACTTCGTCATGGGGCGGCCCTGCCGCCCCATGACGAACCCTGTTGGATCAAAAAATACAACTGTATAACCGCGCTGCACAGATCGGGGCGCATGTACGATGTGTATAGTACTTTTCCCCTTCCCCACGCGCGCCGCGATCTGCGCAGCACCCGTAAGCAGAGGAGTCTTGCATTCTTATGAAGAAATCCTTCTCATTTCAATATGATCTTGCCATGCGCGCGGTGAAAGCACTGAATGTTTTGCTGCTTACGCTCCCCTTCGCGGTATGCTGGTATGCGGCTTATGCGGACAAGATTGCCTCGCCCTATTACGCGCGCGGCAATTATCTTGTGATCGCTCTATATGCCGCGCTTTATTTTACATATGGCCGTATCTATGAGGCGTTTTTGGTCTCAATGAATCCGATCCCGGAAATGGTCTACAGTCAGGGTCTCGCGACGTTAATTTCCAACGCGATCCTTTATTTTGTGATATGGCTGCTCAGCAAGCATCTGCCAAATCCACTGCCGCTGCTGGGTACATTTGTTCTGCAGCTTGGTCTGGCGGCGGCATGGAGCATCATAGTGCGGCGTTGGTATTTTCACACGTGGCCGGCGCGCCGTACCCTGATTATATATGACCGGCGCGAGGATATGGAGCAGCTTCTCGAGGAGCCGACCATGCGAAAAAAGTTCAATGTGGTGGGTCGGATGAATGTGGATAACGCGCTCGGGGACGAGCCGCTCGATCTCGACGGCGTTGACACGGTATTTTTATGTGGTATCCACAGCCACGCGCGCAATATTCTTCTGAAGGAATGTATCGCGTCCAATGTGGCCGCATACATTACGCCCTGCATTGGCGATGTGCTGATGCAGAGCGCGCGCCCCATCCACATGTTCCATCTGCCCGTGGTGCGCGCGAAGCGCTGCCAGCCCGATCCCATCTATCTTTTTATAAAGCGTTCGATGGATATTGTTGTTTCGGTCTGCGCGCTGCTGCTCCTTTCACCAATTTTGCTGATTACCGCGCTTGCGATCAAGCTGACCGACGGCGGGCCGGTATTTTACAAGCAATGCCGTCTGACAAAGGACGGCCGTGAATTCCAGATTTACAAGTTTCGCAGCATGCGCACCGACGCCGAAAAGGACGGCATCGCGCGCCTTTCCACCGGCGATAAGGACGACCGCGTCACACCCGTGGGAAAAATCATCCGCATGGTGCGCGTTGATGAGCTCCCGCAACTGCTGAATATTCTGCGCGGCGAGATGTCGCTCGTCGGCCCCCGCCCCGAGCGCCCGGAGATTGCCGCGCAGTACCGGGAAGCCCTGCCGGAATTTGACCTTCGTCTTCAGGTAAAAGCCGGTCTCACCGGCTACGCACAGGTGCACGGCAAATACAATACATCCCCCTACGACAAGCTGCAGATGGACCTGATCTACATCGCAAATCTTGGCCTCGCAGAGGACCTCCGCATCCTCTTCGCAACGGTGAAGATACTCTTCACACCAGAGAGTACGGAGGGGGTTGATGAAAATGTATCAACCTCTAACGGCGAGATACCGCTTCAGGCTTTATCAAGATTATAATTACAATTTATTTCATTATATCGCAACAGGAGTATATCCCTTGAATAGAAAAATGTTGATGTTGCGCATCCTCTTTATGAATGGATATAAACGCGCAAAATACCTGAAAAAGATATCTTATTTTCATAGGCAAGGGAATAATTGCTATTTTCAACCTATTAACTTTGGGACTGAACCACATTTGATAGAATTTGGGGATAATGTTTTGGTCGCTTCGGGTGTACGTTTTGTAAATCATGATATTGCATCTTTTATCTTCAACAGCATCTCTGAAGATGGATGCTTCCCTACGCGAGTAGGTAAAGTGATCATTGGAAATAATGTATTTATCGGATGCAACACAATCATTCTTTATGATGTGACCATAGGTGACAATGTAATTATTGGTGCCGGCAGTGTTGTGACAAAAGATATTCCCCATGATTCAGTTGCAGCGGGAGTTCCCGCAAAAGTAATTGGGACCTTTGAAGAGTATCGAAAAAAATATTTGGAGATCGTCGGCTGCTATTCATGGGATGCAAAAGATGACCCAAATAAAAAGAAAAAGCAAATTGACTTTTTCTTTGGGAGCGATAAGGAGGAAAATGATGGCTAAAATTTCAATCCTTATTCCTGCTTTTAACGCTGAATTATATATCGCGCAGTGTTTAAGCTCAGTCTGTCGGCAAACATTGTCCGATTTGGAAATTATAGTTGTTGACGATGGAAGCAAAGATAAAACCGGCGAAATTGCGGAAGCCTTTGCAGCAAACGATCCAAGAATTCGTGTTTTTCATCAGGACAATCAGGGCACTTTCAGAACCCGTCGAAATGCATTTTCATACGCGCATGCAGAGTACATCGGGTGGGTTGATGCAGATGATTTTATATGCCCCGAAATGTTTGAAAAAATGTATACTGTTGCAAAAGAAAAGGACGCAGATCTGGTTTATTGCGATTACGCTTTCTATCCCAATAAAATTAAAACAAAAGAGAAGTGGTTTAGACCATTTACAGGCGAACGAAATACTACATATGTAGAAAGAAATTCACAGCTTTGGAATAAAATTGTTCGAAGGGAACTTTTAAGCAAGCTTAACATTGGAGAAATGTTTGAAAAATGTTTTGACGATTCATATATTAAAGTTTTACTGGAAGCAAATAATCCCGTTTCCATTAATGAAGAGTTGTATTTTTACAGAATGGGACAACCTTCATTGAGTTCATCCTATAAAAATGTAAATTATTATACTCGATTTATCGAAGCATCAAAATCGCTAAAAAAACACATGGAATATTACTGGAAAAATAATATCTATTGGAAGGAATATTTTGATTATAGAATAATATATTATACCCTTATCGCAATGTTAGTTTCTGCTAACTCCGAGCAGAAAAGCACCTACAAACAGCTAAAAGAATTTCTGAAGAAACAATATCCGCAGTACCACCATAATCAGCATATCCATTTTATTATGAATGAGAATTTCGGTTTAATAAAAAGAATTGCAATTGAATATGGCGTAACGGTAAACTATCGTGCAGCTTGTATTTTAGCATTCCTTGCATTAAGATAATTCAAGTATAATTACCGAATAAAATATATTCCAATTGTCATTACGAAAGGAATAATACTGATTTGGAAATCTACGTATTAATTTTGTTTTCC
>CANRZX010000040.1 GCA_947644575.1 uncultured Clostridia bacterium | reverse complement strand
TTGTGTATGAACGAGTATTTTTGTGAAGTCTGTCGGAACAATTTGCCGCCGATGCGCGTGCTACGATTTGTTCAGTGCTTACCCAAGACGTGAACGCCCGCTTTGTCGCGAGGCCGGCGCGTCAGGCGCGCAGCAAAAAGCAGTGGTCGGCCTCCAGCGCCGTCCAATAAATTTTGCCCTCATAGCGGATCGTCACCCAGACAAAGCCGTTCCAGCAGCCCACGGACTGCGCCACAGCCTCGTATACGCCGTTTGGCAGCCGCCCGGCGATGTCGTTGACGTTGGGCGTGTTGAAATATTCAAAGGTGCGGGAGCCGTAGACCTCCAGCTTCAGATCGGGCAGGGGGATCATCTCCGGCTGCTGCGGCGCGGGCGCGTAGCCGTTGTAGCCGCCTGCCCGGATCGCGGGCAGGAAATCCACATACGAGCGGTCGAGGTCGACCCGGCCCGCGATGCCCGGCACGCTCCCCTCGCTGGAATACTGCCACATTTCATAGCGGCCCGGATAGATGACGCTGCCGGTATAATCGGCCACAAAAAACGGGTATTCGCCCAGCGCAGCCATGTTCAGCCGGTTCATCGCGAAATAGGAATACGTGTAAAAGCCGGAATACCACCCCATCGCGCGCATCGCCCGCAGCGCGTAGAGCGTGATCTGCGTCAGGCGCTCGCGCCCAAGGGCCTCGAGGCTCTTGGCCTCCACATCGATGAAAACGGGATACTCGAGCTGCTTGCCCCCTAGCGCCCCGTTCAGCGCCGCGAGCTCGCGGTCGGCATAGGCCTGTGTCTGCGCGTAGCTGTAATAATAGACGCCCACACGCAGGCCCGAGGCCTTCGCGCCCGCGTAGTTCTGCTCGAAAGTGGGGTCGACATAAACGCCCGCATCGTTCGACGACACCGCGCGCAAGATGGCGAACCGCTTGCCCGATGCGGCCACCGCCGCCCAGTCGATGTTTCCCTGATAGCGGGAAACGTCGATGCCCTCTTCAAAAATTTCGGCCATGTTAAAAAACCTCCCTGCCGTTATATCCGCGCGCGCCGGAAAAGCCATGCGCCGCGCACCCCATTTTATGGAAAAATGCGGCGGTTGGTGCAGCGGCGCGAGGAAAGTGTTTTCTGTGGAAGAACATTTTGTCAATTTGCGCAATTTTTGTCCGCGTATTCTGTGCAGAACGTCGTTTTTGTGCATTGACAAGCCCACCGCTGTCCCATACAATAAAGAGTATACCGCTTTATGCCAATAAAGTGAAGGGTAAACGTTCCGTCAAATGTGCTAAGAGGGAAATGGGGAGAAAAAAACATGTCGAGAGTATACAATTTCAGCGCGGGCCCGTCGATGCTGCCGGAAAGCGTACTGCGCACGGCGCAGGCCGAGCTGCTCGAGTACGGCGCGTCCGGCCAGAGCGTGATGGAGATGAGCCATCGCAGCGCTGTGTACGACGCGATCATCAAGAAGACCGAAGCCGCGCTGCGCCGCGTGCTGTCCGTTCCGGACAACTACAAGGTCGGGTTCATTCAGGGCGGCGCGTCCACACAGTTTGCGATGGTTCCGATGAACCTGATGACGACCGGCGAGGCCGACTACCTCGTGACGGGCCAGTTTTCCGGCAAGGCCGCAAAGGAGGCCGAAAAATTTGGCCGGGTGAACATCGCCGCGTCGTCGAAGGACAAAAACTTCACCTATATTCCCGATGTGGAGAAGGCCGCGTATTCCAAAAACGCCAGCTATATCCACATCTGCGAAAACAATACCATCTACGGCACGCGCTACACGAAGCTGCCGCGGGTGGACGGCGTGCCGCTCGTGGCGGATATGTCGAGCTGCATCCTGAGCCGCCCGACGGACGTATCCCAATACGGCCTGATCTATTTCGGCGTGCAGAAGAATGTCGCGCCCGCGGGCATGGCCGTCGCGATTCTGCGCGAGGATCTGATGGAAAACGCCCGCGCGGACCTCGCGCGCCCCGCAATGTTAGACTACAAGACGCTGATCGACGCTGAAAGCATGTACAATACGCCCCCCTGCTACACGATCTATATGATGGGTCTTGTGCTGAAGTGGATCGAAAACGAGGTGGGCGGCCTCGCCGAGATGGAAAAGCGCAACAACGCCAAGGCGAAAATGCTGTATGATTTCCTCGACGGTTCGGAGTTTTTCACAAACCCGGTCAACCCGGCGGACCGCAGCGTCATGAACGTTACGTTCACCAGCCCCTCGCCGGAGCTCGACAAAAAATTCTGCGCCGAGGCCGCCGAAGCGGGCTTTGTCAACCTGAAAGGCCACCGCAGCGTCGGCGGCATGCGCGCGTCCATCTACAACGCCATGCCCGCCGAGGGCGTGGAAAAGCTGGTCGCGTTCATGCAGGAGTTTGAGCGGACGAACGGCTGAGCCGTGTCGCCCGGCCGCAAAACAGAGGGGAGGATGAAAAATGTATCAGATTAAAACCTTGAACAATATTTCGCCGAAGGGGCTGGACCGCCTGTCCAGCAACCTGTTCGCGGTGGACGAGGAGGGGGCGAGCCCCGACGGCATCCTGGTGCGCAGCGCCGCGATGCACGAGATGGAGCTGCCCGAAAGCCTGCTGGCCGTGGCGCGGGCGGGTGCCGGGACAAACAACATCCCCGTGGAAAAATGCAGCGAGGCGGGCATCGTCGTGTTCAATACGCCCGGCGCGAACGCGAACGCCGTCAAGGAACTGGTGCTCGGCGGCCTCGTGCTGGCCGGGCGCAAGGTGGGCAAGGGCATGGAGTGGGCCAAATCGCTGGCCGGGCAGGGCGACGCCGTCGCGAAGCTGGTGGAAAAGGGCAAGAACCAGTTTGTCGGGCCGGAGCTCGCGGGCAAGACGCTCGGCGTCGTCGGCCTCGGCGCGATCGGCGTCAAGGTGGCGAACATGGCCACGCACCTCGGCATGGAGGTGCTCGGGTACGACCCGTATATCTCGGTCGAGGGCGCGTGGAGCCTGTCGCGCAGCGTGCGCCACTGCGTGAACCTGTCCGACCTGATCGGCCAGAGCGACTACATCACGCTGCACATCCCCGCGACGAAGGACACTACCGGTTTTGTGAACGACAGCCTGATCGCGCAGATGAAGCACGGTGTGCGCATTTTGAATTTCGCGCGCGGCGAGCTGGTGGATACCGGCGCGATGGTGACGGCGCTGAAAACGGGCCGCGTTGCGTGCTATGTGACGGATTTCCCCAGCGAGGCGCTGCTGGCGGCGGAGGGCGCGGTATGCCTGCCGCACCTCGGCGCGTCCACGCCCGAGAGCGAGGACAACTGCGCGGTGATGGCCGCCGACGAGCTGAGCGATTACCTGCTGAACGGCAACATCAAAAACAGCGTCAACATGCCCGGCGTCTCGATGCCGCGTTCGGGCGGCAGCCGCGTGTGCGTGGTACACCGCAACATCCCGGGCATCCTCGCGGCCACGACGGACGTGGCGGGCAAAGCGGGCCTGAACATCGAAAACATGACGAACAAATCGCGCGGGGACTACGCCTATACGATGCTTGATGTGGCGGGCGCTGTCAGCGAGGCGGACGCGCGCCGCCTGCTCGCGGTGAACGGCATCATCCGCGTGCGGGTGGTGTGAGCAGTTTTTATGATGAAACTCAACCTCCTGAGCTTTTCCCTCGAGGGAAAAGCTCAGGAGGGAAAATTTTATCCGAACAAAAGACGCTTACAGAGAAGTGAAGGCTTCCCTGTAAGCGCCGCGGAGTAAACCTTTCAATTTTTAATTAAGCGCTAAGGCACTGCCGCGCGGAAGGGCCGGGCACGGCTTTCGGGCTGCGCCCGGTTTGTTTGCCGGGCACTCACGCGCTGCGACGGCTCTTTTTGTCCAGCCGCATTTTGTCCGCGATCATGGCGATGAACTCGCTGTTCGTGGGCTTGCCGCGTAGGTTGTGGATGGTATAGCCGAAATAGCTGTTCAGCGTATCCACGTCGCCGCGGTCCCACGCCACCTCGATGGCGTGGCGGATGGCGCGCTCCACGCGGCTGGCCGTCGTGCCGCCGCGGCGCGCGATCTCCGGATACAGGCGCTTGGTGACGCTGTTGATATACTCTTGATTCTCCATCGTCATCAAAATCGCGTCGCGCAAAAACTGGTAGCCCTTAATATGCGCCGGTACGCCGATCTGATGCAGGATCTCCGTGACGGTGCATTCGTCGTCCGCCACCGGGCGCGCCGGGGCGCGTCGCCCCGTGGCCGCACGTGCGCGATCGGCCAGCACGGCCGGATCAAACGGCTTTTGGAAATAGAAGGAAAATCCCTTTTCCATCATCTCGCACTCCAACGCGTCGTCCGTAAAGCTGCCCGTGACAAAAAATACCGTCTTGCCGCCGCCCGCCTCATCGTAGCGCCGTTTGACGGTCAGCGCGTCAAGCCCCGGCATGAACGCGTCCAGCAGCACCGCGTCCGGCTGCTGCTGAACCAGCGCGGCCAGCGCCTTGGCGCCGTCCTTCTCACAGACGGTCACGTCCACCTCCTGCGCGGCCAGCGCCTCCGCGCACAGCTTCGTCAGCTCCGGCGAAAGCTCGGTCATCAATAATCTTACATGCTCCATTTTTGCCTTCCTCCCAATGGTAAAATTCTTTTCAGAACGGCGGTGTTTCGTTCCTTTCGCACAGATTCAACGGATTTCCGCCTGTTTCCTCTACGATCCATATTTTACCATATATTTCCATTTAATGCAATAGTTTCCAAGTGATTTTTTCTATATTTCGTGAATCTTCCTGTTTTCGACACAATATCGTGTGGTGCGGCATGATTCCGCCGCATGGGAGAAAAAGGGCTGCAGTAATAGACGGCCTTCCTGTCCGTGAAAGGGCGGGCGCTCCACGCGGGCAGCCCGGCAGGAGGGCAAAACGGCGGCGCGCCCCATCCCCGGCGCACCATGCCTTTACGCCGCCGAGCGCAGCGCCGCGGCGTCCGCGGACTGGATCATGTTTTCCGCGAAGATGGCGTAGCCGCGCGTGGGGTCGTTTACCAGCACGTGCGTCACCGCGCCCACCAGCCGCCCATCCTGTAAAATGGGGCTGCCGCTCATGCCCTGCACGATGCCGCCCGTCGCGTTCAGCAGGCGCGGGTCGGTGACGCGCACAACCATATTGCGATTGGGGTTGTCGGCGGAAAGCGCGATCTTCTCAATTACGGCGGTGTAGTGCTGCGGCTCCTGCCCCTCAATAGTGGTGACGATCTCGGCGTCGCCGGTCACAACCTCCTGCGCCAGCGCCACCTCGGCCTCGACGCCCTTCCAGAAGCCGCGCACCGTACCGTAAACGCCCGTTTCGCTGTTGGCGGTGATGTCGCCCGCCGGGATGCTGGTCAAAAAGCGGCCCTTCAGCTCGCCGGGGCTGCCCGCGCTGCCGGCCACCGCGCCGGTAATCTCCACGGGGACGATCTCGCCCTTCAGCAGGGAGATGGTCATACCGGTGTCGACGTCGTGGATCGAATGTCCTAATCCCGCGAAAACTCCCGTTGCGTTGTCCACGAAGGTGAGCGTGCCGATGCCCGCAGAGGAATCGCGTACCCACATGCCGGTGCGCCATGCGCCGACAGACGCATCCTTCACGGCGGTCAGCAGCACGGAATGCTCCGCACCCTCGCGCACAAAAATTACTTCGGCGGGCGCGCCGCCCTGATCCTGCAGCGCGGCGGAAACGTCTTCGTTTGTTTTGGTCTCCCTGCCCGCGACGGACAGGATCACGTCGCCCATTTGCAGGCCCGCCGTCTTGGCCGGGTTCTGATAGCCGCCGTTTGTGTAAATGTCGCTGAAGCCGACAACCATCGCGCCGTTGGCAAACATCTTGATGCCGAACGGCGTGCCGCACACCTGAACCGCGCGCCGCTCCACCACCTGCGCACGGACGGTCTTGACGGGCACGAGGCCCGCGATGGTCAGCTCCGCGTTATAGGACGCGCCGTCCTCCATACTGGCGACGGCGTCCGTAGACAGGGCGGCCGACGCGCGCACAAAGGGCATCCCGGCGATGGCGATCTCGCCGCCGGAGGGCACCAAAAAGGTGTCGGGCAAGAGCGTGCCAATGTACAGGGCAAAGACAAAAAGCAGCACCACACACCCCGACGCGAAAAAACAGCTCCATTTAATCAGCTTTTCCATGTGTTCTCCCCCTTTTTCCACGCGTTTCCGGCCGAAGACCGCGTTTTCCCATTCTATGTGAAAAAGGCGGTTTTTGTCCGACGCGCTATTTTGAACGACAAGTAGTAGGATCGCGGTAAAAGACTGCTATAGTATTTGCCGGTCTCCCGGGGAATAATCAAAAAACGGGGGGCACCGGGAAAACAAATTCCGGCAGCCTGGAAAATTGCCCCGGCATGGGGGATTGCATCCCTCGCCGATTCCGATATAATGAAAGAGGGGCGAGGCCCTCGCCCGGCGATTTCGATAAAAAGGCGGTGACAGGGCTATGGGGTACGAGGTTCTCCGGCTGGCGCGCGTGCTGGCGGTAGAGGAGATCGTTTCCGTACATTATTTTGAATATTCCAGCAGCTATTACTTCGAGGGGGAATGCCACGATTTCTGGGAATTCCTCTATGTGGATAAGGGCGAGCTGGACGTGCGCGCCGGGGACGCGCGCCACCGGCTCTCGCAGGGGCAGATCATTTTCCACCGGCCGGGCGAATTCCACGCGCTGTCCGCGAACGGCGTCGTCGCGCCGAATTTGGTGGTTGTCGGCTTTGTGTGCCGCAGCGAGGCCATGCGCTTTTTTGAGGGGCGGCTGCTGCGCGTGGACGAGGCGGGCCGCGCGCTGTTGGCGCGGATCGTCGCCGAGGCCGAGGCCGCGTTCTCCACACCGCTGAACGATCCGCAGACGCTGCGCCTGCGCCGCCGGGACTCAGCGCCGCTGGGCGCGGAGCAGCTGATCGGCCTGTATTTAGAGCAGCTCTTGATCGGCCTGCTGCGGCGCGGCGCGGACGGGGGAGGAGACGCCCCGCGCCCGGCCAGCCTGCCGCGCGAGCGCTCCCAGCAGGAATTCATCGGCCATGTGCGCCAATATTTGGAGGACAATATTTCCCGCCGGCTGACGCTGGCCGACATCTGCCGCGACAATCTGGTCGGGCGCAGCTATCTGCAGAAGGTGTTCCGCGAAAAGACGGGCGGCGGCGCGATGGAATATTTCGGCGCGATGAAGATCGAGGCCGCCCAGCGCATGATCCGCGAGGGAACCTATAATTTTACTGAGATCGCGGCGCTGTTGGGCTACAGCTCGATCCACTATTTTTCACGCCATTTCAAAAAGGTGACGGGCATGACGCCCAGCGAATACGCGTCCAGCGTGAAGATGCTGTCCGCCAAGCACCGCGCGGGGACGGAGTAGGCGCGCCCGCGCTATTTGTACAAAAAAGCCGCAAAATTTTTGGACGCCTGTGGACAATAGTACAAATATTGTGTTGAAAATTCTATTCCCGCGCAGCGGGAAAACGGCTACAATAGAATCAACACGCACGCACCGCGTGTGGCGCGCAAAATGCGCCGCTTGAAAACGATTCCTTTATTTTCAAGTGTGTTGCCGACAAAAGCATAGGGAGCCGGAGCCGCGCCGGGCGCGTGGCTTTGCGGGGCATCCGGAGAAGAAAAGGAGTGAAGTATTATGGCGATTCTTGTCAACGGCGGCGCGGGCTACATCGGCAGCCATACCTGCGTCGAGCTGATGAAGGCGGACTATGACGTGATCGTGGCCGACAACCTGTACAATTCCTGCGAGGAGGCGCTGCGCCGCGTCGAGCGCATCAGCGGCCGGGCCGTGCCCTTTGTCAACGTCGATTTGTGCGACGAGGCGGCGGTCGACGCGCTGTTCGCCGCACACCCGGAGATCGACGCCGTCATCCATTTCGCCGCGTACAAGGCCGTGGGCGAAAGCGTCAAGAAGCCGCTGGAATACTACACGAACAATTTGGGCTGCACGCTGACCGTGCTGAACGCCATGCGCAAATACGGGGTGAAGAATTTTGTGTTCTCCTCTTCGGCGACGGTCTACGGCGACCCGGCCAGCGTGCCCATCACCGAGGATTTCCCCACCGGGGCGACGACGAACCCCTACGGCACGACAAAGGTGATGATGGAGCGCATCCTGACGGACGTCTGCGCAGCCGACCCGTCGATGAATGTCGCGCTGCTGCGCTATTTCAACCCCATCGGCGCGCATGAGAGCGGGCTGATCGGCGAGGACCCGAACGGCATCCCCAATAATTTGGTGCCCTACATCGCGAAGGTGGCCGTCGGCGCGCTGGAAAAGGTGCATGTGTTCGGCGACGACTATCCCACGCCGGACGGCACGGGCGTGCGCGACTACATCCATGTGGTGGATTTGGCGCGCGGCCATGTCGCGGCGCTGAAAAAGCTGGCCACGGGCTGCGGCCTGTTCGTCTGCAACCTCGGCACGGGCAAGGGCTACAGCGTGCTGGACGTCATCCGCGCGTACAGCAAAGCCTGCGGCAAGGAGCTGCCCTATGTCGTCGACCCGCGCCGCCCCGGCGACATCGCCGCGTGCTACGCCGACCCCGCGAAGGCGAAGGCCGAGCTGGGCTGGCAGGCCGAGTACGGCATCGAGGAGATGTGCGCCACCAGCTGGAAATGGCAGAGCATGAACCCGAACGGGTATCAGGCGGAGTGAGATTCTTCATATAACATCTTTCCTCTTAACCTTCCCCCTTGGGGGAAGGTGTCGCGGCGGAACGCCGTGACGGATGAGGGGAAGCTTCCATACACGCAATTTTCTTGCGAAAAATTTACCGCTTTGAAAGCAAAGGAGAAGCTTATGAAAAAACCAATTCTTGTCGTCATGGCCGCCGGGATGGGCAGCCGGTACGGCGGTCTGAAGCAGCTCGATCCCGTGGGCAATCACGGCCAGCTCATCATTGACTATTCCATTTTCGACGCCCGGCGCGCGGGCTTTGAGACCGTTGTGTTCATCATCAAGCACGAAATCGAGGACGCGTTCAAAAAGGGCATCGGCGACCGCCTGTCCAAGGTGATGGACGTGCGCTACGCGTTCCAGCGGTTGGACGACCTGCCCGCCGGGTACGCCGTGCCCGAGGGGCGCGCGAAGCCGTGGGGCACCAGCCACGCCGTGCTCGCGGCGCGCGGCGTCATCGACGCGCCGTTTGCCGTCATCAACGCCGACGATTACTACGGCCCCGAGGCGTTCCGCGTGATCTACGATTATCTGTCGGAGCATCCCGACACGGACGGCCTGTATGAGTACGCGATGGTAGGCTATCTGCTGGAAAATACCGTCACCGAGAACGGCCATGTCGCGCGCGGCGTCTGCGAGGTGGACGAAAAGGGGTATCTTACCGGCGTCACCGAGCGCACGCACATTGAAAAATGCGAGGGCGGCGCCCGCTTCACCGAGGACGACGGCGCGACATGGACACGGCTGCCCGGCGAAACACCCGTCTCGATGAACCTGTGGGGCTTTACGCAGAGCTTTCTGCGCGAGGCCGAGGCGCGGTTCCCCGCGTTCCTCGACGAGGCGCTGCAAAAAAATCCGCTCAAGGGCGAATATTTCCTTCCCAGCGTCGTCAGCCAGCTGATCGGCGAGGGCAAGGCGCGCGTCAAGGTGCTGCACAGCGCCGACAAGTGGTACGGCGTCACCTATCAGGCGGATAAGCCCGTCGTGGTGGCCGCCATCGCGCAGAAGACGGCGGACGGGCTGTATCCCGACCGCCTGTGGGAGGAGGCGTAAGCATGGCAAACCCCGCTGAAAACAAAATTTCCGAGGCGCTGGCCGCCTATGACTTCGCCGGCGAGGTCGTCGGTACGGTACGCTTCGGCAAGGGACATATCAACGACACCTTCTGCGTCTACACACAGACGGAGGAGGGCGACTGTGTCCGTTACATTCTGCAGCGCATGAGCGCGGCGGCGTTCCAGCATCCCGACCAGCTGATGCGGAACATCGTCGGCGTGACGGATTACCTGCGCGGCGTCATTGAAAAAAACGGCGGCGACGGCGCGCGCGAGACGATGACCGTCCTGCGCACCAAAACGGGCGATACCTTTTTTACCGACAGCGAGGACGGCGCGTGGCGCGTGTACCCGTTTATCGAGAGGACGTGCTGTCTGCAGTCAGCCGAAACGCCAGAGCTGTTTTACGCCTCGGCCAAGGCGTTCGGCCGGTTCCAGTGGATGCTGAGGGATTACCCCGCGGCCACGTTGTTTGAAACCATTGAAAAATTCCACGATACCGAGGACCGACTTGCGAAATTCGAGGCCGCGCTGGCGGCAGACGCGCTGGGCCGCGCGAAGGACTGCGCGCCGGAGATCGCGTTTGTCAGGGCCCACGCGGCGGACTGCGGCGTGGCGATGTCCGCTCTGCGCGAGGGGCGGCTGCCGCTGCGCGTGACGCACAACGACACCAAGCTGAACAACGTCCTGATCGACCGCGAGACCGGCGAGGGAATCTGCGTCATCGACCTTGACACCGTGATGCCCGGCCTTTCCATCAACGACTTCGGCGATTCCATCCGCTTCGGTGCGAACCATAGCGCCGAGGACGAGCGCGACCTGTCCAAGGTGAATTTCGACCTCGCGCTGTTCGACGTCTACACCAAGGGCTATTTGGAGGGCGCGGCCGGAACGCTGACGGACACGGAAAAGGAATTCCTGCCGTGGGGCGCGAAGCTGATGACGCTCGAGTGCGGCATCCGCTTTTTGACGGATTATCTTCAGGGCGATACCTATTTCCATGTCCAGCGCGACGGCCAGAACCTCGACCGCTGCCGCACGCAGTTTAAGTTAGTGCGCGACATGGAGGCCGCGTGGGACGAGATGCGGCGGATCGTGGCGAAATACTGACGGCGGGCCATTGTCCCGTTCATGCATACAAACAGCATTTATCCCTTTTTGGGTAAACCAAAACGCCCGGCCATAGGCCGGGCGCTTTTTGCGCGGGGGATTTTCTGCGCGCGGAAAAAATTCTTTGCCGCCGCACGCTTTGTCACAGCGACGCGTTGAACGCCGTGATCATCGCGGGCCAGGTGGCCGCGCCGACAATGCCGTCCGGCGTCAGGCCGGAAACCGCCTGAAACGCCGCCACGGAGCGCGCGGTGCCCTGCCCGTAAATACCGTCTACGTTCAGGTGCGGCGTGCCGTGGATGCCGTTCAGGTAGCTTTGCACAAAGCGCACCGAATCCCCGGACGCGCCGACGCGCAGCGGGCTGCCCGGATAGCGCGTCACAACGGGCGCGGGGCGGCCCGCCGTCATGGCCTCGTATACGGATACGATCCTCGCCCATGTGTCGCGCCCGAGGATGCCGTCGGCAGAAAGGCCGAACTGCTCCTGGAACCGGCGCACGGCGTGCGTCATGTTGTCGCCGTAGATGCCGTCGGCGTTCTGCGTGTTGATGGCGGGATAGATGCGCGCCAGCTCGTTCAAGCGCGACTGCATATGGCGCACGTCCTCGCCCCGGCTGCCGGGCCGCAGCGCGATGCCGGGATAGGTGTCGGCGCTGCCGCCGATCAGCGTATTGTACTCGCCGACGATCGCGTCCCATGTGTTGCGCCCGATCATCCCGTCCATCGAAAGGCCGGTTAACACCTGATACTGCATCACCGTGCTGGCCGTAGACGAGCCGTAGCGGCCGTCCACGCTGAGCCGCACGAGCGTGGGGTATGCCGCGTCGCGCAGCGCGTTCAGATACTGCTGCATCCGCGCCACCTCGCTGCCGCTGCTGCCGGGCCGCAGCACCGTGCCGGGATACGGCGGGTCGGCCGCGATCAGCGCCGTGGACACGGCGCCATTGCCATTGCTTTGCATAAAAATGCCTCCTTCCAAAGGGAAGCGCGCGGACGCGGCCCGCCGGGCAGGGCCGCGTTCGCGGCGTCCCACTCCATCGTATGTGTCCGCCGCGCCGCGCGTGATAGGCCGAAAGGAGGCGCTTTCTGTCAAATCATCTTTGGAAACGTTTTTCAGGGGAAATGGGTGCAAAACAAGGGGGAAAACGCCAAAACGTCCGGTGAAAAAGGGGGCGCTCTTATGAGCGGCTCCATAAAAAAACAAAGCCCCGGAAATCTATCGGGCGGGTGTGTCCGCCGCAAAAGACGTTTTCCCAATCCGCCGCCGGGTGAGCGGCTTACCGCTCCTCGATGGTGTACGTAAAATCGTACTGCGCTTGGAGCGCTTTTACCTGATCCTCGTTATCCTCGATAAACGTAGGGGTATAGACGGACTTCCCCTCCTTCTGGTAGGCTGTCATGATTTCCTGAAGCTTCGCCCAGCATTCGTCCTTTTTCTCGTAATCGTCCGCTAAATTGATGATAAATTCGCGGTGCTTGGGGATATGTGCTTTCATATTCTCTCTTCCTTTCCGATCGGTCAGGCGGCTGCTTTTTCCGGCGCGCCGGTTTTATTGTACGCAAAAAAACCGCCCGCGTCAATGGGCGGCTTTCCTTTCCCCGCTGCCGGAAAAAGTCAAGGCGCCCCGTCACGTATGCTTCCATAAAGAAAACAAAGCGATGGATTCTGCGGGGGTGGGCGGGATATTTTTACATATACCGCCGATTTGCGAGACAGGTCATAGACAAAAGGGCGCGTTTCCTGTATAATAGAAAGGATTCATCACCCGTTAAAATCGACACACTCGAAAAGAGGTGCTTTTCGAGGCGCGGCATACTATGCCGCGCGGGAATCGCCCGCGGCGATTTCCGGCCGATTTTGTAGTCGACACACGCGCGCCGCTTGAAAACAAGAGACTTGATACTGGTTTTCAAATGTGTTGACCATATGGAGCGGGGGGGAACGGGGGGACGGTATGGAGCAGCGGAGAAAACGGCAGAAGATCCTGATTGTGGACGACGCGGAGATGAACCGCGCGATCCTGTCCGTGATGCTGGCGAAGGATTACGAAATCATCGAGGCGGAGGACGGCGTGCGAGCCGTGGCCGAGCTGAAAAAGCATGAGGGCGAGTTTTCGCTGGTGCTGCTGGACATCGTGATGCCGCAGATGGACGGCTTCAGCGTGCTTGAGGAGATGAACAGCCAGCACTGGATCGAGGATGTGCCCGTTATCATGATCTCGTCCGAGAGCGACAGCGCGAACATCGAGCGCGCGTACAAGTTAGGCTGCACGGATTTTATCGGCCGCCCCTTCGACGAGATGATCGTACAGCGGCGCGTCGTCAATACCATTCTTTTATATACCAAGCAAAAGCACCTGACCGAGCAGCTTGCCCAGCAGATCCAAAAGACGGAACGTCAGAATACGCTGATGGTGGACGTGTTGAGCCATATCGTCGAGTTCCACAACGGCGAAAGCGGCACCCATGTACTGCATATCCGCGTGCTGACGGAACTGCTTTTGCGCGTGCTGCTGGAAAAGACAGATCAGTATGGGCTCGCACTCGACGACGTGCCAATGATCTCAATGGCGGCGACGCTGCATGACATCGGGAAAATCGCGATCCCCGAGCACATTCTGAACAAGCCCGGCCGTCTGACAGAAGAGGAATTCGACATCATGAAAACGCACGCGGCCGAGGGCGCGCGGATCTTAGAGGGCATGCCGATGCATCGGGACGAGCCCTTGATGCAGATGGCGCGCGTGATCTGCCGCTGGCACCATGAGCGCTGGGATGGGCGCGGTTATCCGGACGGGCTGCGCGGGGATGAGATCCCTATCGCGGCGCAAGTGGTGGCGCTGGCGGATGTATACGACGCGCTGACGAGTGAGCGCGTTTATAAGCCGCCCTTCCCGCATGAGCGCGCAGTGGAGATGATCCGAGGCGGCGAGTGCGGCGCGTTCAATCCGCTTTTGCTCGAGTGCTTTGAGGAAAACGCCGGAAAACTGCGGACCGAGCTGCAAAGTGCTATCCGGGAATACATTTCCCCGCAGGATTCGCACCGCCTCGCGCAGGAGATGAGCCGGCAGGATTATGTGACGGCGTCCGACCGGACGCTGCGCCTTTTGGAGCACGAGCGCATGAAGTACAGCTTCTTCGCGGCAATGTCACAGGAGATCCAGTTTGAGTACACGGTCGATCCCCCGATGGTCACGATCTCTGCCTGGGGCGCGAAGCGGCTGGGCCTTGACGAGGTGCTGATGGATCCGCGCGGGTGCGCGGCCGTGCATACGATCATGCGCGATACCGACCTCGAGGAGCTGGCCGCCGAGCTGCGCGCCACAACGCCCGAGCAGCCGGTCGTGCAGTTCGATTGCCGCCTGAAGCTTCAGGACGAGGCGCGCTGGACGCGCTTCATCGCGCGGGCGACGTGGACCGACGACGAGCCGCCCAAATATATGGGTGCCATCGGAAAGGCGACCGACATCCACGAAATGCGCTTGCGCATGTCGAATTTAGAGCAAATGGCCAGCCATGACGCACTGTGCAACCTGTACAACCTTGCCTTTGCGCGCCGTCTGGTAGAGCAGCGGATGGCCGAGCGTCAGGTCAGCCGCTTCGCGCTGATTATTTTTGATCTGGATCATTTCAAGGCCGCGAACGATACCTACGGGCATCTGTTCGGCAACGACGTGCTGGTCCATATTGCGGACAAGCTGCGCGCGAACGTGCGCGGAGACGACATTGCGGCGCGCGCGGGCGGGGACGAGTTCCTCGTATCGCTGGAATACCGCGAGAACATCAACCTCGCCGTCCAGCGCCTGTTCCGGGCGTTGACCGGGGAGTTCCGGGGCTTTACCATCTCCATCAGCATGGGCGTGGCGCTGACGGACACCGTGGGGCGCGATTTTGACGCGCTGTTCCACGCGGCAGATCAGGCGCTGTACACCCTCAAGCACGGCACGCGCGGGGGCTACCGCTTCTATGACAGCGAGATGCAGTCCGCGCTTTCGGAGATCACCCCAATCGAAAGCTCTACCTGAGTAAGAAGCGGTATTCATAAGCGAAAATGTCGGATGGGCGAGGAATTTTTGCCAGTCAAAAGAAAATTTTTGCAGGAAGCCTTAGTGGATTTCAAAAAAATTTGCTGAAGAATGGCGGAAAACGACCCGGCCAGACGGCGTTGACGGTTGTGAATACGGCTTCTAAGCACTGAACAAGAGGTATCCTATCCATGAAAAACAAAACAACCCGGTTTTTGACGACGAGCCTGATCGCCATCCTTGTACTGTGCGCGGTGGTCTTTTCCTTTTTAGCGTTTTTTATGAACCGGCAGTCCGGCCGCACCATCAGCGAGGTAGGCACACTGTACATGAGCGGTCTGAGCGAGCAGATTTCGCTGCATTTCCAGACGACCATCGGGCTGCGGCTCTCACAGATCGAGGCACTGACAAGAACGATCCCCCCGCGGGACGGGGAGCAGGCCGCTTTGCACGACGAGCTGGTCTACAATGCGAAGGCGCGTGAATTCTCTTATTTGGCGCTGTACGCGCCGGACGGCTCGTTTGAAATGCTGTACGGCAGCCCCGTGCATTTGGCCGATCCGGAAGCCTTTCACGGCTCACTGTCCGCGGGCGAAAGCAAGGTAGCCGTGGGCGAGGACGACAGCGGGAGCGGCGTGGTGCTGCTGGGCGTGCCGTGCGCGTATCGGACGGGAGACAGCGGCCGGAGCCTCGCCCTTGTGGGCGGTTTTCCGGTGGAATATATCAGCTCGACGCTCTCGCTGGAAATGGACGCCTCTTTAGTCTATTCCCACATTATCCGGCGCGACGGCACTTATATCATCCGCAGCGAAAACGTGCAGGAGGACAATTACTTTGACCGCGTGCGGCAGTCCCTCCATGTAAACAGCCCCGAGGAGGCCGAACGCTTTATTTCCGAGTTCCAGGACGCCATGCTCCGGGAGGAAAACTATTCCAGCGTACTGAATGTGAATGACGGTCGCTGGCATCTGTACTGCACGTCGCTGCCCTATTCGGAATGGTATCTCGTCACCATCATGCCTTATGGGGAGATCGACCGCTCGGTTTCGCATCTGAGCAATCAATGGATCGTTTTGGCGTTTCTGTGCTGCGGCGTTATTTTTGCGGCGCTGCTGACGATCTTCGCCCAGTATTACAAGCTGACGCGCCGCCAGATGAAAGAGCTGTACCAGGCGAGGGAGGACGCCATCCACGCCAATCAGGCAAAGAGCGAATTTCTGTCCAACATGAGCCATGACATCCGCACGCCGATGAATGCCATCGTCGGCATGACGGCCATCGCCACGGCCAATCTCGGCAATCCGCAGCAGGTACAGAACTGCCTGCGGAAGATTACGCTTTCGAGCAAGCATCTGTTAGGGCTCATTAACGATATTTTGGATATGTCGAAGATCGAGAGCGGCAAAATGACCTTAAGCATTGATCAGGTCTCGCTGCGCGAGGTGATGGACGGCATCGTGAGCATCGTGCAGCCGCAGATGCGCGCCAAAAAGCAGCGGTTCGACGTGTTCATCAGCGACATCAGCGACGAGAGCGTGTGCTGCGACAGCGTGCGGCTCAATCAGGTGCTTTTGAATTTCCTCTCCAACGCGATCAAATTCACGCCCGAGGGCGGGCGCATCGAGCTGGCCATGAACGAGGAGCCCTCGCCGCGCGGGGACGACTATGTGCGCATCCACCTGCGCGTGACGGACACAGGCATCGGCATGTCTCCGGAATTCATGAAGAACATCTTCGAATCGTTCGCGCGCGAGGACAGCACGCGTGTGCACCGCACCGAGGGCGCGGGGCTGGGCATGGCCATCACCAAATACATCGTCGACATGATGGGCGGGACGATCGAGGTGGAGAGCGAGCAGGGCAAGGGCTCGGAGTTCCGCGTCACACTCGACCTGCTGCGGGCCGAAGTGACGGAGGAGGAAATGGTTCTGCCTGAGTGGAACATGCTGGTGGTGGATGACGACGAGCTGCTGTGCGAGAGCGCCGTGGCCTCGCTGAAAGACATCGGCATCCGGGCGGAATGGACGCTTGACGCCGAGAGCGCCATCGAGCGGCTGCGCGAGCATCACCGTAAAAACAACGATTATCAGATTGTGCTGCTGGATTGGAAGCTTCCCGGCATGGACGGTGTGGCCGCTGCGCGGGAAATTCGGCGCTGCGTGGGCGATTCGACGCCAATTCTCCTGATCTCGGCCTACGATTGGGGCGAGATTGAGGAGGAGGCGCGCGCGGCGGGCGTGAACGGGTTTATCTCCAAGCCGCTGTTCAAATCGACGCTGTATTATGGGCTCAAGCCGTTTGTCAGCGGCACGCCGGGCGAGACGGACGAAGCGCCCGAGCAGCATACACCCAGCCTCGCGGGACGGCGCGTGCTAATGGCCGAGGACAATGAGCTGAACTGGGAGATCGCAAGCGCGCTGCTCGGTGATTTGGAGTTGGAACTCGACTGGGCGGAAAACGGCCAGCTCTGCGTGGAAAAATTCGAGCAGTCGCCGGTGGGCTATTACGACGCGGTGCTGATGGATCTGCGCATGCCTGTGATGACGGGCTACGAGGCCACACAGGCCATCCGCGCGCTTAACCGTGCGGACGCAGACATTGCTATCATCGCCATGACGGCGGATGCGTTCGCCGAGGATGTGCAGCGCTGCCTTGAATGCGGCATGAACGCGCACGTCGCAAAGCCTATCGACGTCAAAGAGGTGGCACGGCTTTTGGAAAAATGGATGAAACCAAAGACCGGAGATACGGGAGCGGATAAATAATTTTTAGTCAAAAACTTAACCTCTTAACCCTTCCCTTTAAGGGGAAAGTTAAGAGGTTAAGCTTTTTTATCAAAAGTTACGGAAATCTTCTTTTCTTCGCGGAGAAAAGAAGCAAAAGAACGCCGGGGGACTTTCCGCTCCGCTAAATTTCCCCGCTTTGGAGATTCCGCTGCAAAGCGGGGAAATTCTTAACGCTTCGCTCCGATGTCCCCCGAACCCCCTGACGGCAAATCGGAATGCTTTTTCGCGGCCCCGCTAACAGTTTTTTATAAGGGCCCCCGCAAAATGAAGCGCAGCGGAATTTTGTGGGGAGAAGGA
>CANRZX010000039.1 GCA_947644575.1 uncultured Clostridia bacterium | reverse complement strand
CGGAGGACATTACGCAGGGTTTGCCGCGCGTCGAGGAGCTGTTTGAAGCGCGCCGCCCGAAGAACCTTGCCATCATGACGGAGATCGCCGGTACGGCGCATTTGGATGATACCAAGAAGAATCGCCATGTTGTCGTGGAGGGCGTGGACGAAAACGGCGCGCCCGTCGAGAAAAGCTATCTGATTCCGTTTGGCCAGCGCATCCGCATTGCGGATGGTGCGCAGCTTGAACAGGGCGATCTGCTGACGGAAGGCTTCGCTTACCCGCAGGACATTCTCGCCATCAAGGGCCCCATCGCTGTGCAGAATTACCTGATCAGTGAGGTGCAGAAGGTTTACCGTCTCCAGGGCGTGGATATTTGCGATAAGCATATCGAGGTCATTGTTCTGCAGATGATGCGCAAGGTGCGGATTGAGGATGCGGGCAGTACGAGATTGATTGTCGGCTCCTCGATGGATAAATCCGAGCTGCGCAGCGCCAACGAGGAGATTGAGGCGCGCATGGCCGCCGGCGAGGCTGACCTGAAGCCGGCTCGGGGAACCAGTATCCTGCTGGGCATCACGAAAGCGTCGCTGGCTACAGATTCGTTCCTGTCCGCCGCCTCCTTCCAGGAGACGACGCGCGTGCTCACCGACGCGGCGATCAAGGGCAAGGTTGACCCGCTTATGGGCTTGAAGGAAAACGTAATCATCGGTAAGCTGATTCCCGCCGGAACGGGCATTCCCGAGGTCGAGGCTGAGCTCGCGGCGGGCGACGACGTGGCGCTGTAATTCCGTGCCGAAAGAGAAGGACGGGGAGGAACTGCCGTGTTGCCGTGTTTCGGAAAATGTTTTTGAGTGTACCAATGATAAAAATGAACGCCGCAGACATTTTTTGTCCGCGGCGTTTCGCTTGTAAGGCTGGGAAAACGCTGAAAAGCGACGCCAATCGCCGCGCGTCTCTCGGCGGTACATAGGCGCCACGGCCGTTATTTCTTTACGCTCTGCCGATACTCGGCGGGTGTCATGCCGCATTTTTTCTTAAAGACCTGGCTGAAATAGTGCGCGTCGCCAAAGCCGACCTCTGAGGCGATGGTGTAGGTTTTCAGCTCTGTTCCGCCCAGCAGCTCTTGTGCGCGCTCGATGCGTACGCGGATCAGGTACTCGGAAAAATTTTCTCCGCGCTCCTTTTTGAACACGCGGCTCAAATAGCTGCTGTTCAGCCCCATTTCGTCCGCGACGGATTCGAGGCTCAGGGAACGGTCGCCGTAGTGCTCCTCGACATACAGGCACATCCGGCTGACTACGCCGCCCTTGCGCCTTGCGTAATCGCATACCGCCATTACGCCGCGGCGCATGCTTTCATAGCGCGCGTCAAAGTTTTCATTTTCCAGCGCATGTACCCAAAGGCGGCTGGTGTCCATATCTAATTTCGCGGCGCAAAGCGCCGCCTCGCGCGACCATTCCCGCAGCTTTGCGGCGGCTAACTGTTTGTCGCCGGCTTGGGCAAGGGCCTGTTTTCCGTCGGCTAGCAGCAACTCGGCCTTTTCCATTTGACCGTGGCGCAGTGCCGAAACAAGCTCCTGCGTGTTCAGATGGTAGGCGCCCGTATATATGTTTTCCGGCTGGGTAATCACGCAGCTGTTCGTTTTGAAAAAGCCGTAGCGCAGCATGCTCAGGCTCTCCTGATAGCATCGTTGGAGCGACTCCTCGTCGGCGTATACCGAGCTGACGCAGAAAACGCAGACGCCTAACTCCGGCGGCGCGTCGCGCAGCATCTCCTTGAGTACGGCGATCACGCGGCCGCGTGCCGTGGTGCGGTCGATTCCTTTTATGACCGGACAAAGCAGTATAATTTTTTCATCTGCGCTGCCGAAAATCGGCGCGTAGCCCGCCTCGCGCAGCGCGCCTTCGGTATATTCGCGTCCCCGCGCCAGCGCGGGCGCGACGGCCAGCGTTGTATTGAAAAAAGCGCCCATGATCACTACGCTGTCGACCTTTGTCCGCTCGTGCACCCAATCCGCGTCTGTGCCGTCTATGCCCGAAACGCCATAGCGCGCTAAGTTGAACAGCAGGCTGGCCGTGGCGAGTGTGCGGGCGTTTTCCATATCCGCCTGCTCCTGCTCGCGAGAGGCGAGGGAATTTTCCATCTGGCGGTATTCGTCCGCCGCGTGCCGGACCGCGTCCGTCAGTTCCTTTTTATCGATTGGCTTGAGCAGATAAGCGACTGTCTTTGACCGCAGTGCGCTTTGCGCAAAGGAAAAATCCGCGTATGCGGAAAGGATAATGACTCTTGTGCGCGGCAGATGCCGCGCGCAGTACGCGGCAATTTCGGTTCCGGTGATTTCCGGCATTTTTATATCGGTAATTACAATATCAGGCCGCAGCCGCTGGATGAGCTGTTTGCCCTTCGCCCCGCTTTTGGCCGTTCCGGCCACATAGCAGCCCAGCCCGTTCCAATCAATCAGGCTCTGCAGGCTTTGCAGAATCAGCTCTTCGTCGTCCAGCAGCACCACGGAATACTGCCGCATACCATTCCCTCCTTTTAATGTGGCTGCGAGCTTCCGCGCCGGATCAGGAGGGCTCCCCAGGCAGGAAGAAATCAAAAGTCGTTCCCCATTCCCGGTCGCTCAGCAGAATGATCCGGCCACGCGCACCGTAGACAAAGCGAATACGGTCGATCACATTTTTCATGCCGATGCCAAGGAGCTCCTTTTGCTCGGGCGTGGCCTCGCCCGCCAAATATGCGTTGGCAGCGGCCCACGGATCGGGCAAAAAGCCGACGCCGTCGTCCGAGACCGAGATGTGCAAAAGCCCCTCCTCCATGCATACCTCGACCGTGCAAGCGCCTTTTCGGGCGCTGGGCACAATGCCGTGTAGTACGGCGTTTTCAACGATGGGCTGGATCATCAGGCTGGGAATGGCGCAGTCCGCGCAAGCCGCGTCCATGCGGATGGAATACTCCAAATCCTCGCCCTGCATTACCTTATAGATCTGCAAAAAGTCCTCGACGCAGGCCAGTTCCTCACGCACGGTGGTAAAGTGCCGATCGCTCATTTTGGTTTTCATCAGGCGTGCGAACGCGCCTGTCACCACGCGGACGTCATCTTTTCTGTCCAGTTGGGACAGTGCGTTGATGCACTCAAGCGTGTTGTACAAAAAATGCGGCTTGATCTGATGCTGCAGCTGGGAGAGCTGCATCTCCCGATAGGCCAGATTCGCCTTCAGGTTTTGGTTGACCAGTTCGTTGATTTTTTCCGCCATCACATTGAATTGCTCCGCCAGCAGCTCGATCTCGTCGCCGGTTTTGACGTCGAGCGCGATGTCGTAATCCTCATTCTGTACCTTGTGAACCACGGCCATGATTTTTTCGATCGGCTCCATAACAATTTTCTTGTTCAGCAGGGTGACGAAGAGGACGCCGAGCACCGCGATCATTGCGAATGCGGCGATCATTAGCAGGAACAAGTAGTGCATCTCAAAAATATCGTCGCGGCGGACCGCACTCAAAAAATACCAGCCGTCGTTCATTACGGCGTTGCCGCACAGCAGCATTTCCCCCACGCCCTCGACGTCGATCATGACGCCGGCGGACAGGTGCGACAGCTCCGCTCCCCGAAGCGCCCGGCGATAGGCCGCGTTGTCATGATGGTCCGTACTGACCAGCACATCGTTCCCGCTGTCATACAAGCCGAGAAAACGCGTCTCGTCCTCCGCGATGATTTCCAACATCCTTTTCAGGGCGTCCTCGTCGTATAGAAACGAAATGTAGGCCACCGTTTCCCACTCCTCTAATGTGCGGACGGAGCGATGGTACACAAGGTGGCCGTCTATGAATTCACAGGACACGCTGCCGTCCGGAAGATAGCGGTTGATGTCCGTCGCGTTGGGCAGCTTATAAACGCCGGCGCGGTTGGGTGTTTTTTCCCACTTTGTGATGAGGTTACCGTTGCGGTCGTACAAATATACGCCGCTGATTTCATCCATTACGATGCTGCGCAGCGTGATGACACTGCGCAGCTCGTTGATATTCACGGAATGCTCGTCTGCAGAATGCGCGCCCCGGACGCTTTCCATCCGTTTGACGCGGTCCTGAATTTCCCCGTCCAGCGTGACAAAATCGATTTGGTGGATAAACGCTTCGGAATTCCCGTTAAAATGGTCGCTCATGGCCTGTGTCAGGATCTGGTTCGACTCGACCGCGTTGCGGTATTCCATCACCGAAACCTGAAAGATCATCGCGACGCCGATCGTCAGCACAAGAAGCACCATCGCCGCCGTTGTCTGCAGCATCATTTTCCAGCGCAGGGAACGCAGCGGCTTGAACCGCTTCAGCATAGCGCCCATACCGCTACCACCGCCTTTCTTCCGCCGGGGCAGCGGCGCGGCCCACGACGGCCCGGCGTTTATTACTTGGAAAAGACCGATTCGCGCGGTGTGCCCCGCCGCCTAAAAGCCGTGTTTTTCAACAGCTTCGGGTTTCGCTTCACTTTTAGGCGGCTTTACAAATGCCGCCGGCGATTCATTTGTCGCTCGCTTTGAAAATACGATCGAGGAATTTCAAATACTGTTCCCAGTCATATCGCTTCAAGCCGTGGCCGCCCGTGCGGACATGATAGGCGATGTCCCCATCGAGCAGCGGCTCGTGAACATCCGGGAATTTGTCGCCGCGCAGGCCCGTCCCGCCCAAGACACACCATGCTTCGCTCGCGAGCTGCGCCGCCTCGAACGCCTTGTGCGGGTCGGCCCAGTCGTCCTCGATGGCGTCGGACAGATACAGCGGTCGCGGTGCGCACAGCGCCAGCAGCATATGCTGGTCGATGGGCAGCTCTTCCTCGCACTCGATGTATTCGGCGCAGCGCGGGCATGTCCAGTGCGGGAACTGCGCGGTCATGTCGCGCAGATGCTCGCCGGTTTTGCCGCGCAGCAGCGACGCACCGCCGCAGCCGCTCACGACCGCGATGGTCGCGGCGATGCGTTCATCCTGCGCGGCGCACCAAAGCGCGGTCTTTCCCGCACGGGACACGCCCAGTACGGCGATTTGCTCTGGGTCAAAGCGCTCGTCGCTCCGCAGGAAGTCCACTATGCGGCTGGCGCCCCATGCCCACGCGCCGATCGCGCCCCAGCCCGACTTTCCTTCACGCGGGGCGATCTCCATGATTCCCCGCTTGTATTTTTCAACGGTGTCGTCGCACAGGTCGTTTGTGTGCGCCACTACCAGCGCGTAGCCCCGCTGCGCAAGCAACTTGTACGGGCATCGATCCTCGTTTGCGTTCGACAGCATCGGCATCTGCATATTGGCCGGGTTTGTATCGAATACATCGATTACCAAAACGCTTGGCAAAGGGCGCCGCCCGGGCTTATGCCAGATTTCAAAGCGCATGCTGCACACCTGCTCGCCCTTTTTAAAGAAGGCCCGGTGCGTTTCGTATTGGATGCCATCTTCAAGAGACAGCGTGAGCGGTGTGGTGACCGCGGTTTCGTCCAGCTCGATCCGCGGTGTTTCACCATATTCATAATAGGCCAGCAGCTCCTTAAGCTGTGCGCGGCGGCCCACCCAGGCCTCAGGCGTTTTTTCCTTCAAAAACAATGCGGGCAGTTCCATATTGAGCTCTCCTTTTTTATCAACCTAAAATATCCTTCACGCGCGGCAGCCCCGCGACCGGCGGCGCGCCGCCGATCGCGGGTTTCAAAGGTTTCCTTATTAAATATGATACAAATTTTTGGGCTGCCGTTCCAGTAGAGGATTCTTACTTTTTGAAGGAAATATCTTACGGGCGCTTGGCGTCTGGGCTTGCAAAAGGGGAGGCCGTTCACTATCTTTAAGGCGCACCGGTAAACGCCATGCTTTGAGGCCGCCCGCTTTCGCACTATTGAAAAAAGCACGAGCATCTTCGTGGGGAAGCGTCGTGCTTTTCTTTTTTATAGACCAAGCTTTTTATCGAGCCGTTTTCAAGGGGATAGAAAAAGTATCATTCTCCCGCGTAATGGAATTTCTCGAGAAAATCTGTCAAAATCGCGGCGGGATCCTGCGCAGCATCGCCCCGGGCGGTGACTTCGACGCTGAGCGCGCAGTTTCCGAATACGCCAAAAGCGGACGCCCCCGCAGTATAGGGCGTTTCCTGCGAGATGTAGGTGTAGGTAATCGTTTGAAATTCCTGCCCGCCGATGCGTTCCTCGCCGGATGAGATAATCGTATACATTTCACCGATCAGGCCCTGCCACTCCGACAGCGTTTCCCGCGCCTGTTCTCCGTTTTCCCTCTTGGCCAAAAGCACAAAGAACTGCGCGTCGTAGATTTCCGTTTCCTTCTCGTCCGCTGTGGTGTAAGGTTCCGCTTCGCCCATCGACCATGTCGCATAGGCCATTTGGTTCGAGGCGACGGTGTCGCTATTTTGCAGCAGCGTCAGCGTCTCGGATTCCTCCACGCCGACCGTACCGCCCACGGTTACCCAGTCCTCTCCCCACGGCGTTCCGTCCGCCGCCGTTTCGGGAGGGGGCGTAGGCATGGAGCATCCGGCAAGGCAGAGGCACACCGCCGCTGCGAAAAGGGCTTCCGTCAAACGCTTCATCAATATCACGCTTTTCCTTCTCCTCTCGTAAGCGCTGAATAAATTGCCGCGCACATCTCGGCGGCATCTTTGACCCCGCATCTTCCCGCGAGGAAATGTCGGCCGCACGTTCCAAACGCGGCCGATGACACGTCAATTTAATCAGTGTTTACTCTCCGGGCATATGCCGCCGGAGAAATTATCAAAAAATTCCGCGCCGGCTTTCGCGCAGCTCCGTCAGGACGCGCCGCCGATCCAAGCAGGAACCGATGCGGGCTTCTCTTCCTATATACTATACCAAATTCCGTGCCCGCTGTATAGTCCAAATCCTTCAGGAGTCCGGAAATTTCTTCGCCCGCGCCTTTTACCCGGCGGCGTTTCCCCGATTGATCGGGACGGGCTCAAACGGTAGATGGGGAGTCACGGAAAGGCGGCCGGGCGCAGCAAAACCGAATCAGGTGAAAAACAGGGGAAGGGGCTTTGTTTTTCATCAAAGAGCGAAAATTTACCACCGAAACCTCAAATTTCATCCCTGTAATCAGCGCGCGGGATCCGGTAAAATAAAACCATCGAAGGCTTCGGACGGCATGGGCGCGGCCCTTCGCCGTTTCGCGAGCATGTATTTGAGCAAAGGAGGAACTTTGATGAAAAAGCTTTTGGCATGTATGCTGGCCGTTTGCATGACGCTGACGGTTTTGGCGGGATGCTCCTCGCCGTCCAGCTCGTCGGGCGCGCCCGCTGTGTCCGGCGCGGGGAATTCGGCTCCGGCCACGTCCGGCACGGACAAAGAGATCGTTATGGATATGATCTGGTGGACGGATGGCAACGAAACCGTCGTTATGCAGGAGCTGATCGACGAGTACCATGAGCTGCATCCCAATATCACCATCAATTTGCAGGAGATTGCGTTCAGCGATTTGGACACTAAGCTCCAGATGGCTATCGCGGGCGGCGAGGCTCCGGCGCTGTCGCGCGGTACGGAATCGACCGTCAGCCGGATGCACGAGGCGATGGTGGATTTTGCCGATTATACGGATGTGGAAGCGCTGAAAAGCGAGTATTTGGAATCCGTGGATTATCTGTATAAATCCGGGGATACCGTTGTGGCCGTTCCCACCGAGGTAACCGCCAACGGCCTAATCTACAACAAAACCGCGTTCGCCGCGGCCAACGTCGAGGTGCCGTCCGGCCCGGACGACATCTGGACATGGGACGAGTTCCGCGAAGCGCTCCAGACCGTTATGGAGAAGGGCGGCGTCAAGTACGGCCTTGTAATTGACAACCCTTCCCACCGCTGGAGCACGATGTTATATGAGTTCGGCGGCAGCCTGTCCAATGCCGAGGGCGGCAACCTCTCCAGCGAGGAGAGCATGAACGCAATCCGCTTTACCAAGCAGCTGTTCGATGACAAGATCGCTGTCAGCAGCATCTGGCTGAGCGGCGAGGATCCGAACAACCTGTTCCGCTCCGGCCAGGTGGCGGCGCATCTGTCCGGCACATGGATGATCCAGAACTACGACGAGAACATCAAGGACTTTGAGTGGGGCGTCACCTATATGCCCATCGGCACGACGCGCTCCTCCGTGCCGGGCGGCAAGAATATTACCGCATTCAAGGGCACGGGCTGTGAGCAGGAGGCCGTCGACTTCATCCTGTGGGTGACGGCACAGGAGCAGAACGAAAAGTACTGCAAGGAATGCCTGTTCGTATCCCCGCGCAAAGATAACGCCGCGATTGAGTATCCTGTGCGCGCCGAGGAATTCGCGATCTTTGCGGACGAGCTCGCAAATACCGTACCCGAGGTGGGCGTCGATTTCAGCATGCCGGGCTACGCGGCGGTGGGCTTCACCGATCTGCAAAACCTGTGGCCCGAGGTCATCGCGGGTTCGCTCTCTCCTGAGGATATGGCCGCGCAGGTCGACGCGGACACGCTGGAATTCATGCAGGAGAATGGATACGTCAAGTAAACGAATGCCGTCACAGCGCTGACAGGAAAATCTGCGCGAAACAAAGCATAAGCAAAGCGGCGGGCGCGGAGGAAGTTTCCGCGCCCGCTTTTTTGACACCAAAAAGGAAATGGGTTCACGCTATGAAGAAACAAAAAAACTCTATCACCTCAACGGAGATGAAAATTTTCCCCTATCTGCTGATTCTGCCCAATCTGCTGATTTTTGCCATTTTCATCGCGGTGCCCGCCGTGTTTGGCGTCGCCTATTCTCTGACGGACTGGGGCGGCATCGGCGAGATGAGCTTTATCGGTTTTGCGAACTACCTGAAGCTGTTTAAAGACACGCGGTTCTGGATCTCGATCCGACAAACGTTCCTTTACGCGTTTATCGCGCTTCCGTTGATTGTGGCGATCCCGCTGCTGCTGGCGACGTTGCTCGTCAAGAATATCCGATTCCGCGGGATGTTCCGCTCGATTTTTTACTGGCCCTCGATGATTTCCTATATCGTGGTCGGCCTGCTGTTCCAATTCATTTTTGGCGACAGCACGGGCGTGATCAATTATCTGCTCACCCGGATTGGCATGCAGGAGGTTAGCTGGTTCACGGACGGCTTCAACGCGATGGCCGTCGTGATTCTCGCGTCGGTGTGGTCGCGTTCCGGCTTTTATATGGTGACCTTCATTTCCGGTCTGACGAGCATCGACGATACGTATTATGAGGCCGCGGACGTGGACGGCGCGTCAAGCTTTCATAAATTCTGGTCGATTACGCTGCCGCTTTTGAAGCCGACGATGTTTCTTGTAATGATCCTTGGCTTCATTGATTTGTTCAAGCAGTACGGCCTCGTTCTGACGCTGACGAACGGCGGACCGGCGGGCGCGACAAAATTCGCTGTCCAATATATTTACGAGGAAGCATTCCAGCGGTTCGATTTGGGCTACGCGAGCGCGCTTTCTATGGTGCTGCTGGTTATCCTCGCGGCGCTGACCCTGATCCAATTCAAGCTTAACAAAGGGGGCGCGGTTGATGAGTAACACGGGCAAAGCGGAAAAGCGCGTCAGGGGAACCTCGGGGCGCAGAGAGCGCAATGGATTGACTTATCTGATTCTGATTGTTTTCATGCTGATCTATCTGATCCCCATCCTTTGGATGGTGGTATGCTCGTTTAAGCCGGACGCGGAGCTGTTTATTTATCCGCCGAAGCTGTTTCCCTCGGCGTTTTCGATGGAAAATTATCTCGACGCGTGGAATCGCGGCGACTTTGGCCTGTATTTCAAGAATACCACGATCGTGGCCGTCAGCGCGACAGTCTTGACGGTTGTGATCAATACAATGGCGGGCTACGCGTTCGCGAAATATAAATTCAAGGGCAGCACGGCGATTTTCCTATTTTTTCTCGCGACGATGATGCTGCCGCTTGAGGTGTTGATGATCCCGATTTTCCAGGTGATCCGCGTATTTAGGCTGTACAATAATTTTTGGGGGCTTATCATTCCCTCGGCCGCGACGCCTGCCGGTGTGTTTTTGGTGCGGCAATATTTCCTGACGATCCCAAACGAGCTGATGGAATCCGCGCGCATCGACGGAGCGAGCGAGCGAAAGATATTCCTGCGGCTGATGCTGCCATTGGCTAAGCCCGTGATGAGCGTGTTGGCGATTTTCGCGTTCCTGTGGCGGTGGAACGACTATATGTGGCCGCTGGTCGTCATTCGCGACACCCAGAAATATACTGTTCAGCTTGCGCTGGCGAATTTCTCCGGCCAGTACGCCGTGGATTGGGGCAGCCTGCTGGCGATGAGCGTGCTGACAATGATTCCGGTACTTGTGATTTTCGTCATTTTCCAAAAGCAGTTCATGAAGGGCATGGTCGCTGGCGCGGTAAAAGGCTGACGGCGGCTGAGAGGCCAGCTCTTGTTAAGCGATGCTTGCATTTTTTCAAACGGTTTTTAGAGGGCGAAAATGATTTGTCAAAAAAGGGCGGTCCGTTCCGAAGGGGGAACGAACCGCCTTTTCTGCAAAAAGCTGCCGTAAGGAAAGTATTCTTGCTGCTACGACGGAAGAGCACAAAACTTTCCGCAGCACGCACGCTATTTTTTGAACTCGACGTCTTGCCCGCCGACGGTCACACGCACGATTTCCTCCAATGGGAGCGGCGTTTCAAATTGATTTTTGAGGGTGGTTTCCGCGCCGTTCCATGAGCTGGAGGAGCTGTTCACGGAAATGGGCTGGCCGTCCTGACCATACGCGATGATCTTCGGCCGCTGCGCGTCTAAATCGCTTCCGTCTTGGCCGTCCATCACAACGCAAACGCCCATCGGCGAGAGCTCAACCCGGGAAATGTGCCAGCCGTCCACCGTAATGTCCGGATACGCCATGCGCTGGCGGGAGACGCTTTCCAGCTGGAAGGTAGCGGACCATTTGCCATGGATCGCCTGTCCGTAGATGACGCCGTCATAGGCGATGGAAAGCTCCTTTTGCCCGGTGCCCTCCGGAAGAGGCAGGACATATTCGGTATATTCGTAATACTGTGTATCGGCTACTGTCTCAACGCTGCCAAATTCAACGGTGTGGAGCGTCTGCCCGGCGGCGTCCGGGTTCTTTTTATTAACGAGAGATACGCTGGTATATCGCGCGTACCGGCCGACTTCATCCGGGCAAATCAAAAGATGAAGCGCGCCGTCGGCCACCCCGCCCGCGATCAGCTTCCCCCAAGGAAGAAGAGCGTTCAGCTCGTCGCTTTCCGTTTGCGCGGGCAGCAGCGCGGTATCGCCTGAAAACAAGGGAGTATCCTCATCGCTGCACACCGTGAGATAAGTGCGGTTTCCCGTCAGCGTCTGAAATTCGGGGTTAGGGAAAGCCGCCGCGATGTCCGCGACGCTGATGCTTGTATTTTGCGAGAGATAATCGGACTTTTCCAACAAAACCGCGCCGATGGACAGCGTGACCTTTTTGCCGTTCAGCGCCTCGCCGCAGACGCCTTCGATACGGAACGTGGCCGTCGCGCTCTTTTCGTCAAACTGCACCAACTGCACGGAGGGCGATACCGCCAGCCCGGTCAGAGAAACATCCGCGAGATCGGTGCGGGCGTTGACGCGCGAGCCCTCAAGGTCGCGTACGGCGACATAAATGTCCACCGTATCGTTGTCGTTCATGGCGGCGACGACTGTCGTTTCAATGCCGTTCTGCACGCAGGAGCGCTCGACGGGCTGCAGCAGGGAAAATACCTGCTCGCCTAAGATGGAAAACAGATTGTGGGAGGAGGGCGTAGCGGCTGCCCAAACGCCCATGCTGCATGTAACAACAAGGCACAGTACCGCCGCGACCGCGAGAGGACGGCGGAAGTACACGAGGCGTGGGCACTTCTTGGGAGTGGCCTGCGTCACCCGCTGGGCAAAATCCTCCGGCAGGCAAAGCGCCGAAAGGCGCCGGTCAATCGCTTGACCGACGGGGCTCGTTTTCTTTGTCATACCATCCCTCCAATCTTTTTTTCAGTTGGTCGCGCGCCCGCTTCAGCCGCACGGAAACGGTGGATTCCGGCGCGTCGAGTATGCGGGCAATTTCACAGATTTTCATATCCTGATAATAAAACAGCAGGATTACTTCCTTATACTTGGGCTTCAAGCGCATGATCTCCCGCAAAAGGGTATCGTCCTCGTGCGGATATTCCTGCATAACGGGGATGTCGTTCAGTGCCTCGACGACATTGACGCGGCGGTTCCACGCGCTGCGCAGATAATCCTTGCAGACATTGATGGCGATGCGCATGATCCACGTTTTTTCACCTGCGCTCCCGTCAAACTGGGCATAGCTGCGGTATACCTTTAAGAAGGTTTCCTGCGAGGCGTCCTCGGCCAAATGCGTGTCCTTCAAATAAAGGAAACACATGCGGAGCACGGCGTTTCCGTATGTACGGACAATGCGATCCATATCCGGAGCCGCGGCGGACTGCGCTGCCGGTTCGGAAATCACAGCGGTCTCACCGCCCCTTCCTGCCATATTAGACGAAGCAAGGCATACGAAATGTTTCAAAAATGTTTCGGATTCCTTACACAAATCTTACAGCGATAAAAACCTGAACGAACGCCGGCGTCCGGCTCGCCGGAACAAACGTCCGACGCAGCCTGAATCCCGTGAAGGTTCGATTCTCTTGTCAAACTGTCTAAAAAATCGCGTCCGCCAAGAGCTTTGGCAAATGTTTCCGTCAGATTTTACAAAAATGCTCGCTCGGGCACAAAGCACGGCGTGTCCGCCGCAGGCGGAATGCCGGCCGTGATTTTTGGCCGGCAAGCCGACAACGCCGTCAGGCGTTACCCCGGCGCTTTTTGTTTTATCTGGTGACTGCGCCCTCAGGCGCGTCCAAAAGCCAACCGAGCGAAGCAAGGCTCTTAGGCTTTTGGAAAAATTTGCTCTTGTCTTGTGCGCCCGCTTTGCTTTTAGACAGTTTGTTGTGCGAAACGACAAAATGAAAGAGAATAATTTATTATAGCTTTCATTCGGCAAAAAAGCAACCTTTTTGCCCGCACGAGCCGGGCGTTCCCTGAAAAACGGCTATATTGACATTTTTTCCTGTTTTCGATATATTTATAAATGGGGCGTGTTGCGGAAAAAGCGCGCTCACAGTATTCAATGTGAGGAGAGGAAATCATGCTGGGGGCACTGAAAAAGAAAAGTCTTAAAAACAATATTTCAAAGATTTTGATCGCGTTGGCGCTGGCAGTGGGTTTGCTCTGGGGTTCGGATTTCGGCGCGTTCAAGGCAATCGGCGGGCCGAAGGATCTGTTTTCGCTGAGCGCCGACGAGCTTGAGGGAAAATATGTCACGGCCGAAATCTACTATATTTACGATTGGTACGCGTATACCGAGAGCACGAACAGCTCGACGCATCGCTCTACCGTCACGGAGAAGGAGTACATCATCGCGACCGACGATTCGATCATCGGCCTTGCCGTGCCCAGCTCGATGATCCGGGACGCGGATAAGGTTTTGGACGATTCCGACGATTATTATAACGGCTATATCTCCGAGCTGACCGAAAGCATCACCGTGACGGGCACGCTGCGGAAAATGGATGAGGAAACGCTGGGCTTTTATCACAAGGTGGTCGGCTACGACGGGTTGTCTAATGAAGATCGGGCGATTTTCCAGCCGCTGGTGCTGAAAGCGAATTGCCTTGGCCGCACGCCGGAGGGGCTCACATGGCTTATGACGGCAGTTGCCGCGGGCGCGCTGATTTACGCGCTGTGGATTTTGATCTCGGCGCTGACGGGCGGCTATCAGCGGAGCATTAAGGCCTACTGCAGGGCCAGTGAAAGCCCCGTGGCCACGATGGAGCAGCTTGACCAGTTCTATCACGACACCGAGCCGATTAACGGCGTGCGCGTCGGGAAGTGGATTTTGTTTGAATCGAAGGGCAAGGACATTCTGCTGGATACGAACGACGCGGTCTGGGCTTATATGCACACGATCCAGCACCGCACGAACGGCGTGCCCACCGGCAAAACCTTCGGCGTGATCGTGCGCACGCGCGACCATAAAAAATATGAGATCGCGATGAAGAGCGAGGCCGCCGCACGCGAGGTGCTGGACACCATTGCGCGGGATATGCCGCGTACCGTGTTAGGCTACACCGCGAAGTTAGAGCGCTTCTATTTACAGCGTTTTCAGGATTTCCTGCGGCTGCCGGACGATCCGAATCTGCGCGCCGAGGTATTCGGCCAATAATTTTTGCCGTGTCCTATGCGGCCCTTCCATACCGAAGGGCCGCATTTAACCTGTCGAAAAAGGCAAACACCGCTACAGCAAAAAGGGGATTTTGAGTGTACAAAGTGCATGAAAAATTCCCTTTTTGCGCCGGACTGCGCCCGCAGGCGCGTCCAAAGGCCAACCGCCGCGCAGCGGCGGCTCTTAGGCCGACGGAAAAGGGTACTGGGGGAAACCAAAAAGCGACTGCGCAGCAAAGCGATTCACAGGGCCCCCGCAAAATGGAGCAAAGCGGAATTTTGTGGGGAAGAGGAAGAACGACGGAACGGTGTGAGAAACGGGCAAAGCCCGTTTTGAACAGAGTGTAGTCCGTTCTGACGTGCGTTTGGTGTCCCTTAGAGACTGTCGACTTTGTCGACAGTCTCGTGCGGCCCTTCCATACCGAAGAGCCGCATTTTTTTCTGTTTTCTGTTGACAATAAGAGAAAAGAGGAATATACTATAAATACACCCGTACCCGGGGAGGGTGTATTGAGCGGACTCACAAGCATCGGAAAATGGGGGAAAATATGGAAAAACAGCGGTATAACGTCACAGGTATGACCTGCTCGGCCTGCAGCGCACATGTGGAAAAAGCGGTGCGCGCCGTCCCGGGTGTGGCGGAGGTGACGGTAAACCTTTTGACAAACAGTATGGTGGTGGGCAGCGAAATGCCGCTGCCGCCCGAACGGATCGAAAAAGCCGTCGAGCAGGCGGGATACGGCGCGTCTCCTGCGAACGCGTCCGCGCCTGCTTCATCTAGCGCGGAAAAACAGGGCGCGGCGCGCGCGCGGACCATGATGCAGGAGCAGCTTGCGGAGATGAAAACGCGGTTGACCGTTTCGTTCGCGTTCCTTGTGCCGCTGATGTATATTTCGATGGGCGGAATGCTCGGCCTGCCGCAGCCCGCCTTCCTGACGGGGCATGAGAATGCCGTCGCCTTCGCGATGACGCAGTTTTTGTTGACGCTGCCCGTTGTGTACGTCAACCGGAAATACTATCAGGTCGGCTACCGCACGCTGCTTCGCGGCAGCCCGAACATGGACAGCCTGATCGCCATCGGCTCGACGGCGGCGCTGGTCTATGGAATCTTCGCGATCTACCGCATCGGCTATGGCCTGGGCTCGGGCGATCACGCGCTGGTCGAGCGGTACCATATGGATCTTTATTTTGAATCGGCGGCCATGATCCTCGCGCTGATTACCCTAGGCAAATATTTGGAAACAAAGAGCAAGGGCAAGACAAGCGAGGCTATTACGAAGCTGATCGACCTCGCGCCCAAGATGGCGACCGTGGAGCGGGACGGGTGCGAGCAAACCATCCCGGTGGAAGAGGTTGCGGCGGGAGACATCCTTGTTGTGCGGCCGGGGCAGAGCATTCCCGTGGATGGTGTAATCGTCGAAGGTACGACGACGATCGACGAGGCGGCGATCACAGGCGAGAGCATCCCCGTGGAAAAGCAGGCGGGCAGCACGGTCATCGCCGCGACGGTCAATAAGGCGGGCTTTTTCAAGTTCCGGGCGACGCGTGTCGGCGAGGATACCACGCTGGCGCAGATCATTCGTCTGGTGGAGGAGGCGGGCTCCAGCAAGGCGCCCATCGCGAAGCTGGCCGATCGGATCGCGGGCGTGTTCGTTCCGGTGGTGATCGGCATCGCGGTTTTGGCGACAGCCGTCTGGCTGCTGGCCGGGCAGACGCCCGAATTCGCGATTTCGATCGGCATCTCCGTGCTGGTAATTTCCTGCCCGTGCGCGCTGGGCTTGGCCACGCCCGTCGCGATCATGGTGGGCACGGGCAAGGGCGCGGAAAACGGCATTCTGATCAAATCCGGCGAGGCGCTGGAGACAGCGCACAGCGTCGACGCCATTGTGCTGGACAAAACCGGGACTATCACGGAAGGACGCCCGGCGGTTACGGACATTCTTCCTGCGGGAGGCCTGTCGGAAGAGGAGCTTTTGACGCTGGCCGCCGGATTGGAACGCCCGAGCGAACACCCGCTGGCGCGCGCCGTGGTGGAATACGCCGAGGAGCGCGGCGTTTCCGCCGCCGGAATGACGGATTTTCAGGCGGTTTTTGGCCGTGGGGTGCAGGCCCGGGCAGAGGGCGCGCTGTATTTTGCCGGGAATGAGGCCATGCTCGCGGAGCGCGGTGTGGCGCTGCCCGACGCGGTGCAGGGTGCGCTGGCCGCGCTGACGGACGACGGGAAAACGCCGCTGATCTTTTGCAGGGAAAAATCGGTGCTCGGCGTGATTGCTGTGGCGGATACCGTCAAGCCATCCAGCGCCGCCGCCATTGCGGAGCTGACGCGCATGGGCATTGACGTGACGATGCTGACGGGGGACAACCACCGCACAGCGGAGGCGATCCGCCGGAGGCTGAATATCCCGCACGTCGTCGCAGAGGTGCTGCCGCAGGAGAAGGAGCGGCATGTCGCGCAGCTGCAGCGGCAGGGCAGGCGCGTGGCGATGGTGGGCGACGGCATCAACGACGCCCCGGCGCTAGCGCGCGCGGATGTGGGCATCGCCATCGGCGCGGGGACGGATGTCGCCATTGAAAGCGCAGATGTCGTGTTGATGAAAAGCGACCTCGCGGACGTCGTCACCGCGATCCGGCTTTCTAAGGCAGTGATCCGAAACATTAAGGAGAATCTGTTCTGGGCGTTTTTCTATAACACGGTGGGCATCCCCGTGGCGGCTGGGCTGCTGTATCCGCTGTTCCATCTGAAGCTGAACCCCATGCTCGGGGCGGCCGCCATGAGCCTTTCCAGCGTATGCGTGGTATCCAACGCGCTGCGGCTCAAGCGTTTTCGCGCACATTCGCCCGAGCCCGCGGCAGAGCCGGCCGCCGCGCCGCGCATCGGACGGATTGAAATAACGCCAGAAACCAATCACAGGGAGGAGAAGACCATGAAAACGATCATTTTGAACATCGACGGCATGATGTGCCAGAAATGCAGCGGCCATGTGGAGAAGGCGCTGAACGCCCTTGCGGACGTGAACGCCGTGGTCAGCCTGGAGGAAAAGCGCGCGGTCTGCACCGTGGCCGACACGGTGAGCGCGGATACGCTGAAGGCTGCCGTGGAAGAGGCGGGTTACGCCGTCACATCGGTGGAATGAGGATGAGGGCGAATCGGGAGGCAGTCGCGCGGCTGCTGAAAACCGCGCGCGGTCAGATCGACGGGATCCTGAATATGGTGGAGAACGACCGCTACTGCGTCGATATCTCCAACCAGATTATGGCGACGCAGTCCATTTTGACCAAGGCGAACCGTGAGATCCTCAAAGCGCACATCGGCGGCTGTGTGCAGGAGGCGTTTGACAGCGGGGACGAAACGTTGCGCGAGGAGCGGATGCAGGAGATCCTTACCCTGCTGGATAAGCTTGGGCGCTGACCGGGTGGATTGGGGAAATCGGGCCAAAGCCGCGGCCGCGCGGCTTTGGCGCCGTGACCGGGGGTTGTATCTCGTGTTGGCGGCTCTGACACTGGCGCAGCTTGTCCTACGCGGCGTAATGCACTGGCCGGCGGCGGCCCAGTTCCTCGTGCGGTACATGGTGCGGCCCTATCACAGGGCGATGGGGTGGCTGTGCGGCTTTGTGCCGTTTTCCGTCGCGGAGCTCTGCTGGGCGGCGCTGATTCTGTTCTGCGTGTGGTATGCCGCGCGCACGGTATGGCTGCTGATCCGCCCGCCCTATGAGGCCGCCGGACGCGCGTCCGAGCATGCGGA